>JAZORF010000036.1:0-3682 GCA_045656545.1 Acutalibacteraceae bacterium | reverse complement strand
ACTGAAACAATAGGTTTCAATATCACTCTTTTAGAAATATCTCGCCGTTGGCGAGGTATTCTAAAAGAATATCACTGTGAGCCCTGTCTCACAATATCACTTAATATTTTTGAAAAATAGATATTAAGTGAGGCACACTTCCTTCCGAAGTGTGCCTCCATTACTGGCTTTAAACGTTATTAGTTGGTGATGGTCTTTTCGGTCTTTGCATCAAAGAGGTGGATAAACTCGGTCTTGAATGCAATAGAAATGTCGTCACCTGCACGGGTCAAGGTCTTAGGCTCAACGCGTGCGTTAATCATATAACCCTCACTGGTCATATAGAGGTAGGTCTCGGCACCCATCATTTCGGTAACATCAACATGTGCCTTAACAGCTGCTTCGGGATGAGCAGCAACGAAAGCGTCATTATCAGAAATGTGCTCAGGACGGATACCCATAACAACGGGAGCTTCGCTATCTACATATGGGTCGAGGCAACCCTTTGCATTCTTTTCTTCGGGAAGAAGGATGCGATACTTAACGCCCTTGCGGGTTTTAGTATCTTCGGTACCGTACTCGAAGAAGTAGTTGTCGCCGTCTTTAAGCACAACGCCCTCGATAAAGTTCATCTGAGGTGAGCCAATGAAGCCTGCAACGAACTTGTTGCTGGGCTTGTCGTACAACTTGGTAGGAGTATCAACCTGCTGAATGAAACCGTCCTTCATAACAACGATACGGTCACCCATGGTCATAGCTTCGGTCTGGTCGTGGGTAACATAGATGAAGGTGGTGCCGATTCTCTTATGAAGTTTAGCAAGCTCGGTGCGCATCTGTGCACGAAGTTTAGCGTCCAAGTTTGAAAGAGGCTCGTCAAGCAAGAAAACCTTAGGCTCACGAACGATAGCACGGCCGAGAGCAACACGCTGACGCTGACCACCTGACAAAGCCTTAGGCTTACGGTCAAGCAAATGCTCGATGTCGAGGATGCGAGCAGCCTCTTCTACGCGGCGCTTAATTTCGTCCTTAGCAGTCTTGCGGAGTTTAAGACCGAATGCCATATTCTCGAAAACGGTCATATGGGGATAAAGAGCGTAGTTCTGGAACACCATTGCGATGTCGCGGTCTTTAGGTGCAACGTCGTTAACCAATTTGCCGCCGATGTAAAGTTCACCGTCAGAAATTTCTTCAAGACCTGCAATCATACGAAGGGTGGTTGACTTACCGCAACCAGAAGGACCAACAAGGATGATAAACTCTTTGTCCTTAATATCAAGGTTAAAGTCAGAAACGGCAACAACGTTGCCGGCGTATTTTTTGTAAATACCTTTAAGTTGAAGTTCTGCCATAGTAAATAGACCTCCTAATTATTCTAAGGGGCGACTACTCCCCGTTTTTACCACAATATTATACCAAAAACGGCCATCCTTTACTATTAACCAACCCTACAAAAATTTTTACCCCTTTTTATGTATTATAACCAACCGATTTTCAAGATTACAACAACTTGCCTAAAAATCAGGTTAAATGCTTGGTCAACAAAGTCATTTTGGCCAAAGTCAAAGTTGTTTTATCTAAATCGAAATTAGACCTTTTGGCTAAAACCACTTAACCACCTCATAACCGATTACTCTATTTTCGCAAAGCAATATACGGGCGGCTTTATCGGGGTCGGTTTTTAACCTGAAGCAATATATATCTGCCTCTTTACCGAAGTAGTCGGTTATGTTAAAGCCCTGCTTTTTTAGTCGGCGGGCATACTCCTGCCACCCCGATTTGCCCTCACTGTCAATTACCGTTGTGTTAGAATATACAGGCTCCTGTTCAACCTCAACCCCTTGCTTTTTAAGGTAGGCAGTGCAGTCGTACAGGCTTTTACATATTGGCGTTTCGGGTAACGTAGCATTTTTTACCGCGTCAACACACATCACCCCTATAATAATCGCTGCCGTAAAAACAAACATCTTTTTTAAAGTCAGTTTAAATGTAATAAACATTCCTTTCCCCTCCTACAAGCCTTACGAGAACGAACGGAGCAAAAAGCACCGAAATATACCGCTTTGTGGCGGGCTCGGGTTTAACTGCTCACCCTATAATAATATTGACAAGCCCCCGTTGATATGCAATTTACATTTTTTTACATTTTCGCGTTATTTGACAAAATAATCACTTTCTGCATGTTATATTGCCATTTGTAAGGTCATATAAATCAAAAAGACGACTATGGTGGAAGGATGATTAAACAATGACAAAATTTTTACCCGAGGGCTACAATTCTCAGTCACAGATAACTCTTGCCGCGCTGAATGACGCCCTTGAAAAATGCAAGATTTTAGAGGCAAAAGCAATTATGTGCGACAGTGAGCACAATCTTATTGTTGATTTGGGAGGTAACATTACAGGCATTATTCCCAGAGACGAGGGTGCTATCGGCATTGCCGAAGGTCAGGTGAGAGATATTGCTCTTATATCCCGCGTTAACAAGCCGGTATGCTTTACCGTCACTGATATTGTGCACGCCGACGGCAAGGTGACGGCAATGCTATCCCGCCGAGAAGCACAACAGATTTGTATGCAAGAATACATATCGGAGCTGTCGGCAGGGGATATTATACCTGCAAGAGTAACTCATCTTGAAAGTTTCGGCGCATTTTGCGACATCGGTTGCGGTGTGGTGGCGCTGATGCCTATTGATGCCATTTCGGTGTCTCGCATATCTCACCCTGCAGACAGATTCTCACACGGTGACGATATTTACGCCGTCATTCGCGCTATTGACGAAAAAGGCAGAATTTCCCTTTCTCACAGGGAGTTGCTTGGCACCTGGCAAGAAAATGCCGACCGATTCAAACAGGGTCAGACGGTGTCGGGCATCATAAGAACGGTAGAAGATTACGGTGTTTTTGTTGAACTGACACCCAATCTGGCAGGGCTTGCAGAACTTCGAGACGGAGTTGCTCCCGGTCAGCAGGCAAGCGTTTATATTAAGTCTATTATTCCCGAAAAAATGAAAATTAAGTTGATAATTATTGACTCCTTTGATGCTGATTACGCTCAGCCGCCCCTTGAGTACTGTTTTGAAGGCAGTCATATTGATAATTGGCAATATTCACCCACCTGTTCCCACAAGCAAATTGCCACTGTGTTTGAATAAATAAGGTCTGTCTGCACAAAATAACATCACCAAGAAGGTGGTGATATAAATGGATAACAGACAGAACAACAGTCAGAACAATAATCAGCAGAACAATAGCCAGAATAAAAACAATCAGAACAACAGCCAAAATAAGAATAATAATAACAGCCAGAATAAAAAGAACGATAATAACAACAATTATTAAGGCTTAAAAAAACAAGGGTTTGCCATATGGCAAATCCTTGTTTTTTCTCGTTGTCGCAGACAACATATCGCTCTTTAATTCTTTCCCTCAAATTCACAAAGACGCTTTACATCTGCCATAAGTCCCTCAAATGTGTCGGGGGTGATGCCCTGCATACCGTCACAAAGGGCGCAGGCAGGATTGTTGTGCACCTCTAACATAAGTCCGTCGGCGCCGCTGACTACTGCCGCCTTTGCCATCGGAGCCACCAAAGATGCCATACCTGTGGCGTGGCTTGGGTCAACCACAACGGGCAGATGTGTTTTTGCCTTCAAAACAGGCACGCAAGACAAATCAAGGGTGTTGCGTGTAGCATTTTCAAA
>JAZORF010000035.1:0-40305 GCA_045656545.1 Acutalibacteraceae bacterium | reverse complement strand
CGAAGCAAAACTGCAGCCTCGGCAGCTACGCGACCGAGAGATTTGCCAGCAGCGTCAATGACATACCACTTGCGGCTGATTTCGCCGGCTTTGGGCATATAAGTTGACATATCAGTTACCTCCAAATAAAAATTCTTTTTTTCGTGCAGGTGTTATGATAACACAACCTAACCTACTTGTCAACACCTTTTTTTCAAAATTTTAATCGGCGCCTTTCAATCTCGTTTTATCTCACTTTAACTCGTTATATCTCTTGTTTGCTCACTTTCAATTTTCACTTTTTGCACAAAATTTATGCCTATTGCAATTTTTTCGCAAAACCTATATAATAATGTATATTCTTTTTGGGGGTGAAACCAATGCAAATGCTTATGAGCCACATCCGTGCCGCGCTTCAGCGCTATAAAATGATTGAAGCGGGGGATAAAATTGCCGTGGGTGTATCGGGCGGCAAAGACTCCTTGGCACTGCTTTATGCTCTCAGTGAAATGCGTCGGTTTTATCCCGTGCCATATGAGTTGGTGGCAATAACCCTTGATATGCAGTTTGAGGGCAAGCCTGCTGATTTTAGCAAGATACAGGCACTCTGCGACCAACTGGATGTGGAGTATATCATCCGACCTACACAACTTGCCAAGGTGATTTTTGAAGACCGCAAAGAGAAAAATCCATGCTCACTGTGTGCAAAGATGCGCCGCGGTATGCTTCACGACGCCGCAAAAGAGGCGGGGTGCAACAAATTGGCATTGGGCCACCACCTTGACGATGCGGTGGTAACATTTTATATGAACTTGCTTGACGGGGGTAAAATTGGTTGCTTCCGTCCCGTCAGTTATCTGTCCCGCAAAGATTTAACCCTAATAAGACCTATGGTTTTTGCCTACGAGCGTGATGTAGCAAAGGCGGCCCGCAAGTTAGATTTGCCTGTCACAAAATCTCTTTGCAAAGCCGACGGCATCACCGAGCGGCAACGGGTCAAGGATTTGCTTAATAGATTGGAAAAAGAAAACGGGTACAGTTCCCTTTATAAAAAAACCATCGGTGCTTTGCAACGAGGCGGCATCGACGGTTGGGAGTGAGAATGCAATGAAATCCTCACTGCGTGGGGAATAAATCTGCGATGCAGATGAAATAGAGGGACAGTATTCACTAAAAAAATCAGTTTGAACGCTCTGTTACCAAATAACAAAACAAAAACCGCAGATTGCTCTGCGGTTTTAATATTACATATTATATATAGTGATTAAGCCTTGGTGAAGAGAGCAAGAATCTGCTCGGGAGTCATATCAACGCCGGTAGCGGTGATAAGAGCCATATATTTGCCGCACTTTTTAAATGCAGAAATCTGCTTGATTTCAATGCCCTGAACGGTCTGAGTGAATGTGAGGCATTTCCAAGATTCGCCTACAACAGTAACAGTTGACTCTTGAACATTTTTAATGGCAGTAGAAGATGACTCAAGATTCTTTTTAGCAAGCTCTGCATATTTATCTTCGGTGATAATTGTGCCGTAAAGTTTGCCAAGGTTTTCAAAAGCAAGGGATACGTTGTTGCCGTTAGTATGGATAGCCATCATATCAAACATAGTGTTTGCTGCTTCAAGGTCGGTGTTGCCGCTATTCATCTCTGCGAGTTTTGCAGCATCATAGAAGGTCCAGCCTTCAGGAGCAACAAACTGCACGCCAACAGAAGCGTTTTTGTAGGTTGCGCCGTCAACACCGCCAAGGTTAACTGCAACATCTTCCTCAGAACTTACCTCAGTGCTGTTGGTAGAAATTGTGCCGCCAACATCATCAAAATCTCTGTCATCGCCGCAAGCGGTGAAACAAAGTGCCATAACAAGAACCAAAACAAGTGCTAAAAGTTTTTTCATTTTAATTTCCTCCAATTATTTATTGCGTTTATTGTAGCATATTCATATTTAAAATTCAATACAAATGTGCAAAAAACACAATTCCTATAAGGAGTTGTGTTTTTTAATACATTATATAATATCTGCAGAAATAATCATATAACCGTATTCATTCTGGCAGGGAGCCAAGGTGGTGACGGCAGTAAAACTATCCTCACCGCAAGTGACGGTAGAGGTAACTGCTAAAAGCCCGCCATTTTCGCTTATATTCAATATATCGTGATGCATATCTTTGGCTTCACTCATTTCGCCACCCTTAACCTCAACACTTCTGCCGTAAAGGGTGCGGATAAAAGCCTGCACATCGTCGGCATTGCCGCTAACAACCAACTGTGCTGAATGAGCCAAAGCGCAGTCGTCATAAAGGTCGGCACCGAAAACTCGGTTAAGAGATAGCACCTTGCCGATTACACCCAGGTCATAGGTAACAGTGGTTGCCTTGTTATCGGTAACGGCAATCAATCTTGTGCCCTCAAAAGAGTCATTGTCGTTATTGGCAGGAGCGTGGGTAACAGCCACAGTATCCATAACGGGAGCACCTAACACCGAAACACAAGATATAGATAGCACAAAAGCAAATAAAACCGAAAGAATTGGCAAAGCCTTATACAATTTCATATTCAACTCGCCATCCTTTCGTAAAGTTACTATATTTATAGTATATACCTCGAAAAGATGGTTTGTAAAGAGGATTTTGTAAAATAAAAGTTACAATTTAGAAACTATTTGTAGTGGTTGAGCAATAATTTTAAGAAAAATGAGCAATAAATGTTGTGTTATGGAAAAATTTGTCAAATCACCAGTCGAACATAGTCAGTTTACCCTTGTTTTCAAGCAACGGATAGTCCCATTGACGCAGTACTTCGTAGGTTGCAACAGCAACTGCATTGGATAAATTAAGGCAACGGGCTTCACTGCGCATAGGGATGCGAACACTATGGCTTGGGTTTTGGTATAACAGGTCTTCAGGTAGTCCCTTGGTTTCTGAACCAAAAACAAGGAAGCATCCGTCGGGGTAAAGAGCATCGGAATGGGCGTGTGTACCTTTTGAGGTGAAATAGAAAAACTCGCCACCCTTGTTTTTTTCAAAAAATTCGTCGTTGTCCTTGTAATATGTAATGTCGAGCAAATGCCAATAGTCAAGTCCTGCCCTTTTCAGCTTGGCGTCATCAGGCACAAAGCCCATAGGGCCCACAAGATGAAGGCGAGCTCCCGTAACGGCGCAAGTGCGAGCAACATTGCCTGCATTAGGGGCAATTTGGGGTTGCATCATAACTATATTGAGTGTTGCCATATTGTAACCTCTTTCACATAATCTTGGGGTGATTTTACCACAACTTTAACGAAATTTCAACCGATTAAGGTCTTTGCCTTGAAAAAATAAGGATAAAGGGGTAAAATATAGTTAAGGTGACAAGAAACCTTGGAGTGATTAAAATGACCGTCAGAGAAGCCTCATATGCACAGGCAGATGCCATCTTCGAGCTGTACGAGCAAAGCCGTACGGCTTTTCGGCGTGCCCTTGTGGATAAGTGGTCCGACGGCAGCCCCGATTTTGACGACGTGTTTGGCTATATTGACGACGGCATTTGTTATGCGGTTGAAGAAGATGGCAAGGTTATTGCCGCTTTCGTTCTGGATTTTTCGGGGGATACCGCCTATCGAATTTCACTGGGCTGTCAGTGGGCAGCAGGGGAGTACGGCGTGCTTCATCGGGTGACTGTCAGCGGAAATGTCGATTATGTTGCTACCGTAGGCGCAATTGTTGATTTTTGTCTTAACAGATGTGCTGAAAACGGAGTTGAGGTAATTCGAAGCGGCGCCCACCCTAAAGAGAGCAAGTTGACCGATGCCCTCATACAGTTAGGGTTTGAGCAGCGGGGCAGATTTCGTACTGCTACAGGCGAAGAACGCCACGCCTATTGCAAGGGTAATATACAATAATGTAGTAAAAAAGAGCAAGTTCAACCGAACTTGCTCTTTTAAAATTGTGGCTTTTCATAAAATAAAATGGGGCACATCTCCTGAAGATGCACCCCATTAGCATATCAATTTATAACAATAGCCTTACCTACAAAGCTTACAAAGTTAAAAAAATCAATTATGCTTAATTATTCTGCCTGTTCTTTAATGGTATTGAAGCAGTTGCTGCAATAGATGGGGCGGTCACCGCTGGGCTGGAAGGGAACCTTTGCCTCGCCGCCGCAGTTAGCACAGACGCCAACAAAATACTCTCTGGGGCCTCTGCCTGCATTTTTTCTTGCATCACGGCAAGCCTTGCAGCGCTGGGGCTCATTCTCAAAGCCTTTTTCTGCATAAAACTCTTGCTCGCCGGCGGTAAATACGAATTCGTTACCGCATTCTTTGCATGTAAGGGTCTTGTCTTCAAACATTGTTGTTACCTCGCTTGAAAATAAAATTTTATTTTGCTCCTTGGGGACGGATTTGCACCGCCGTCTTTGTCAGGATCAACGCTTTGCTGATTAAGCTACCCCGGAGTTATTTGTAATTATTAAGTTTGCGCCTTACTCTTGCAAGGGCATTTTCAACCCCTTTTGCCGAACAGTCAAGCCGCTTTGCAATTTCGGTGTAGGAATAACCGCTCATAGTAAGTGAAAGCACCTTTTGTTCAAGAGGAGAGGTGCGGTCTTTTATTTCGGCAAGAATTCTTGACAGTGTGTCACGCAAAATGGCGGTGTTTTCGGGATTTTCACCTGCCGTCAAATGCTCACCGTCAATGGATACCTTGGCACTTTCGGGAATTTGGCGCTTACGCAGTGAAAGACGGACAGCATCGGTTATGCGGCGGTCAATGTTAAGCGCGGCAAAGGTGCGGAATGATGCGCCGTAAGACGGGTCGTAACTGTCAATGGCGCTTACCAGACCGATAAAACCCTCTTGACCCAAATCTTCGCAGTCAAAAGCGCTTGACTGATGGGAATAAACGGCGGCACGGACACCGACCAAAGAGATGTAGCGCACTACCAATCGGTCGCGGGCATCGGTATCACCCGACTGTGCCATAGAACACAACTCTTCGTCGGTCATATTCAGCACTAAAACCCCTCCCGATATATATAGAGACTTAAAGTAAAGTTATATACGTATAATTCTACCCTACTGTGTCGGAAAAGTCAATGAATTTGCGCTTTTATAATATAAAATTTTAGGTTTTAATAAAATAAAGACCCAAAATTTAACAAAAATGACAAAAAGCTAGCCTATACGTTAAAAAAATATGTGCTTCTTTATGCATACCGTACAAAACAACATAGTATTCATAAAATAGAGTTTCTGACAAATTCAGAGGCATAACTCGGTTAGTCTGTTAATACCTTTAATAATGATTGCAGTTTGTCGGTTTAGCAAAATTTAAATCTTAAAAGTTTAATTGTGCATGACATTCATTGAAATAGATATAGTCAAATCAAAGATTTGGTATCGAAACAGTAAATTTAATTACTGTTTTGACTGTATATAATCATTATTGGTAATTTGCTTTTTTGCGGTTGGTTTATCCGGTCCCTTTATGTTTTTTATTCAAACCGCATAAAAGAGTAAATGATTTTAGTGTAAAAGTATCAAAATAAAAGTTTCTACTTGATTATTTTGACATTTTGTATTAAAATTAGTGTGTAGGTGAGTATAGGTTGTGAAAATTTATGGTGCAACTTTTCTCATGCCAAAAGATCCCTGCTGTTTTTTTCAGTAGAATTGCCGTTGGGAACAAATAAATAAGTTAAATTTTAGTCGCTACGGCAGCGACGTGGAGGTATTGTTATGAAAAAAATTATTGCGTTACTTCTGGCAGTAGTTATGGTATGTGGCGTAATGGTTGGCTGTGGAGACAGTAAAGAGCCCGCAGGCAACTCAGGCACACCTGTTAAGACCAGTGGTAAGAAAATCGACCTTAATGTAAAGCTTGATACTATTGGTGAAGAGTCAAAACCTGTTAAGACTGAAATTCCTGACGGTCAGGCTCACATCATCAGCATTACTGTTGACAAGACCGTTCTTTCTGTAGCACTGGGCACCAAACAGCAGATTACTTACACTGTAAAGCCTGACAGTGCTTTTGATAAGAGCGTTTACTACGAAAGCAAGAACACCAACATCGCAAAGGTTGACAAAGACGGTTACGTTCTCGGTGTTGGTTGCGGTACAACTGATATTGTTGTTAAGACCAACGACCAGGGCTTCAAACGTGTAGTTACCGTTGTTGTTCATCAGAATGCAGGCGACGATAAGAAGGCAGAAGAGATGCTCAACCTTATCAACAAGGGTCGTGAGGCTAACAATCAGACTGCTTTCACTTCTGAAGATGTAGCACTTAAGGCTGCTGCTAACCAGCGCGCTCTTGAAGAGGCTGTTGATATGGTTAACAACAAAGAGAAGGCTATGGACGACAAGCGTACCGATAAGACCACTTCAATCTTCTCTGATTACGATATCTTTGTTCGTCAGAATGCAGCTCTTTATGTATGGGGCGATTATTCAAAGGATACCAATAAGGCTTACGAAGCACTTATCAAGAATGAAGATAATGCAAAGGCACTCGGTATCAAGGGCGATGGAGTTAACTACGATAATGTTGCAGTTGGCTACTTTGTGTTCAACAATGTAACCTACTGGTGTGTATTGATGGCAACCACCTGATGATTTGCTAATTAGGCGGACCGGTGAGATGTCACCGGTCCGTTTTTCGTTATACAATTAAGGGTTGATACAACGCTGTATCAACCCTTTTTGTTTATTCTACTTTAAATGAATAGGTGGCGCCATCTGTAACGGGGGTTAAGTCAACACCCTTTGCGGCATACTTGTCGCCTTCATAGAAAGCCCAGTATTTACCGTCTTTGTCGTAATCAACGGTAACGCCGTTTACGGTTTTAACATACAAACCGTATTCGCCCTGTTCACCTGCAATAAGTTTCAACTCAAGCAGGGCTTCACCGACAGTAGCCTTGTCGGTTTTAATTTGGTAGCTTGTGGCTTTTCCCTCCACATCCACTACCTTAAAGTTAAAGGTGGTTTTGCCTTCACCAAGCAGATTGCCTTCCTCTTTGTCAGAGGTGAAGGAGCTTGTCTGCTCTGATAAAACAGAGCTTGCATCCCCGCCTTTGCTGTCGCAACCGGTTACAAGCAGTGCCATAGCCGCAATAAGCACAAATGTAAGAAGCAACGACAACAGTTTGGTAATAACTGTTTTTTGCATTTTGCATTCTCCTTAATATTAAATTCCTCTTTTTAATGTTGGCGCTCGCAACTGTTTGATTTAAGAGGCTTTGTACAAAAAGTATTTCGACTTGGTGCAAATGTCAGCTCACCTTCTCAAGATAAACTCAATGGCTTGTCACTGACTTGCGGCGTCAGTTAGAGCAGACAAGGATTTTGCGGCACCTTACGGCGACGGGCTCGTGCAGGATTTTCACCTGCTTCCTTTTTGTACAACAGGATTATAGCATAGGAGACGGCAAACAGCAACAATAAAATTAAGGGTTGATACTGTACGGTATCAACCCTTTTCGGTTTTTAAAACTCATCACAAAGTGACATATCGTGCGTTTGCAAGAACACAGTTTAATACTGTCTGAATGATGCCACAACCTTGCCTAAGATAGATACCTCGTCGGGTATAATTGGCTCAAAAGCATCATTTTCGGGCAAAAGGATAACTCTGCCCGACTCATCGTGGCTAAGGCGCTTCACAGTGGCTTCGTCATCAATCAGTGCAACCACAATATCACCGTCGTCGGCATACTGAGTGCGATGAGCATAAACAATATCCCCGTCAAGTATGCCAGCATTCATCATAGACATACCTTTAACACGCAGAGCAAACATTTCTCTGCCACGGGAAACGTCGGCAGACAGAGGGATATACTGCTCAATATTTTCGGTAGCGAGGATGGGTACGCCTGCAGTAACAGTGCCAACCAGTGGCACGTCAACGTGGGCAGACACACTCTCTACCTTAATTGCACGGGATGAGCCACCCTCACGGGAGATAAGCCCTTTTTCTTCAAGGGCAGTCAGAATGGCAAAAACAGTAGAGGTAGAGCGCACCCCTGTGGCAGAGCAAATCTCACGCACAGTAGGGGGCAGACCCGAGGATGACCGAGAAAGCAAAAAGTCAAAAACCTTTTGCTGATTGGTGGTAAGGTCAGCCATTTGTATCACCTCAATTTAGCATCATTTTAATAAGTATGGGGCCCCGTTCAACAAAAACGCCTGTGTTTTGAGCATTTTCTTCGGTAAAGCATTCAACACCTGCACATTCCTCAGTGTTGTCATAAAGCAAGAAGGGAACAGGCTCTCTTGAATGGGTTGCAGTTGCAATGGGAGTGGGATGGTCAGGAAGAATAAGAATTTTAAACTGCTCACCTGCCAAGGCGTCAAGTAAGGGTTTAACGATTTTTTCGTCAATCAGTTCAATAGCCTTAACTTTGTTTTGGGCTTCCCGACGGTGACCGCACTCGTCAGGTGCTTCAAGGTGCACATAAACATAGTCGCAGGTTTGGAGAGCATTGATAGCAGCCTCTGCCTTGCCCTCAAAATTGGTGTCTATGTAACCTGTGGCGCCCTCCACCTCTATAACCTGCATACCGGCACATTTGCCGATACCTTTTATAAGGTCAACAGCCGACACAACGGCACCCTTGATGCCATAGGTCTGCTCAAAATTATTAAGACCGGGACGACTGCCCTGACCCCAAAACCAAGCGGAAGTGGCTGGCCGTCTGCCTGCGGCAATGCGAGCCTTGTTTACGGGGTGGTCGCGCAAAATCTCCACACTTTTTTTCATCAGTTCAATAAGACCTGACTCAAAGTGACCGCCAATATAATCTTTGATAGGCTGACCCGAAATATCGTGAGGGGGAGTGAGGGTGTATCCTTTGCATTTGCCGCCGTGCCAAATCAGGCAGTGACGGTAACTGACACCTGTGTAAAAGTCAAATTCACCGCTGCCAAGTTCTGCTTGCAAGGATTTTATAATCTCGTCTGCCTCGGCAGTAGAGATGTCGTCAGCGCAATAGTCAACCATAGTTTTGTCACTGTAATCAGCCTCGTCAGACAGGGTAACAAGGTTGCAACGGATGGCAACATCATCCTCTGCCATATCAATGCCGATACTTGCCGCCTCAAGAGGTGAGCGGCCTGTATAACACTCTAATGGGTCAAAACCCATAACCGACAGATTGGCAACATCACTGCCGGGGGATAATCCGTCGTCAACAGTGCGCACCATTCCCACAACTGAGGATGATGCAAGAGCGTCCATATTGGGTTTTTCGGCAAGTTCCATAGGAGTTTTGCCGCCAAGTTCTGCAACGGGAGTATCCGCCATACCGTCACAAAGAACAACAACATATTTCATAAAAAGCACCGCCTTATTACAACTATAAAATTATTCTAACACATTTTTTATAAGAATGGAATAGTTTAATTGACAAAAGATTGCATTTGTTTTAAAATAATTTTAGCAATCTAAGGAGTAAACTTATGGAAAATAAAAATAAATTAAAAGCGGCTTTGCCTGTTATCCTTTTTGCACTGCTTTGTGCTATTGTGTTGGGGCTTATTGCGATTTTGCCCTATGACCGCCCCGCCACATCACCCAATAACAGTTTTATGAATCTGTATAACGGCGGATTTGTGGCGCAAGACGGCACCCTTACCTATTATATTGACAGTGAGGGCAGTCTTTACTGCACAGGGGATAACTCAAAGTATTATATCGACAAGGCGAGTGACAGTCTTTGCCCCTATAATGTAGGTATCGTGTACCGCAACCATAAGGGCGAGGTTAAATACAGTGATTTTGACGGCGGCTCCGTAAAGACTCTTATTAAGGGTGCCAAGCAGATGTCGGTCAGCGGAAACTGGGTTTTTTATACCGATGAAAATGACGATTTGTATAAATACTTTTTGCAAACGGGAGAGACCAAAAAAGTTGGACTTAATGTTGACCAGTTTATGATTTCAAGTACCGCCGTGGTTTATCTTAAAGAGGGCAAACTGTATACCGCCCGTACCGACGGCACCCAAGTAAAACCTTTCCTTGCCGATAAGGTAGACAGTTTTGTCCGTTATGAGTCTTATATGTTTTATAAGAGTGAGGGCAAACTTTACTCGGTGGCATCGGGAAATACCGCTAACAAGCAGACCTATTTTGAGGTGGACGAGTTTAATATTAACGACAAGGGAATTATGTTCTACACCCTTGACGGAAAACTTTACAGCAAAAATATTACCGATGAAAAAGCCAAAGCAAAAGAACTCAAAGTGGGCACAGTAAAGGGCGGACTTTGTACTAACGGTGACAGAGTGTGCTTTTACGACCAAAATGGTGACCTTGTAAGTTGCCTTGCAGACGGTAGTGAGGTAAAAACTTTGTCAGAAACTGCAAAAAAGGAGAAAGAGTAATGTCAAACATAAATCCTCTTGATAATAAGGTTGTAAACGGCGGATTTTGCGGTATAATTCGCACTTTAGGTTGCATCGGTGACAGTCTTTCATCGGGTGAAATGGAGTCTATGAAGGACGGGGAAAAGGGCTATCACGACTATTACGAATACTCCTGGGGCCAATTTCTTGCCCGCAGTGCAGGACTGACTGCCTATAATTTTTCCAGTGGCGGAATGTCTGCAAAAGGCTTTTTGGTGAATGGGGAGAAATGGTTTAAATTTCGCGACCCCGAAAGAAAGTGTCAGGCATATATTATTGCACTGGGCGTGAACGATACTGAGCATGACGTGCCGATGGGGGATGTTGCCACCGACGTTAACCCCCAAAACTGTGAGCAAAATGCCGACACCTTTGCAGGCAATATGGGCAAAATAATGAGTCATATTAAAGAAATTCAGCCTAAAGCAAGGATTTTTCTTATGACCATACCCCGTCACGACTGCGAATGTGAGGCAGAAAGAAAAAAAGAAATTCACGCAAAAATTCTTTACGATTTGGCAGAAAAGTTTGAATTTACCTATGTTATTGATATGTATAAGCATATGCCTGTTGTTGACGCCCAATTTAGCAAGATGTACAGAATGGGCGGTCATATGAATGCAATGGGATATAAATTGATGTCGGAATATGTTATGAGTTATATGGATTATATCATCCGCGAAAATTATGAAGATTTTAAACAAATTGCCTTTGTTGGCAAAGAAAACGACCTGCATAATGAACAGTATGTGTGGTAATTAAAAAAAGACTTGATTTTTATACTCTGCTTGTGTATAATAATAAAGCGTTTGGAGAAGTCGCGTAGTTGGTCGAGCGCGCACGATTGGAAATCGTGTAACCGTTAATCGCGGTTCGAGGGTTCGAATCCCTCCTTCTCCGCCAAACAAAAACACCACCCAACAGGGTGGTGTTTTTTGTTTATCGGGGGGATTCGAACCACGAAAGGAAGCGAACACCGAGCGGTAGCGAGGTAAGGAGCGACAGAGAAACAGTCCGTTTTTTACTGCACAATATATCGAGCGAAAAGGTTAATTAACATATGCAACCAGTACGTCTTGCCTGCGGCGGCACGCCGTCGTCCAACCGAGCGAAGTGAGGGCGAGTATTAGATTGTTGACTGCGCTATAGAGGGTGCTTTTTGCTTTGGCGGGGAAGGGGGATACTCTGCGCCGTTGCTTTTTCGACTGCTCCGAGCAGTTGCGAAAAAACAACTTTGCTCGAGACTTCACAGTTCGCAAAGGCTATCGCGCCTTTGCGACTGCTACGCAGAACCAGGTCAGGTCACGAACACCGAACGAAGTGAGGGCGAGTATTAGATTGTTGACTGCGCTACATTGGGAGCAAAAAGACAACACCACCCTGTTGGGTGGTGTTTTTTGCAGACATACAAAGATAAAAATCAATCATGTTGCTGTCAAAACCATAGTATAAGAGCACAAATCCGACTGCGGTCAAGTTTTATTGCTATCACCTTTCAGGTGGTTAATGTACCAAGGCAGAGCCGACTCAAAATTAACGCCGTACCATCTGCCGTTATTGTCATCAAGAGTGGCTCTGATTGAGCGTGAGGTAAACTGCACCGCAGTTTCAGTGGCTTCATCAAGGGAAGCGCCATCAAGAGCGGCACCTACAAAAGCACTGGCAAAAATATCACCCGTGCCGTGAAAAGTGGCCTGAATATGCTGACAAAAACTTCCAAAAAAGTTGCCCGACTTGCTATCATACCCCATGGCACCAAGTTGACCGTCCTCGTTTGACACACCTGTCATAAGTGCAACCTTAGGACCGAGTTTTGTAAGGTCAATAAGCATTTTTTTGGCGGTGTCCAAATCAGGATTTTGCGGCACTTGGTCAAGCCCCAACAAAAAAGCGCTTTCAGTAAGGTTTGGTATGATTATATCTGCCTTTTTGCAAAGGTCTGACATACTGTCGGCAAAAACTCGGTCAAAACCTGCATACAACTTGCCGTTGTCACCCATAACGGGGTCAATAACCACCAAAGTGCCTTCTGTTTTAAAGCGGTCGATAAAATCGCTTACCTTCTTAAGTTGCTCAAAAGAGCCAAGATAACCTGTGTAGATAGCATCAAACTTAAAGCCTTCATCATACAAATGGTCGGCAATAGGCTGAATTTTATCGGTAAGGTCAAAAAACTCAAATCGGTTAAAAGCGGTGTGGGTAGATAAAAGTGCAGTGGGAATAACTGCCGTTTCAAGCCCTGCTGCCGAAAGAATAGGCAGTGCCACTGTAAGCGAGCATTTGCCGATGCAAGATATATCCTGAATGGTCATAACCCGTTTCATAACACTGCCTCCTTTTTTTGATAAAAGCATTGTATCACAAATAACCGTTTTTGGCAATAAAAGAATTACAACTATATAACTACGGATAATTATTAGGGTTTAAGCCGAGACGGAGGACAAGGTCAATTGTTAATCAGTGATATTGACAAGCAAACAAGTAGTGTCTATAATTTAATGGTAATAGTTGATTTAGGAGATATGTTATGAAGCACGCTATATTGGTAATGGCACATGGCAATTTATCTGTATTACAAAAGTGCATGCAACTTTTAGATGACGAAAGATTTGATTTTTTTATTCATATGGACGCAAAGAGTAAAGATAACGGCCATTGGCTAAGTGAAGTTTGCCACAAATCCAAAGTCGTTTTTACGGACAGAGTTGCTGTGTATTGGGGGCACCATAGCCAAGTTGAAGCAACCTTAATGTTGCTTAAAAGTGCATATAGTGAGGAGTATTCATATTATCATTTGATTTCAGCGGTTGATATGCCCCTAAAAACCCCCAATGAAATATTCAACTTCTTTAAAGAAAGTCCGGCGGGCACGGAATACATCAACACGCGAGGCAAGGACGGAAGTAATGATTGGCGTATGAAATACCGCTATCCCTTTTTAAAATGTTATAGTCGCACACAAAGTGACTTTTTAAACAATGTGCAAAAATTTCTATATACAAGAGTGTTGCGATTCCCCAGAAAGAAAGGAACAAGCATTATTCGTGACAAGGGATGGTCGGTGCATATGGGGGACTTGTGGTGGAGTATAACCGGTGATTTTTGTAAGCAGATTATCGAAATATCAGAAGAAATTATGCCATATTGGAAGGATTGCTACGTTTCGGATGAAACCTTTGCTCAAACCGTAATAATGAATAACGAAGAGTATAAAGAGCGCAAATCTAATTTTAAAACGCGACTGATTGATTGGGGAAGAGGCCGTCCATACACATACCGTGAAGAAGATTATGATTTAATGATGTCATCGTCGGCTCTTTTTGTCAGGAAATTAGATCCAAACGATCTTAAAACAACAGATATGATATTTAAAACTTTAATTGATAGAAAATAAATATTCATCTCTAAAAAAATGTTCGCCCGTATTTTTGATACGGACGAATAATTTTTTTCCTTTGAATATGGACATAAATAATTAAATCTCATTCATATACTCTTTAACGGCTTCAACAAGTTCCTCTGAAGTGCCGTTGTTGGTGATAAAGCGGTCGGCAATAGAGATGGGGCCGCCTTTTTCAAGATTTTCGATTTCAGAGTAATCACGGGCCGTGGCTTCAGCAGGAGTAAGAGGACGGATAGTGCGGGTGCCAAGACGGGAATAGCGCACGCAACGGTCGGTTACAATGGCAAGAATATGTAGTTTGTCACCGAATTTATCTTGCAAATATTTGTACTCAGACCAGGAATAAAGTCCGTCAAGCACAACGTTGCCCTCGCTTGCAAACTGCTCAATGCGGTCAGCAAGCAATACGGCATAGGCGGCAAGACCGTGCTTTGCACGAAGTTCCTCGCGAACGGCACGCTCGTTTGCCTCGTTTTTAGGCAGACCGCGGCGCTCCAACTCTTCCATAGTTACTCCGCCAAAATAGACCGACTTCCAGCCTGCATCGGTAAAAACCTCGGTAACAACCGATTTGCCCGAGCCACACATACCAACTACTGCAACAATTTTGCCTTTATTCATATTAGTTACCTCTATTTTTCATATTTATAGTAAAATTTTAACCGACTTAAAAGACAAAGTCAAGGCTAATTATTTGTCATCGCTCTGTTGGTCAAGGGTCATACCGTAAGACTTCATAAACACCTTTAAAAATTCGTCAGCCGCAGGCAGATTGAGGGCTTTTACGGCAATTTCTGTGGATTTTTCCGCATCGGCAAATTCTTTATTCCCCATACCCTTTTCCTCAATGCATTTTGACAGGGCGCTCAACTTGTCTGCCGCCTTAATAAAGGGCAGATACTCCTCATCCTCTTGCATAATAAGAGGAGAAATATCCTCTTTCATATAATCGGGCAAGAAGCCAACAAGACGGTCGCAGGCTGCTTTTTCCGCCTCTTTGTATGCTTTGCGGATTTCGGGATTAAAATATTTAATGGGGGTGGGCATATCGCCTGTAATAATTTCTGACGCATCGTGAAACATAGCAAGACAGGCGGCGTGCTCGGGATTAAGATTGCCACCGAATTTGCGATTGTGAATTATAACAAGAGCGTGAGCAATAAAAGCGGTGTCAAGACAGTGTTCGCTTAAGGTTTCGTTGCGGGTGTTTCGCATAAGTCCCCAACGGTTAATATATTTCATTCGTGCAAGCATAGCATAAAAATTGCTGTTCATTTTAAAACAATCCTTTGAATATGTAAATTTTACTTTATTATTATACCATTATCTGTTATAATATCAATATAATTATTTTGGGGGACAGGCTAAATGATGCTTATTAAACCGCAAAAAGAAAGATATTTGCAAGCCTTTTTGTTGGCACTTGGTGTGTCGGCAATCTTTTTTGGCGTGCAAATGCTTTCAAGTTACGGTCTGTTTTTATATTACGGCGACTTTAACGTTCAGCAAATTCCATTTTACCAACTTGCACACAAGGCGGTAAAATCGGGCAATCTTTTTTGGAATTGGCATACCGACTTGGGCGTTGATTTCATCGGCTCATACAGTTTTTATCTGATTGGCAGTCCTTTCTTTTGGCTGACTCTGCCTTTCCCAAACGCTTGGGTGCCCTATCTTATGGGTCCACTGCTTATGCTCAAGTTTGCCTGTGCCTCTCTCACCGCATACTGCTACTTGCGCCGTTTTGTCCGCTACACCCACAATGCTCTTATCGGCGCACTGATGTATGCTTTTTCGGGCTATGCGGTCTATAATATTTTCTTTAACCACTTTCATGAAGCCATAATTTATTTTCCACTGCTTTTGCTTTCAATGGAACTTTTTGTCACTGAAAATAAGCGTGGCGTATTTGCTATTACCGTGTTTTTGTGTGCTCTTAGCAACTATTACTTCTTTTTCGGTATGGCAATTTTCTGTATAATTTACTTTGCCGTTAAGGTTATCTCAAAGAGTTGGCGCATTAGTTGGGCGCGCTTCGGCTTTTTGGTATTGGAAGCGGTCATAGGCGCTCTTATGGCAATGGCAATTTTACTTCCTACCTATTTCACAGTTATCGGCAATGACCGAGCCACCAGTTTCATTGCAGGGTGGGATGCTGTCACATATCCACGCCCCCAAATAAATCTTAATATAATTCAAAGTTTCTTTTTCCCACCTGACAATCCTGCCCGTCCCGTTTTCTTCCCCGATGCAGATATTAAGTGGTCATCTATAAGTGGATGGCTTCCTCTTGTAAGTCTGACGGGTGTTATCGGTTGGCTTCAAACCTGCAAATGCACTTGGCAAAAGCGCCTTTTTACAGTTTGTTGCTTTATGGCATTTATCCCTGTGCTTAACAGTGCCTTTTCAATGTTTAATTACGGCTACTATGCCCGTTGGTTTTATATGCCTGTGCTTATTTGTGCGCTTATTTCGGTGCAAGCCTTGGAGCGCACCGATATTAACTGGGCGGCGGCATTCAGATGGAGTATTGGCATAACCCTTGTCTTTGCTGTGGTTATCGGACTTATGCCCTCTTGGTTTAGTCATGAGCAAGGCTTCCATCTGTTTGGATTATTCTCTAACGCAAACGAGGAAAGCACAGCAACCAAATCCACATACCGCTTGCTTTTCTGGGGAATGTCTGCCATCGCCGTTGCATCACTGCTTATATTCCTGCTATTGATTGTGATGCGCCAAGGGTTTAGAAAGCACAACGCCAAAATGTGCGAGGGTGAGTATATCAGTCTTGTAAAAGCCAACCGCCCGATTTTTTGGCGAATGTGTGTGGCTGCAATTTGCTGTATTACCATACTTTATGCCACCTGTCACATTGAGTGGGGCGTGCGCAACGGTGACAACACCTATTATATGTCTCACACCCTTATTAACGGCAAACTTGAACTTGATATAAACGATGGCGAGCGCATCGATGTTTACGAGGGTACCGATAACACCGCAATGTTCTTGGGATATCCCTCTATTCAGGCGTTTCATTCAAATGTTCCCGGCTCAGTTTTTGATTTTTACGAGTTTGTAGGGGTTGACAGAGGAGTTGCCACCCGCCCCGAAAGTGAAGATTTCGAGATAAGAGGACTGCTTGCCGTCCGCTATCTTATTGACTATATCGGCAATGCGGATGATGTAAATTTCGACTCATCGGGTTATAACAAAATGCCGGGATTTACCTATCTTGAAACACAAAACGATTTTAAGATATATCAGAACGATTGCTTTGTGCCCTACGGCTTCACCTACGATTATTGCATTACTAAGGAGACGGTAGACTCACTTTTCAGCACAAGCAAGGCGCAAATTTTGCTTAAGGCAATGCTTCTTACTAAAGAGCAGGTAAAAAATCATTCCGACATTCTTGTGGAAGTTACAGGCATGGATACCGACGATGCATTCAACTCATTCGGTACTCAAAGTTATATTGACGATTGCAAAAAGTTACAACAAAATGTTGTAAGTGAGCCCCTTGAAATTGACAACTTCGGCTTTACAAGCAAGGTTAATATGAAGCGTGAAAACCTTGTTTTCTATGCCGTACCTTACGAGCGCGGATGGTCAGTCACCATTGATGGCAAGGTGGCAGATGTTGAGTGTGTCAATGCAGGACTAATGGCGGTGCGCGTAGGCAAAGGGGAGCATACCCTCCGTTTTGATTACAACACACCGGGATTAGTTATAGGTATTGCGGTATCAATTGCATCGGCGATAGCATTGGCAATTTACCTTGTCCTCTTTAACTGTGCCAAAAAGGCAAATCCCGACAAATTCAAGGCGGAAAATGTGGAGCGGAATGCACTTCTCAACGAGTGGGCAAGACAGGATGCCGCCGAAATCGCATATACAGAGGCAGAGCCTGCCGAGTACGATTTTGATATGACAAAAAGAGCAATAAAATGGGTTAAAGATTTATTTGCCAAAAAGCCTAAACAACAAGAAAAAACAGAAGAATAAGCAAAACAACCATCCAACCTGATTGGATGGTTGTTTTTTTGACCTAAATCAAACTAATTATGCCTAAAAGAGAATTGAATAGGTTGCATTTGGTGATATTATGATAATAGAGGTAAATATTACTCAATAGATAAAATGGATGTGTTAAAATGCGAAAGACTAAAATTATTTGCACAGTCGGTCCTTCAACCGATAAAGGTGATGTATTAGAGCAGTTGATGCTTGGGGGAATGAATATTGCCCGTTTCAACTTTTCTCACGGTGATTATGAAATCCACAAGCGCCGCTTTGAGCAGGTTAAAACTCTGCGTGAAAAACTTAATTTGCCCATTGCAACTATGCTTGATACACGTGGCCCCGAGGTGCGCCTTGGCACCTTTAAGGGTGGCAAAAAAGTGACTGTCAGCGAGGGTGACGAATATATACTAACCACTCGCGACATAGAGTGCGACGAGCATATTGCCTCGGTTTCCTTTAAAGGCTTTGCCCAGGATGTAAGGGTGGGCACCCGCGTGCTTATAAACGACGGCCTTGTGGCAATGACGGTTGAAAGCATACAGGGTGAAGATGTGCACTGCCGTGTTGTTGACGGCGGTGTGCTTTCTGACAGAAAAGGAGTCAACGTGCCGGGGGTTGAACTTTCAATGCCCTATTTGTCAGAGCAAGATATGTCTGACTTGGAATTTGGCGCAAAAATGGGCTTTGACTTTATTGCCGCTTCTTTTGTGCGCTCTGCCGCCGATGTTGACTATCTGCGCAAATTCACCAATGCGGTAGGATTTCATTTTGTCCGCATAATTGCAAAGATTGAAAATATGGACGGCGTTAATAATATTGACGAGATTATTGCTTGTTCCGACGGAATTATGGTTGCCCGTGGAGATATGGGCGTAGAAATTCCTTTTGAGCAAATTCCCTCTATACAAAAGGAACTGATTTCAAAGGGGTACAAAGCGGGCAAACAGGTTATTACCGCCACCCAGATGCTTGAGTCGATGATAACCAATCCACGCCCCACCAGAGCAGAAATAACCGACGTTGCTAACGCCATATATGACGGCACCTCTGCAATTATGCTTTCGGGGGAAACTGCCGCAGGTGAGCATCCTGTTGAGGCGGTTAAAACCATGGCTCTTATTGCCGAAACTACCGAAGGACAGATTGACTATACCCACCGATACGACCCAAGTGTTAATATGACCCATAAGCCTATAACCAACGCTATATCTCATGCAACCGTTACTACGGCTCATGATTTAGGTGCTAAGGCAATTATCACCGTTACCAAAACAGGCTCAACCGCCCGTATGATTTCCAAGCATCGTCCCTCTTGTATGATAGTGGGTTGCACCACCGACAAGCGTGTCAGCAGGCAAATGAATATGTCTTGGGGAGTTGTTCCTCTTATGTGCGACGAAAAGAATAATACCGACGAACTTTTTGACCACGCCGTAAGCGTTGCTCTTAAAAACGGATTGGTCCGACGGGGAGATATTGTGGTACTTACCGCAGGCATCCCTCTGGGAATATCGGGTACTACCAATATGATAAAGGTGGATACTGTAAAATAACAATTAAAGAGGCACTCGTCTGAGTGCCTCTTTAATGTTATATAATCAAACTTTCTTTTTAAATTCAAGTTGAGATACCACAATGCCCGCAAACATAACGGCGCAACCTAAATAGCCCCACACACCAAGTCCTGTGTAATCGGTCTGCCCCATAATAACAATGAAAAACAGCATTTCACCGATTGCACTGAATATACTTTCGGTGGAAAGAACAATAGCGGCAAAGGTGGGGTTTGCATACCGCTGACCTACCGACTGACAGGTGTATGCAACACCTACCGACAACAGACCTCCGTAAAGAATAGAGATGCCTGCATCACCGATTTGAGCAAGGGTACTCTCTACCGATGTAACCTCTGTAAGCAGGGCAACCACCCAGCACAAAATGGCGCAAACAACAAATTGCACCGCCGAAAATTTAAGCGAACTTAAATCGGCAATAACCGAGTCAATGCAAATGATATGCAGTGCCCAGAATATTGCACCGATAAAGAGTATTCCCATACCAACCCACTCAAAAGCGGCGGCAGGCACCGATTTTTTAATAAACTCAACAATCAGTCCAACATTTTCCGATGTTTCACCCGTTGCGTTGGTGGTGGAGCCAAGAATACAAAGCATAAACAGTCCCGACAGTGCCAGAACTACACCCATCCAGATATTAAGTCCGTTTTTCTTTTTAAGAAACAAAAAACTGATAACGGGAACAAGCACAGTGTAAAGTCCTGTCAAAAAACCTGCCTTACCTGCACTGTTGGTGATAATAATGCCAATTTGTTGCAAACTTGAAGCGGTAAACAGAATCAGTCCTGCCAAAAGGCCTTTTCTTATGTGTTGACCCCAACTTGCATAATTTTTGCCTTTATCAAAAATGAAAATAAGGGGGATAAGGGATGTGGCGCCAAGCAAAAATCTTGTGCCGTTATATGTAAAACCGCCAATTTTACTTGCCGAGTCAAGTTGTGCCACAAAGGCAAAGCCCCATATCATTGCCGTAACCAAAAGCAACGCCGTAGATTTAATTTTACTCATATTATTCCTCAAATTCACCTATGCAATAGGTATCCTTTGCTTCGGTGATTTTTACATTTTTAATAAGTCCCTGCAGATTATCACTGCATTTCACCTTAATTTGTGTGTAGTTAGGAGTATATCCGCACCAATATTCACCGTCACACTGCTCAAACAGTAGGGGGCAGACAAGCCCCACCTGTGACTGCAAAAATTCCTTCTCGCACCCATTTGCCACTTCAATCATAACCTTTGACCGAGCCTCTTTAACCGAGTTTTCAAGGTGACCTTTCATTCGGTCGGCAGGAGTGCCTGCTCGACGGGAGTAGGCAAAAACGTGGCTTCGTGCAAAGCCGATTTGCTTTACAAATTCAACCGACTGATTAAATTCATTCTCGCTTTCGCCCACAAAACCCACCATAATATCGGTGGTGATGGAGGAGTTTGTAAATGCTTTGCGAATGCGACTGACCAAATCGGCATAAAATGCGGTGTCATACCGTCTGTTCATACGGTGCAAGGTGGCATCGCACCCCGATTGCAGTGCTAAATGGAACTGAGGGCATAACTTCTTCTGATTGGCAAGGCGTGTCAGCATCTCGTCGGTGAAAAGGTCAGGCTCCAAAGAGCCAAGACGTACCCTCTCTACTCCCTCTACCTCTGCGGTGGCATCAACTGCATCGCACAGATTAAGCCCCAAATCTTTGCCGTAGGTGGAAAGATTTATGCCTACAAGCACAATCTCCCTATGACCGTTTCGGACTAAATCGGCTACCTCGCTTTTTATCACGTCGGGGGATTTAGAGCGCACCCATCCTCTTGCAGTGGGGATGATACAATAGGTGCAATAACGCTCGCACCCGTCTTGAATTTTTATGTAAGCCCGCGTCCGCTCAGGGAAGCGGTCAAGGGTGGGAGTGCAGAATTTATCATCACGCTTGTGTGGTGTTATGTCAACCACTCTTTCGCCCTTTTCAAAAAAACGCTCCACCGCCTTAATAAGACGGTGGTTAGAGCCGTTGCCAAGCAGAATATCCGCTTCGGCAAGGGACATAGCATCATCTTTAAAAGCCTGAGGCAGACAACCTGTAAGCACCACTGCACAGGAGGGATTGTTGCGCTTGAAACGGCGCACTGCCTGACGGGTTTTGCGGTCGCTTTCGCCCGTAACGGTGCAGGAATTTATAACTATAACATCGGCAGACTCCTTGCTGTCGGCAAGGGAGTGACCGCTATCGGTTACTTGTCTTTGCATAACCGAGGTTTCATATTGGTTGACCTTGCAACCAAGGGTGTAAAAGTAAAATTTCATAAGCCCCACCTACATATCGTCAACAAGTTGCATTACACGGTTTGAGCGGTGCATATAAACATTGGTGGCAAGACCGATGCTCATAAAGGTGGTCATAACAGAGGTGCCGCCTGCACTGAAAAGGGGCAGGGTAACGCCAACAACAGGAAGCAGAGAAATGCACATTCCAATATTAAGAATTGACTGTGCCGCAAGCATACCGAAAATGCCCACGCAAATAACGGCGCCTGCCTTATCTTTGGCGCGGTGAGCGGTTATAAGCAGTCGCACACACATTGCGCCAAGAAGCAGAATGATAGCAAGCAGACCAAGCATACCCAATTCTTCACCTGCTGAGGCAAAAATGAAGTCGTTATAACCCTTGGGCAACTGGTTGCTTTGCACAATTTCACCCTTCATATATCCCTGACCCCAAAAACCGCCGTTTGCCAGGGCAAGACGGGCACGCCACTG
Organism: Acutalibacteraceae bacterium; assembly: GCA_045656545.1. GTDB lineage: Bacteria > Bacillota > Clostridia > Oscillospirales > Acutalibacteraceae > RGIG2206. The sequence goes on along the minus strand of JAZORF010000035.1, from coordinate 18,190 downwards.
CTGCCATCCGCGGCCGTACAGGTCGGCTTCGGGATTGAACAAAATCAAAAATCGGTTTTTCTGCATTTCGTCAAGCAGACCGAACCATATAACAGGCAGTGATGCAAGCAGTACACCAAAAAAGATTGCAAAATAGCGCATCTTAACACCGGCGGCAAACATCATAGACACAAACATAACCGCCATAACAAGCGCGGTACCGTCGTCACCCTGAATGTGAATGATAACAACGGGGATAGCACCGTGAACACACAGTAAAAACAAATTGCGGAAGGTGTTGATTTTAGATTCAACTGCACCAACATGCTTTGCAAAGGTAATAACAAAAGCAATTTTTAATAACTCACTGGGCTGAAATGACATATTACCCGGCAACCTTAACCACGCCTTGTCGTCAGTACCGACGGGAGCATAACCGATGAAAAAGGTCAGTCCAACCAGAATAAGCGCAATGCCTGCCCATAGTGGCCACAATCGAAGCAGTCGTTCATAGGGTGCAATGGTGGATATTATAACCGCAAGACCAAGACCGATACCCGTGCCTAAAAGGTGAACAAAGAAGAAACGGGGGCTGCCTGTAAAATGGGTGGCAGATAAAATTATAAAAGCGCCGTAAATGGATGCAAAAAGGCTAATTGACAGCAAAAACTTATCGGTTTCGCGAATATAATCGGCAAATCGTCCCCACAGTCTTGACACAGTCGGCAACCTCCTTTAAAATAGTTTGTGTGATTAAGGTTTGCATACATTATAGTTTATTATTTAAATAAGTTCAAGTAAATACTTTAAATTAGTTTTAAAATATGTTATCATATTGTTAAAGATTTTATTAAGAGGTAAAAAATGAGTGTTTTTGTAACCAAAAGTCCCCATGAAACTGAGGCTTTGGCAGAAAAAATGGCAAAAAATATATCTCCCTGTGTGATTGCAATGACGGGGGATCTTGGTGCAGGCAAAACTGCCTTTACCCGCGGCCTTGCAAAAGGACTGGGTTATGAGGGTGAGGTTACCTCGCCTACTTTCGCTATTGTTCACGAATATGTGGGTGGCAGACTGCCTCTTTACCATTTTGATATGTACCGCGTTGACGGGTGGGAAGATTTATATTCCACAGGCTTTTTTGATTATATGGAGCAAGCCTCTGTCCTTTCGGTTGAGTGGAGTGAAAACATCACCTCTGCTTTGCCCGAAAATCATATAAAGGTTGACATCCGCCGCGGTGAAAAGGATGATGAGCGTATTATAACAGTGTTGGGGGCAGATATATGAAAATTCTTGCAGTTGAATGTGCCGACAAGGCGGCGTCCTGTGCCGTTGTTGAAAATGGCACCCGTATATGTGAAAGTTTTGTCAGCGCAGGGCTTACCCATTCGCGCACCCTTATGCCTATGGTTGAGTCAATGCTTAAAAATTCCGAACTTACCCTTAAAGATATAGATTTGTTTGCCGTAACAGTGGGCCCCGGCTCTTTTACGGGCCTTCGCATAGGCATTGCCGCCGTTAAGGGAATGGCAATGGGTTGCAACAAAGAGTGTGTGGGCGTGTCAACCCTCCACGCTATTGCAATGGGTGCAAAGGATATGACGGGGCTTATTTGTGCCGTTATGGATGCCCGTTGTAATCAGGTGTATAACGCTCTTTTTTATTCTGACGGAAAGTGTCTTACCCGACTTTGTGAAGACAGAGCCCTTATGTGCGATGAACTTGAAGAAGAACTGTTAGAATATAAGCAAAAAAATCCCGATAATAAGATAATTCTTGTTGGCGGCGGTATGGATTTGTGTTATAATAAATTCGGTGAAGCTCTTTCCTGCGTCAAGGTTAGCAACAATATAAGCGTTCAGCGTGCAGGTGAGGTGGCAATATTGGCAGGGGAGTATGCTCCCGTAGGTCCACAGGACTTGTTGCCAAGTTATTTGCGACTACCACAGGCAGAGCGTGAATTAAAGGCAAAAACAGAAGGTAAATAATTTTTCGGAAGGAAGTTAATAATATGTCAAAGGTTATTGCAATGGGTTGTGACCACGGCGGCCCCGAGTTTAAAAACGAGCTTAAGGCTTATCTTGAAAGTCTCGGCAACACCGTAATTGATTGTGGAATTCAGCCCGGTGAAGCAGTGGATTATCCTGAAAAAGCATTTGAAGTGGCAAGCAAGGTTGTCAGTGGTGAGGCTCAGCTTGGCATACTTATCTGTGGCACAGGTATCGGTATGTCAATGGCGGCTAACAAGGTTAAGGGCATTCGTGCTGCCGCTTGCAGTGAGGTTTACAGTGCAAAACTTACCCGTATTCACAACAATGCAAATATGCTTTGCCTTGGCGCCCGTGTTATCGGTATCGAGACTGCTAAACTTATGGCAGAAGAGTTTGTAAATGCCGAGTTTGAGGGCGGCAGGCATCAGCGCAGAGTTGACCTTATCACTAAAATCGAGCAAGGAAATTCTTTATAATATTATAAAAAAATGAATGGAGCGCTTAAAATGAACACAGAGTTTAAAAATGTAACATGGATTGACCACCCACTTGTACAGCACAAGGTATCTTTGCTTCGTGACGAAAAGACCAGTTCAAAGGATTTTCGTCAACTTGTAAGTGAAATAGCAACTCTTATGTGTTTTGAGGCAACCCGTGACCTTCCTCTTAAAGAGGTAGAGGTAAAAACCCCTGTGGGAATGGCAAATACAAAGATTATCGCAGGTCGAAAGTTGGCAGTTGTTCCTATTTTGCGCGCAGGTCTTGGTATGGTTGACGGTATGGTTGCATTGATTCCGGGTGCCCGTATCGGTCATATCGGCCTTTACCGCGACCACGAGACTCTTCAGCCTGTTGAATATTACTGCAAGCTTCCTCAGGATATTGAGGAGCGCGACGTTATCATAGTTGACCCCATGCTTGCAACAGGCGGCTCTGCTATTGATGCAGTAAGCCAGATTAAAAAGCGCAATCCCCGTTCAATTAAGTTTATGTGCATCATTTCTGCACCCGAGGGCGTCAAGGCATTTATCGAGGCTCATCCCGATGTGCCTGTATATACTGCCGCTATTGACCAGTGCCTTAACGAGCACGGCTACATTGTGCCCGGCCTTGGTGATGCAGGCGACCGAATTTTCGGTACACTGTAATGGCAGGGGTAAAAGCCTCTAAAGAGGTCTTTTTACACGTCTGGCGCATACTTACCGAGCAAACGGATGAAGACCATCCCTTAACGGCAGAGGCTATTATCGAGCAACTTGAAGAGATTGGCTACGGTTGTGACCGCAAGGCGATATACCGTCATATTGAGGCTCTTGAGGAGTTTGGTATTGATATTGGCAAAAACACCTCTGCACCAAGAGGTTACTATGTGATGAGCCGTGATTTTGAACTGCACGAGTTAAAATTGCTTGCAGATGCGGTGCAGTCGTCGCGATTTATCACTGTTAAAAAGTCTAAACAACTTATCAATAAGTTAGGCTCTCTTGCCTCAGTTCATCAGGCAGAGGGGTTGCGCCGCAGCCTTTATATGACTGATGAGGATAAAACCGATAACGAGCAGATTTTTTATGTGCTTGACGGTGTTTACGAGGCTATCAGGCGTAATCGCAGAGTATCCTTTAAATATTTCCGCTATTTGCCAAACGGCAAAAAGGAATACCGCAACGGCGGTGCAGAGTATGTTGTCAGTCCGTACGCAGTTGTGTGGGATAACGAAAAATACTATATGCACGCCTATCACTCAAAGTACGATACCATTTCAAGTTTTCGCCTTGATTTGATGGAGGGTGTCGCTGTTACCGAACTTGAAAGAGAAGAGCAAAAGCGATACAAGTCATATAGCCCTCTTGACAGAGAAAGGGCGTCTTTCTCTCAGTTTGGCGGAGAGCACGCCGTTGTGGTGTGCGAGTTTGACAACTCCTTGGCAGGTGCCGTCTTTGACCAGTTTGGCACTAAATTAAAAACCGTTCCTATGGGCGAAGGTAAATTCAGAGCATCCTTGCCTGTTAATTTGTCTCAAAAGTTTTATTCATGGCTTTTTGGCTTTGGTAACGGCGTCAAGGTAGTATCACCTCAGTCGGTTATTGATGAGTACAAAGCACAACTTGACAAGGTGCTTAGAGAGTATTAAATGGAGGCAATAATATGAAAACCGCTATGTTAAAAATTATTTCTGCAGTAATTTGCGTTTGTATTGTGCTTGTAGGCATACCTACGGCAAATGCGCAGTCCACGACCCTTTATAATGGTTTGTGGAACGATGGCAAATGGACTATTACAGGCAACAACACGATTGATGATACAGGTGCTGTGCTTAGTGTTGCCGGTGGCGCAAACTGTACTGCAACTTTGTCAAACACTTATAATTTAGGCAAAGCCTTTAATTTTAGTATTGATTATGCTATTGTAAATTACTATAATTGCAACGAAAGTGAATATTCAAGTTTTAGTGTAGGCGATTTGACTTTATACATATCTGACAAGTTTAATCCATATGCACCTGCAGATAGTGATGATATTATTAACAAACACCCCTACATTACCTGTGCCCGATTGCAGTGGAAGGGTGTAGAACTTAAGGCGGATTATTGCTATGACAGTATGTATGTCAGCAGTTATGTTACCTATGGTGTTGATTTTGATAACGGCGATATTGTGGTAACCCGCAAAACAACAGGCGAGACTCGTGCTATTTTGCGAGTCAGTGCAAAAACCTTTAAGGCAGCCGCAGGTTCAAATTATAGTTTTGCAAACAGTGCCGTTGTTATAAAAGGTAATGAAAGATATAAGACTACTTGTTTTAAGAATTTTATTCTTAACAGTGGCTCTACCGGTAAGGAGTATATAAATCTGTCCCGTGTTGAGACTTACTACAACCGTGGAGACATCGACGGCAGCGGTACCTTGAGTGGTGCTGACGTTCTGAAAGCGCAGTTAATGACTCTTGGCTGTCAGATTGACGGTCAGTGTGATATGACTCAGGCAGATGCAGATAAAAGCGGTGATTTTGACAGTGCCGATATCCTTCTTATTCAGCAAATGATGTTGGGGCTTAAAAAGTATGCAGGTTCCGTAAGTACAAAATATCTTGCACTTACCTTTGATGACGGTCCGAGTTATGGTGCTACAACACGAATTCTTGATATATTTGAACGCAACAATTCAAAGGCAACATTCTTTGTGGTAGCAAAGAATATTGAAAACGCAAAATACAATCTGCAGCGTGCTGACCAACTTGGATTTGAGATCGGCAGTCATTCTTGGAGCCACCAAAACTTCAGAACCTTGCTTGACAACGGTGATGAAGAAACTATAATGGCAGAGGTTAACGATGCTAACGCCGCTATTACCGCAGTAACAGGCAAAGATGTGGAACTTTTCCGTTTCCCATTGGTTTACTCCGACTATCCAATTAAGGATTTTGAAAAGTTTAACTTCGGAATGTCCTATATTTGCGGTAATTTTGTAGGCATTAACGATACCGATACCGTTGCATCCCGTACTGCAAAAATCAAAGAATTGGCAGTTGACGGAAATATTATACTTATGCACGATTCGGGCTACAATTACCGCACCGTTGAAGCACTTGAAGAGGCAGTTCCGTGGCTTATCCAAAATGGCTTTGAACTTGTTACTGTAAGTGAACTTGCTCAAATTAAGGGTGTAACAATGGACAAGGGCGAAACTCTCTATTCTAATTTCAGGTAAATCAAATTATTGGCGCACCGCTTTGTTCTTTGGAGCGGTGCGCGATGTTTAATAAAAGCAATATAAGGGTGAATTTGATGAAAAAAGGTTTATCAGTAATTCTTTGCTTAGTTTTGGCAGTTTTGGTTATGCCAAGAGCAAGAGTATCAGCGTCACCGATTTACAATGGTTTATGGAATGATGGCAACTGGGCTTTGCAAGGTGCAAGCGTAAGTGCCGACGGTACTGAGACTGTGGTTTCAGGCTCAGGCGGAACAATCACCGCCAACAAAACATATAATCTTGCTGACTCATTTACTTGGTCGGTGGATTATTCTATCGCCAACAACTACAACTGCTACGAGTCAAACTATACTGCTATTTCAGTTGGCGATTTAAGTTTGCGCATATCCTCCTCCCGTAATTTTGATGCAGGGGGCAGGAATGAATCCTTCACCTCAAACAAGCCCTATGAAACAAGTTTCAGCCTCTATTGGCAAGATAAAAAGATAACTACAGATTATTCCTATAACTGCTTTTTTACCACCATTTATGTTACATATAAGATGGAATACAACAAAGGTGATATTGTTGTCACTCGCAAAAGTGCAGAGGATGAGCGGGCGGTCTTGCGAGTAAGCGCCGCAAATCTTAAAAAGCAGATTGGCTTTTTGCCTCAGTTTAACGGTGTAAATATACGAATTGATGACCGCGAAACATCCAAAACCACCAAATTCCGCAATTTTACCCTTTCAAGTGGTGTGTCAGGCACAGATTATCTTAACTACGGCAGATTGATTGGCAAAAGCAGTATGGGTGACGTGAGCGGCAACGGTTTTTTTAGTCGGTTGGATTTGCTTTTAGTTCAGCAAGCCCTAATCGGTGATATATCGGCAGACAGTTTAAATACCGCCACCACTGATGCCAACAAAAACGGCAAAATTGACAGTTGCGATGCCCTGTGTGTATTTCAGATGCTTGAGCAAGTCAAAAAATATGATGGGCCTACAACCGACAAATTCGTTGCTCTCACCTTTGATGATGGCCCAAGTTATGATACTACCACTCGACTGTTAGAGGTGTCAGACCGCTACAATGTGCCTTTTACCTTTTTTGTTTGTGGAAAAAACATTGATGGCGACAGTTACAATCTTGTAAAGGCAAAAGAACTTGGTTGTGAGATTGGCAGTCATTCTTGGAGTCATCCTAATTTTGTGACCTTGCACGAGCAAGGCAAAGAGGCAGATATTTTAAAAGAAATCAACGATACCAACGCCAAAATAAAAGAGGTAACGGGACAGAATACCAAACTTTTTCGCTTTCCTTTGGTTCATGCGGGTTATCCAATTCATCAGTTTGCGCAGTATAATTTTGGAATGACCTATATATGCGGCAATTTTGTAGGTATCAATTCTGACGATACTATCAAATCCCGTACTGACAGACTTAAACTCCTGTCAAAAACTAATGGAAGTATTATCCTTATGCACGACTCAGGTGGCAACTACCGCACCGTTGAGGCGGTGGAGGAGTGCCTGCCTCTTATGCTCGAACAGGGTATAGAGCCCGTAACCGTCAGCCAACTTGCTTTGCTTAACGGCAAGATTATGGATAAAGGCAAAACCCTTTACAGTTCCTTTAAGGGTTAATAATTAGCAAAAATAAGCATATAATAAAGGAGTGCTCACATAGGGCTAATTCGCCTAAAACAGCGTATTTTTGCAGTCTAACGCGTTAAAACATCGCAGTACGCGTTAGCGTTACCGCGATGTTTTGCCTTTTATACCATCAAAAATACATCTGTTTTAGGTGCTTTGCAGTTTGTAGCTATAAATTCGGCTCAGTCGCGAAGCAACTAAGCAGCAGTAATACTTTGTGTATTACAAGGCTTTGTTGCAAAGCGATGTGATGAATTTATGCGAAAACCGATTTCTCCCTATTTGAACACTCCTAATGTAACAAAATGTTGTTGACAATTAAACGGCTTTTTGGTATACTAACTGCGGAGACTCGGCTTTTGTGGAAAGTCTGACAGGGAATATGCGCCACCGACTGAAAGCGCATTAAGATGAGTAGTAAGTTTGGGAACACTCCGACTGTAATTTTAATTTAATATTAAAAGCGGACACTTTTTTGTGTCAATGCGGGTGGCACCGCGGGTTAAATTTTAGTTTACTCGTCCCGGAAATATAGCAATATATTTCCGGGGCTTTTATTTTTACCAAAATTCAGGGGGTATTTTTAATGTACAGAACTCTGCTATGTAACGACATTCGTGACAAGCATATCGGCCAAACTGTGCAACTTGCAGGCTGGGTTGATGTTGTGCGCGACCACGGTGGCGTTATCTTTATTGATTTAAGGGACTATACGGGAATAACACAGGTGGTTGTTCACGACGAGTCATTGCTTAAAAACGTAAACCGCGAAACAGTTATCTCTGTAAGCGGTATCGTAAGAAAGCGCGACGAAGAGACCGTTAACGAAAAGATTGAAACGGGTGCAGTTGAACTTGTTGCCGACAGTCTGACCGTTTTGGGCAAAAGCGTTAGCAGAATGCCCTTCGATGTAAGCGAGTCAAGACTTAGCAAGGACGAACTTCGTCTAAAATACCGCTATCTTGATTTGCGCAACCCAAAAAATCACAATAACCTTGTAAAGCGCTCAATGATTATCCGTCATATGAGAAAGTTGATGGAGGACAAGGGCTTTTTAGAGATGCAGACTCCTATCCTTACTGCATCATCACCCGAGGGCGCCCGCGATTTCCTTGTGCCAAGCCGTAAGCATCCGGGTAAATTTTACGCTTTGCCTCAGGCACCTCAGCAGTTTAAGCAGTTGCTAATGGTGTCTGGCTTTGACAGATACTTCCAGATTGCACCCTGCTTCCGTGATGAAGATGCCCGTGCTGACCGCTCACCCGGTGAGTTTTATCAGCTTGACTTTGAAATGGCATTCTCCACTCAGGAAGAGGTTTTGGACATCTGTGAAGATGTTGTTTACAATATTTTCAGCACTTTCTCTGATAAAAGAATAACACCCAAGCCTTTCCGCCGTATCACCTATGCTGATGCAATGATGACCTACGGCTCTGATAAGCCCGACCTTCGCAACCCCCTTATTATTTGCGATTTAACCGCTTTCTTCAGTGATGTTGACTTCCCTGCATTTAAGGGTAAGCCTGTTCGCGGTATTGTTGCCAACTGTCAGGGCAAGTCAAAGAAATTCTTTGAAGACTCATTAAAGTTTGCTACTTCAAGTGAGGTTGGCCTTGGCGGACTTGGTTATATCACTCTTAAAGAGGGCGTTTTTGCAGGCCCTATCGCTAAGTTCCTTACCGACGAGAAAAAGGCAGAAATTGTTGAAATCACAGGTGTGAAAGAGGGCGAGACGCTCTTCTTCATCTGCGACGATAAGAAGAATGATACCGAGAAAAAGGCAGGTATGATTCGTACCTGGCTCGCTAAGAAAGAGCAACTTGACCTTATTGACGAGGGTGCATTTGAGTTTTGCTTTGTTGTTGACTTCCCCATGTTTGAAGAGGATGAAGAAACCGAGCAAATTATCTTTACCCACAACCCATTCTCAATGCCACAGGGCGGAATGGATGCTCTGCTTGGTGATGACCCCTGCCAAGTGCTTGCTTATCAGTATGACCTTGTCGGCAACGGCATAGAACTTGCTTCAGGTGCCGTCCGTAACCACGATATTGATATAATGAAAAAGGCATTCGAGATTGCAGGCTACACCGAAGAAGAACTTAAAGAGCGCTTTAACGCTCTTTATACCGCATTCCAGTACGGTGCACCCCCACATGCAGGTATGGCACCCGGTGTAGACCGAATTGTAATGCTTCTTACTGACGAAGAAAAGATTATCGATGTAATTGCCTTCCCCTTAAACGGCAACGCACAGGATTTGCTTCTCGGTGCTCCGGGCAATGTTACCAATCAGCAGCTTGAAGATGTTCACTTGCTTGGTAGCGGCAGTGCTTTGGCACAACGTAGTGCAGGTGCCTCAGGCTCTGCAAAGCAAAGTTCAGGCAAACGTTCCACCTTCTCAAACGCTCAGCAACTTAATCAGATTGCCTTGACCGAGGAAGAAGAGCAACTTGTTCAGGATATTTTTGCAACCATGGCAGAAAAAGAGCAAGTTCTTGCAAATGTAGATACCGCAGATGTTGAGCCAATGGTACACGTTATGCCAATGACCAATGTTTTGCGCGAAGATGTACGCCGTCAACCATTCACTCGCGAGAGCTTACTTAGTGGTGCTCCCGAGCGTAGTGATGACAGTTGGCAAGTTCCCAGACTTGTAAAGTGAGGTGTGAGTGATGAACTGTTACAGTGTTAAGTTAAACGGAAATATTGCCGTTGACGATACCATTCTTGTAAAGGATACGGAAGCAACTGCAGGCTCAAAAATGCTGGAGGGCTTTAAGCCCCTTTTCAGTGCCGAGGCAGTAACCCGCCTTGAAAACAAAGGCTACAAAGTGGCAGGCAAAACTCACGTTGGCGAGTTTGGTCTTGACCTTGTGGGTGAGTTTTCCCACTATGCTGAAAAAGAGGATACCTTAAAAGGCGCAGCCGCATCTTTGGTGGCTGAGGGAGAGGTTAAAGCCGCCCTCGGTGTTGATATGAACGGCAGTTGCCGCCGCGCCGCCGCCATTTCGGGTGTAGATTTCTTAAAGGCAACCTACGGCACCGTATCCCGTTACGGCGTAATTTCCTGCGCCGCATCAGGTGAGCAGATGGGTGTATATGCCCAAAACGCTCAGGGTGTTAAAGAAATTATAGAGGTTATCGCAGGCGAGGATGATAAAGACGGAACCTGCCTTAAAAACCAAACCTATGATTATACCATCGGCGATGTTAAGGGCAAAAAGGTATGCATTGTTAAGGAACTTATCCAAAAATGCGACGATGCAGTTAAAGCCAATGTTACCGCTTATGCCGACAAACTGCGCAAATGCGGGGTAGAGGTTGAGGAAATTTCTTTTGATATTTTTGATACCGCCAACACCGCTTGGCAGATTTTGATGACCGCCGAAACTTGCAACAACATTTCCCGTTACGACGGTGTAAAATACGGCCATCGCGCCAAGCAGTATAAGAATATTGACGAGCTCTATGTTAACTCCCGTACCGAAGGCTTTAACTTCTTGACTAAGTCGGTTATTATGTACGGCTCAGATGTGCTTTCTAAAAACCGCTATGCCGATTGCTACGACAAATCCCTTAAGGTGCGCCGTGTAATTGCCGACAAGTTCGCCGAACTTATGGCAAATTACGATGCAGTGCTCACCCCCGTATGCAGTAAGACTGAGTATCAGCGCTACGATATTAAGGATGCTTTCGTTAAGGTGTTTGAGGAGTCTGTGTTCACTTCTCTGTCCAACCTTATCGGCACCCCTGCTTTTGTATCAGGCGGTGTTCAGCTTTTGGGTAAGGCTTTCGGTGAGGCAAACTTGTTAAGCCTTGCAAACGCTGTTGAAAGGATGGGTGAATAATATGAATTACGAATTGGTCATCGGTCTTGAAACCCACGTTGAATTAAGCACCGAATCAAAGATATTCTGTTCTTGTGGCGGTCACTCTGCCGCCAACGAGCCTAACGACTGCGTTTGTCCCGCTTGCAGCGGTATGCCCGGTATGTTGCCCGTTATGAACAAGCGTGTAATTGAACTTGCCGTTACCGCAGGTCTTATGCTCAACTGCGAAATCAGTCGCTACACCACCTTTGACAAGAAGAATTACTATTATCCCGATTTGCCTTGCGCATATCAGATTACACAGCTTAACCACCCCATTTGCACCAATGGTTGTGTTACTCTTAAAACCTCCGCCGGTGTTCGTGACATCCGCATTAAGCAGATTCATATGGAAGAGGATGCAGGTAAACTTGTACACGGCGGCAAATTCTCATTTGTAGACTTCAATCGTACCAGTGTGCCCCTTATCGAGATTGTTACCCAGCCCGATTTTAGAAGCGCAGAAGAGGTTGTTACCTATCTTAATAAGTTAAAGTCAATGTTCCGTTCAGGCGGCATTTCAGAATGTGAAGAGGGCGCAATGCGTTGCGACGTTAACATTTCTGTTCGTCCCGAGGGTAGCAGTGAATTCGGCGTCCGCACCGAGATTAAGAATATGAGTTCTTTTGATGCTATCGAGCGCGCTATCAAGTATGAGGCTCAGCGTCATATGGATGCTCTTGAGTTTGATACCGAGGAACTTGTGCAGGAAACCCGCCGTTTTGACGATGTGAGCGGCAAAACCTTTGCAATGCGCAATAAAGAAACTGAGGCAGACTACCGCTATTTCCCCGATGCAAACCTTATGCCTATTATTATTGACGATAAGTGGCTTGAGCAAATCAAGGCAAACAAGCCCGCTGCCGTTGACGAAAAGGCAGAGGATTACCGTGCTGCAGGCATCTCGGATAAAGAGATTGATATGCTTATCTCAAACCACAAAATTGCCAAACTGCTTGACGATATTGTTGCTATGGGATGCAACGCCAAGGATGGCGCCGCTTGGATTTTGACCGACTGCGCAGGTATTTTGCGTAAAGACGGCAAAACTTTGGGTGACCTTACTATCACTGCCGAAAAACTGTTTGCCGTTACAAATATGGTTGACAAGGGCGATATTAACCGTAATGCAGGCAAAAAGATTCTTATTGCTGTTATTGAGGACGACGTTGACCCCGTTGAATATTGCAAGGCACAAGGCCTTGACAAAAAGGTTGACACCGCAATGCTTGGCACGGTTATCGACAAGGTTATTGCCGAAAACACCCAGTCGGTTACCGACTATAAAAACGGCAAGGTTAAGGCGATTCAGGCTCTCTTTGGTGCTTGTATGAAAGAACTTAAGGGTGCAGGTGACCCTGCCGCAATTAAGACCTTGCTTGAGGAAAAACTTAAATAAGCAGGAGGATTAAATATGATTTCTCTTAAAGGCAGAAGTTTTTTAAAACTGCTTGACTTCACTCCCGCAGAAATTGAGGGACTTATAGATTATGCCGCAGAATTAAAGGCACAGAAAAAGCAGGGCATACCCCACCGACTTTGCGAGGGTAAGAGTATTGCGCTCCTTTTTGAAAAGACCAGTACCCGTACCCGTTGCGCATTTGAGGTAGCGGCGGCAGATTTGGGTATGCACCCCGTATATCTTGACCCTGCAGGCTCACAAATGGGCAAAAAAGAGAGTATTGCAGACACTGCCCGAGTTATCGGCAGAATGTTTGACGGTATTGAGTACCGCGGCTTCGGTCAAGAGATTGTTGAGGAATTGGCAGACAAAGCAGGCGTGCCCGTCTGGAACGGTCTTACCGACCAATTCCATCCTACTCAGATTCTTGCCGACTTCCTGACTATTAAGGAGCATTTTGGTTCCCTTAAAGGCAAAAAACTGGTTTATATGGGTGATGCCCGTTACAATATGGGCAACTCTCTTATGGTTGGTTGCGCTAAAATGGGTATGCACTTTGTTGCTTGCGCCCCCAAGGCATATTTCCCTGACAAAGCCCTTATTGACGAGTGTCAGGCAATTGCAAACGAGACAGGTGCTATCCTTGAATTTAACGAAGCCCCCATTTCTGCTACCAAGGGCGCTCACGTAATTTACACTGACGTTTGGGTGTCAATGGGTGAGCCTGACGAGGTGTGGAAAGAGCGTATCGAGCAACTTTCACCCTATCAGGTCAACACTGCTATTATGGAAAATGCAGGTGAGCAGTGCCGCTTTATGCACTGTCTGCCCGCTTTCCACGACCTTAACACCAAGATTGGTAAAGAGATGTACGACCGCTTCGGCATCACCTGTATGGAAGTTACCGACGAAGTGTTTGAGAGCGAGCAGTCCATCGTTTTTGACGAAGCCGAAAACCGTATGCACACCATTAAAGCCGTTATGGCAGCAACACTTTAATATTAAAGCAAACCGCCCAAAGCCTCCCTTGTGTAAAGGGAGGTGGCACGGCGAAGCCGTGACGGAGGGATTGTTATGCATAGAAAACATAATAAGCAGTTGGTTCCACTGGCAAAGCATCTGCGAAGAGAAATGACCAAAGAAGAGCGACATCTATGGTATGATTTTCTTCGTTCCTATTCCGTCCGTTTCTCCAGACAGAAAGTGCTTGGAAAATATATCGTTGATTTTTATAGTGCGGAAGCAAAACTTGTCATTGAATTGGACGGCTCCCAACACTATGAGCCGGATGAAATGCAATACGATGCAGACCGTACTGCTTTTCTGGAAGAATATGGACTTCGCGTGATCCGTATTCCCAACAACGAAGTGACTGGAAACTTCCAAGGAGTTTGCGAGTATATTGATGCTGCAGTAAGACAATCCCTCAGTCAGCTGCGCTGACAGCTCCCTTTACACAAGGGAGCCTTGGATATTGCTTTACCATTACGAAACAAAATCCTCCATATGAAAATCTCATATGGAGGATTCTCTGTTTTACAAGAACCTGAAAAACTCTGTGGTTTTGTTTTAACAAAAGATTAAAAACGGCATCTGCTTTATCGGGTGCCGTTTTTGACTGTTATAACCTTAATATAGGTTATTATTTTCTTGTTTCTTGACATAAAGTATAGGTAAGTGTTATAATAATATTGAGTATAGCTATAGGAGGTTTAGCAGTATGAAGCTTATTTTCGCTATAGTAAATAATGACGATGCACCATCTGTTTCTTCCGCACTTACCAAGTCGGGCTACAGTGTTACAAAGCTTGCCACGACCGGCGGTTTTTTAAAGGTTGGCAACACCACATTCCTTATCGGTATTGACGAAGAAAAGGTGGAAACTGTTATTGATATTATCCGCAAGTATTCAAGCAAGCGCACTCAGTTGCTTCCTGATATGGCGGCATACAGCAGTGAGTTTGTTTCCTCTGCAGTTGAGGTTACCGTTGGCGGTGCAACTATCTTTGTAACTGACGTTGAAAGGTTTGAAAAACTGTGAGTTTAAGCGGTTTTGTTGGAAATGGCGAAGTACTTTCTCGGATAAACAGTATGCTTAAATCCGACCGCTTGCCTCACGCCATTATTATAGAGGGGGCAGAGGGTTCAGGCAGACGCACCATTGCAAAGCTGATTGCACGTGCCGCCGCCTGCACAGGTGACAATGCACCTTGCGGCAAATGCTCATCCTGCCTTGCAAGTCAGTCGCCCGATGTTAGCATAATCACTCCCGAAAAATCGGCAATTACAGTTGACCAGATTCGCGGCGTGCGAAACGATGCATATATTGTGCCTACCCAATCAAAAAAACGTGTTTTCATCATTCCCGATGCACAACTGATGAATGCACAGGCACAAAATGCACTGTTAAAGGTGCTTGAAGAACCGCCACAAGCGGCAATGTTTATTCTTACCTGCAACTACACACGGCAACTTCTTGGTACCGTTGTGTCCCGTTCCGCCGTATTTTCCCTTACTGCACCCACAACCGAAGAAGCGGTGGAGTATATTCTTGCCAATCACCCCCAATATGACGAGGGGGATGTCCGTTCCGCTTGCAGAGGGGGAACAATCGGTGATGCTTTGGGCGTGCTTGCAGGGGCAAGGGGATATATTGCCGATGCAGAGCGTTTGTCTGCCATAGTTTTGCAAAGCGAGATTGAACTGCACAAGGCGATGAAGGTGTACGAGCGAGACCGCGCCGCCCAAAAGGGTATTGCGGATGCAATGTTTACCGTTATGCATGACGGACTGAATATCCGCTCTGGCCTTCAAAGCAACTTCGACAAAGACGATGTGCGCCACCGTCTTGCCGCAAGGCTTACGGCAGAACAACTTCTAAAACTGTGCGATGTATGCCGTCGTGCCTCAGCCGATAGCGAGGCAAATATGGGCGGAAATTTGTTTATAACCTGCTTTTGTGCGGCGTTGTCTGCCGCAGTGCAGAATTGATATAATGGTTTTAGTTAGTCGGAACAGTAACATAGTACTGTTCCGACCACAAATCTTTGATTTGATGTCAAATTTTTTCAAAAATTTGACTAAATCCATTGCAGTGAGTATAGTGCACAATTAAATTTTAAAGGATTTAATTGTGCAAAGCCGATAAATCGGCTTGTCAAAACGCTGAAAAGCGTTTTGACAAATTATAATCATTATATAGTCGCAATTGCGACAGAATGGAGTACAAAATGACCGAAGTAATTTCAGTCAGATTTAAGGATGCTGGTAAGGCATACTATTTTGACCCTAAAGGAGAAAAGTTTACTAAAGGCGAGAATGTTATTGTTGAAACATCCCGCGGTTTAGTATACGGCGAGGTTACGGCAGCCAATCAAATGGTGCCTGACGAGTCGGTGGTGGCTCCCTTGCGACAGGTTGAACGTCGTGCTACCGCCAACGACCGCCGTCACTATGAAGAAAACTGCAAAAAAGAAAAAGAGGCTCTTAAAATTTGCGAAAAAAAGGTTATTGAGCGCAATCTTGATATGAAATTGGTTGACGTTGAATATGCTTTTGAGGGGGGCAAAATTCTCTTTTACTTTACCTCTGACGGCAGAGTGGATTTCAGAGAACTGGTCAAAGATTTGGCGTCAGTTTTCCATACCCGAATTGAACTTCGTCAAATCGGCGTGCGTGACGAGGCAAAAATGCTTGGCGGCCTTGGAATATGCGGTCAGCCCTTCTGTTGTTCACGCTTTTTGAATGATTTTCATCCCGTTTCAATCAAAATGGCAAAAGAGCAAGGCTTGTCTCTTAATCCAGTCAAGATTTCGGGCACTTGCGGCAGGCTTATGTGTTGCCTTAATTATGAGCAGAATGTTTATGACGAGTTGCTTAAAATCACACCCAAAGTGGGCGCTACCGTCAAAACTCCTCAGGGTGTAGGTACCGTAATGTCGGTCAGCCTGCTTGAGCAAAGGGTAAAGGTGCGTTTTGAAGATAACGCTGCCCCTATTATCTTTGATTGCTGCGATGTTAAAAGTATGCACCGTGGCGCACCAAAAAAGGCAGAAACTGATAACGACCAACCTCAAGAAAAAGCAGTTGAGGGAAATTAAAGATTTTTTGTCACAAAAACACTATTGAAATTTTTAAAAAGTGTGCTATTATATAAATGTTAACAATCCTGCCTAGGCGCGAGACAGGTTAAAACTTACATCAGTTGCGGCGCGCGGCAACGGAATAAGGAGATATTGATTATGGCTTACAAGATTTCTGATGCTTGCATTAAGTGCGGCGCTTGTGAGGGTGAGTGCCCTGTTAGCGCAATCAGCGAAGGCGATGCTACATATGTAATCGATGCAGACGCTTGCATTGAGTGTGGCGCTTGCGCCGGCGGTTGCCCTGTTGACGCTATCGCTCAGGACTAATCCGAAACAACAAATCCCTGCGGTTGACCGCAGGGATTTTTGTTATGCAAATAAAAAACGCGGTATCGTAACGATACCGCGTTTTGACTTTTATTAGTCGCAAGAGTAGGGAAGCAGAGCAATCATACGAGCACGCTTGATAGCAACTGTAAGAGCGCGCTGATGACGAGCGCAAGTGCCGGTAGCTCTGCGAGAAAGAATCTTGCCTCTCTCTGAAATATATTTGCGAAGACGAGCAATATCTTTGTAATCAATAGACTCTACACGGTCAACACAAAAATTGCAAACCTTTCTGCGACCTTTTCTGGCGCGCATAGGTCTGTCCATTCTTTCGGTCTTTTCCATGACGGAATCCTCCTTTTCAAAATAGTAGGTAAGACAGAAAACTGTCTGCGGTTTTTAATTAAAAGGGCAAATCGTCGCCGCCGTCAAACTCGGCAAAATCAGAAGTGTCTGCATTGCTGATAGAGGGAGCGGGTTGCTCACTGCGAGCAGTGGGAGCACCGTCACGCTTTGAATCGGCAAAATAGACCTGGTCTGCGACAATTTCCCAAGCGCGACGCTTGTTGCCGTCGCGGTCGGTATATGAGCGCACCTGAATGGAACCCTCAACTGCCACTTGCATACCCTTTGAAAAATACTTGCTGGCAAATTCAGCGGTGTTGCGCCATGCGACTATATCAAGAAAGTCGGTAACGCGCTCGTCGCCTGAGCGGAAATTACGCTCAACTGCCAAGGTAAAGGTGGTAACGGGTATGTTGCTGGTTGTGTGCCTGAGTTCAGGGTTGTCGGTTAAACGGCCCATAATGATAGCACGGTTAAGCATTGGTTAATCCACCTTTCTTACTTTTTGATAATCATAGAACGCAGAACACCGTCGGTAATACCAAGAACACGGTCAAGCTCTGCAGGGAACTCGGTGTCGGCAGTGAAGTTAACCAACACATAGTAACCCTCTGACTCTTTGTTGATGAGGTATGCAAGTCTGCGCTTGCCCCACTCGTCAACGGTTACGTCAGTAGCATTGTCGGTAATCATGGTCTTAAACTTTTCAACAAGAGCGGCAGTAGCCTCTTCACCTTGTTTAACAGAAAAAACCAAAACAACCTCGTAAGCGTTTTTAATTGACATTCTGTTGCACCTCCTTATGGACATGTGACCCTCTACTGAGAGTAAGGGGAGCCTG
>JAZORF010000034.1:0-22055 GCA_045656545.1 Acutalibacteraceae bacterium | reverse complement strand
AACTTTTCAACAAGAGCGGCAGTAGCCTCTTCACCTTGTTTAACAGAAAAAACCAAAACAACCTCGTAAGCGTTTTTAATTGACATTCTGTTGCACCTCCTTATGGACATGTGACCCTCTACTGAGAGTAAGGGGAGCCTGCATAGCATATTTACAGGCAAAGTACATAATATCACAGTTTTGTCAACAAGTCAAGGGTTATTTTAGTGCGATATTGTTTGCAATTTTTCCACATTTGCTATATAATTGAATAAAAGCAGGTGACAATATGAACAGTGTAATTGCAAACGGAATATCCCTATCCGCCATAACTTTTGGCACAGGTGGTAATGTGGACAGTGATACTCTCTTTAAATTGCTTGACAAATACTATTCCCTTGGTGGCAGGACTATTGACACCGCCCGAATGTATACCCAACTTGGCGAAAGCAGTGAGGCGGTTATTGGCAGATGGCTTAAAAGCCGAGGGGTACGCTCCTCCGTCACCCTTGTTACAAAGGGTGGCTTTCCCCGTGAGCGTGCCACTCCCCACTGCATAAAGCAGGATATAGAGCAAAGCCTTGACACTCTTGGCTACACCCCCGATTTGTACCTGTTTCACCGCGACACACCCTCGATTCCTGCAGGGGAGTTTGCGGAACTTGCAAAGGATTTTATAAATCAGGGCTACACCAAGGCTTACGGTGTGTCGAACTGGGATAATCACCGCATCGACCAACTTATCGAATATGCAAATGACAATCATATTGCACCCCCTTGTGTGTCACAGATTCAGTGGAGTCTTGCAAAAAGTGACGGCACCCGAATGGGTGATGACAGCCTTATCTGTATGAACGAAAAGCGGTTTGCCGATTACGACGCAAAAGGTATGCCTGTAATGGCATTTTCACCTCAGGCAAAGGGCTTTTTCTCAAAATATGCGGCAGGAGCGTCATATTCTCAAAAGGTTATCGACCGCTTTTTAAGTGACGAAAACCTTGCCCGCGCCCAAAGGGTAAAAGAACTGTCGCAACAAATGGGAGTATCTGCCGCTGCAATAACCCTTGCTTATATCACAAGCAGTCTGCCCCAAGCCGTTGCAGTGGTTGGCTGCCTAACCGAAGAACATATTGAAGATTCGTTGACCGCCTGTTCTGTGTCACTTACAAAAGAGCAGTGCCGTTGGCTTTATGAGGGATAAAAGAATGAGTTACATTTCACCTTTTTACGAGGGTATGATTTTTGATACCCACGCCCATTATGATGATGAGGCATTTAACACCGACCGAGACAAATTGCTGAAATCTTTAAAACACTCTGTTTGCGGTATTATTAACTGTGCCTGCAACAGTCAGTCGGGCAAAACTACAATGGAACTTGCCCACAAATATCCCTTTGTTTACGGAGCAGTGGGGCTTCACCCCGAGGATACAGAGCCTCTTGACCTTAGTTGGATAGAGGAGTTTGCAACCGACCCAAAATGTGTTGCTATCGGAGAAATTGGACTTGACTATCATTGGGATAGCGTGCCTCGAGAGGTGCAAAAGGCAAATTTCATCAGCCAACTGAAACTTGCCCAAAAACTGAATAAGCCCGTCATAATTCACTCCCGTGAAGCCAATGCCGACACCTTTGATATTATAAAGGAGTATCGGCCCAAAGGTGTGATGCACTGTTATTCGGGCAGTGCCGAAATGGCTCGTCAACTGGTGGATATGGGCATATATATCGGTATCGGTGGAGTGCTCACCTTTAAAAACGCACGCAAAACGGTTGAGGTAGCAGAGCAAATTCCACTGGAATATATCTTGCTTGAAACGGACGCACCATATATGGCACCTGTGCCTCTGCGCAGTAAGCGGTGCCATTCGGGTATGATTATCAATGTTGCCCGCCGCATTGCCGAAATCAAAGGCATTTCGGTGGCAGAGGTGCTACAAACCACAAGAGAAAACACACGCCGCCTTTTCGGAATATAACAAAACCCCGTCATTCATTAGCCAAGTGTTCTTAAGGACACTTGGCTAGTTTTATTCGCGCTTCGCGCGAGTTGTATTGCTATGCAGTGATATTTGGACTAAAGTCCAAGTGATTTTGCCTTTGGCAGTTAATAGGCGAATAAAATATCACTAAAACCGTAGGTTTTAATATCACTTTGCCATTAGGCAAAATAACACTGTTAGCTCCGTCTCACAATATCACTATTAAGATAACTCTTCTTTTGAGATGGGTTAAAAAGGCTTTAGGTTCTACTAACAAGTAGAATAAGCTATGCATTTTCCCTGCTTGACAAGTATAAGACAAAAACTAAAGGATGCGTAGACTTTCTACGCATCCTTTTCTGTCCTTAGCAACCCTAAGCATTTGAACGACGGGGTTGATTTTTATCTTAAATTAAGCAGCCTTTTTGGTGGTTGCCTTGATAACAATAAGGGTCAGCACCATCATTGCCAAAGCGATGGGCAGGCTGATGTACCAACTCTGCACAAAGCCTGCAATAAGGTATGCAACAAATGATACACCTGCAACAGTCAGTGCATATGGCAACTGAGTTGAAACGTGGTTAACGTGCTCGCACTGCGCACCTGCGCTTGACATAATGGTGGTGTCAGAGATGGGTGAGCAGTGGTCACCGCAAACGGCACCGGCAAGGCAAGCAGACATACCGATTATCATAAGCTCGCTTCCTGCGGGGAATACGCTAAGCACGATGGGGATAAGAATACCGAAGGTACCCCAAGATGTGCCGGTTGCGAATGAAATACCGCAAGCAACAAGGAAGATGATAGCAGGCAAGAAGTTGCGAAGTGCACCTGCATCGGCAAGGGCATTCTGAACAAAAACATCAGAGCCAAGCAAACCGGTCATATTCTTAAGAGAGGTAGCCATTGTAAGAATAAGAATAGCAGGTACCATTGCGATAAAGCCCTTGGGGATGCAGCTCATAGCATCTTTAAGGGTAATGATGCGGCGTGCAACAAGATAAATAACAGTAAGCACAAGCACCAAAATACCTGCAAGGGGAAGGCCAACGGTGGCATCGGTATTACCGAATGAGCCGATGAAATCCATATAATAATCGCCCTTTGCATCAAAGAAGCCGCCAACATAAATAAGAGCAACAACGGCAACTGCAATAAGCACAATAATGGGCAAAAGCAGGTCAATAACCTTGCCCTTGGGATTGTACTCGCGCTCGTCATCGGCACCGATAACCTCACCGCCAAAGGTGAACAAGTCACCGTTAGCAGCATTCATTTCGTGCAACTTCATGGGGCCGTAGTCAAAATTCATAAGGGTGATAATAACAATAAATGCCAAGGTAAGCAATGAATAGAAGTTGTAGGGGATAGCCTGGCAGAAAAGTGCAAGGCTTGAAACTTCCTCGCCTGCGGCATTTGTAACACCTGCAGTGTATTCAGAAACGGCTGCAGCCCAAGAAGAGATGGGAGCAATCATACAAATAGGAGCAGCGGTAGCATCAATCAAATATGCAAGCTTTGCACGGCTGATTTTGGTGCTGTCGGTTACAGGACGCATAACACTACCAACGGTAAGGCAGTTGAAATAGTCGTCAATAAAGATAAGCACGCCAAGAGCAAAGGTGCAAAGAGCGGCACCGGCTTTGGTTTTAATATGTTTCTGAGCCCAACGGCCAAAAGCGGCAGAGCCGCCGGCCTTGTTAACAAGGGCAACAAGCACGCCAAGAAGCACTAAGAATACAAAGATACCTGCAGTGCCTGAAACGGCAGAAATAAAGCCGTCGTTTGTCATGCTGTCAACTGTTTTAACAATATCAAAGTTGCTATAAAGCAGGGCGCCTGCTAAAATACCGATAAACAGTGAACTGTAAACCTCTTTTGTTAAGAGCGCCAGCATAATAGCGATAACAGGGGGGAAAAGTGACCACAATGTATTTGCGGGGTGGGTGATGGAACCGGTAAGACAGCAAATAACTGTGAAAACCACTATAAATGCCAGCATAAGAATTTTTGGAAGAATTGCTTTTGCTTTCATTTTTACATCTCCTTTATTTTTTTACCATTATAATGCAGTAAAGTGTAAAAGTCAACGAAAGATTTTTGTTGCATTAAAGCAAGTCAAATGCTATACTGAACTAAATTAAAGGTAGAAAATCTAAACAAAAGTAGAATAATATTATATCTAACTTTAAAAGGAAGCGTTTTTATGAAGATTATTGTTGTGGGTTGCGGCAAAATCGGCCGCACCATTATAGAAAACCTTGTTACAGAGGGGCACGATATTGTAGCTATTGATTATGACCCTGCCGTGCTTGACGAGGTAACTAACAGTTACGATGTAATGGGTCTTGTAGGCAACGGTGCCGACTCCGATGCATTAAAAGAGGCGGGAGTAGATGAGGCAGAGCTTTTTCTTGCCGTTACCGACTCTGACGAACTTAATATGCTTGCCTGCTTTATAGCTCGCGCTATGGGGGCAAAGCATACTATACCCCGTGTGCGCAACCCTGAATATAACGACAATAGTTTGGAGTTTATGAAGCAGCAGTTGGGATTTTCCGCATCTGTTAATCCCGAAATGATTACTGCCCGCGAAATTTACAATATTATCAAATTCCCCAGCGCTGTTAATATTGAAACCTTTGCCCGCAGACAACTTGAAATGGTTGATTTCAGACTGAAAGATGACTCTGCACTTAACGGATTGACCCTTGCTGAAATGCGCAAAAAATTTGATGCCAAGGTTTTGATTTGTGCAGTTCAGCGTGATGAAGAGTTTTATATTCCCGACGGTAATTTTGTGCTTAAAAGTGGTGACAAGGTGGGCATAACTGCATCACCGGCTGAGCTGAACAAACTATTTAGAATGCTTGGTGTTACACAAAAGCGCGCTCATAGCGTTATAATTATGGGCGCCGGCAGAATATCTCTTTACCTTGCAAAAATGCTTGTTGCCAGTGGCTACGAGGTCAAGGTTATTGACCACGACCGTCAGCGCTGTGAAGAACTTAACGATTTTGTGCCCGAGGCAGTTACCATTTTGGGTGATGGCACCTCTCAGGAGTTGTTGCTTGAAGAAGGGGTAGATACTACCGATGTGTTTGTAGGACTGACAGGTATTGATGAAGAAAATATTCTTACCTCTTGCTTTGCGGCATCACACAATGTGCCAAAGGTTATTACTAAGGTTAACCGACCTGAACTTGCCGCAATGGCAGGTAAAATCGGTCTTGAATGTATTGTTTCACCTCAACACTTTGTTTCTCAATTTTTGTCAAAGTATGCAAGGGCACTGCACAACTCAATGGGAAGCAATGTTGAAGCCCTCTACAAGCTTATGGATGGCAAGGCAGAAGCCCTTGAATTTAGTGTTAACGATAACTTTAAGTACATAGAAATTCCTCTTAAGGATATGCACATTAAAAAAGATATTCTTATTGCAGGCATTATTCGTGGCAGAAAGCCTATTATTCCCTCCGGTGATGATGTAATTTTGTCGGGTGACCGAGTGGTTGTAATTGCCGCAGGCAAACTTCTTAATGACCTTTCTGATATTATAAGGTGACACGAATATGAATATAAGAATGATTTTTAACACTTTGGGCAGAATGGCAATTGCCGAAGCGATTTTATTGCTTTTGCCCCTTTTGGTGTGCTTTATTTACGGCGAAACTACTTGGATTGGTTTTGCAATTACAATAGGCATATCCTTGGCATTGGGATTATTGCTTTGCCTTTGCTTTCGCACAAAAAACAGTGCAATTTATGCCAAAGAGGGTTTTGCAATAGTAGGCTTGGTTTGGGTACTTATGTCTCTTATCGGTGCGTTGCCCTTTACACTTAACAAAGAAATCCCCAATTACATAGACGCTATATTTGAAACAGTGAGCGGCTTTACCACCACGGGCGCGTCAATACTTACCGATGTTGAGGCTATGAGCCACGGCGGACTTATATGGCGTAGTTTCACTCATTGGATAGGCGGTATGGGTGTGCTTGTGCTTGTTACTGCAATTTCTCCCGGCAAATCTGACCGTTCATCCCACATTTTGAAGGCAGAGATGCCTGGTCCTATTTTTGGCAAACTTGTACCCCGTCTTCGTGACACGGCAAAGCTGCTTTATCTTATCTATATTGCCCTAACGCTTGTGCAGTTTGTCTTGCTCAAGATTTTCGGTATGGATTGGTTTGAAAGTTTGTTTCATGCTCTCGGTACTGCAGGTACGGGTGGATTTAGTATGAAGGCTGACGGTTTGGCAAGTTACAATACTGCTTGTCAGTGGATAATTGCAGTGTTTATGCTGATTTTTGGCGTGAATTTCAACCTTTATTACCTGATTTTAATTCGCCGCTTTAAAACTGCTATTACAAGTACCGAACTTCGTGCCTACCTTATTATAGTGGGCGTAGCCACTGCCGTAATATTCCTGAACATTTTCAATTCTCTTGCAATGGCAGGTGCCACTGTTAGCGATACCATTCGCCACTCCTTCTTCCAGGTGTCAACAATCATAACCACCACAGGCTATGCAACGATAGATTTCAATTTGTGGCCCGATTTGTCTAAATCAGTGTTGTTTTTGTTAACATTTATCGGCGGTTGCGCTGGCTCCACTGCAGGCGGCTTTAAAATTTCGCGAGTTTTGATACTTGGCAAGGTTATTGCCAAAGAGTTGCGTCGTATGCTTCATCCCCGTTCGGTTGCATCGGTTAAAATTGAAGGCAAACGCCTTGACGAGACAACTGCCAATAATGTAGGTGTTTATCTTGCTGTATATTTTGCTTGTATAGCGGCTACATTTTTGCTTATAAGTTTTGAGCCCTTTGGTTTTGAAAGCAATTTAACAGCAACCGTTGCCTGCTTTAATAATGTGGGTCCCGGTTTAGACGCAGTTGGACCAATGGGAAGTTTTGCAGGCTACACAGGCTTTTCTAAACTAATTCTGTCCTTCTCAATGCTATTGGGCAGATTAGAGGTTTTCCCCTTGCTTTTGGCAATTTCACCGTCAACTTGGCGCAGATAATATGATGGTATGAAAAAAGAGGACAGTTTCCAATAAAATTGTCCTCTTTTAATATTTATACTTTATTTTTCATTTAATCTGTGTTATCATAGATACAATTATTATGAATGTAAGGAAAGGTGCTTTGAAATGTTTGATAATCTACTTGACTCAATCGGTCTTGTTGCCGAGACTGACAAAGATGTTGCTGAAGCTATGGCAAAAGAGCTTGCCCGTCAGCAAAGCAATATTGAACTTATCGCAAGTGAAAATTTCGTTTCCCCTGCAGTAATGGCTGCAATGGGCAGCGTGCTTACCAATAAATATGCCGAGGGTTATCCTGGCAAGCGTTACTACGGCGGTTGCCAGTGTGTCGATATTGCAGAGGATATTGCCCGTGACCGTGCCAAAAAACTTTTCGGTGCCGACCACGCCAATGTTCAACCTCATTCGGGCGCACAGGCAAACACTGCCGTTTATACCGCACTGCTTCAACCCGGTGACACTGTTATGGGTATGAATCTTGCTCACGGCGGTCACCTTACTCACGGCTCACCTGTTAATGTTTCGGGTATGCTTTATAACTTTGTGCCCTATGGCGTTTCTGACGATGGTTTTATTGATTATGACGAAATGCGCCGCATTGCTACCCAGTGCAAACCTAAGTTGATTGTAGCAGGCGCTTCTGCCTATCCTCGTACCATTTATTTTGATAAAATTGCCGCTATTGCTAAAGAGGTTGGGGCAATATTTATGGTTGATATGGCTCATATTGCAGGCCTCGTTGCCGCAGGCCTTCATCCAAATCCCGTTGAGTATGCCGATATTGTTACCACCACCACTCACAAGACTTTGCGCGGTCCACGCGGCGGTATGATTCTTTGCAAAGAGGAATATGCCAAAGCTATCGACAAGGCTATCTTCCCCGGCACACAGGGTGGTCCTTTGATGCATACTATTGCCGCAAAGGCAGTTTGCTTTGGCGAGGCTCTGACAGACGAGTTCAAGCAGTATCAGCAGCGTATTGTTGACAATGCACAGGCACTTGCCGCAAGCCTTATTAAGAATAATGTTAATATTATCTCAGGCGGCACCGATAATCATTTGATGTTGGTTGATTTGCGCGGTACAGGTGTAACAGGCAAAGAACTTGAGCACCGCCTTGATGCAGTAAATATCACTGCCAATAAGAATGCTATCCCCAATGACCCCGAAAAGCCTTTTGTTACAAGCGGTGTACGTCTCGGCACCCCTGCTGCTACAACCAGAGGCCTTAATACCGAGGATTTCACCAAAATCGGTGAGTTTATTGCAAAGGCAATCTACGACTTCGAAAACAGTGAAGAAGAAATTCGTGCAGGCGTTGCCGAAATCTGCAAAAAATATCCTCTTTATAAGTAAGATAACAAAAAACTGATTTATGAAGTGAACCACAAAGTATAGACAAAATTTAATATTAAATTGATTGCGAATGAGCTCGGTATAGGACTGGGCTCATTTCTTTTGTTTTTAAGGAAATTCTCTCGTTTTTGTTAAATGTTAATTATTTTTTCACCGTCAAAGATTAGCACACCGTAGCCACAGCCAACCTTTCCGTCGTTAATTAAATGCTTTTTGCAAAGAGGTGTTTTCGGGTAATTTTTTTGGCGTCAATTCGCTTTTGTCAGCAAAAACGCGCCAACCGTACTCAAATTTTTCTTGCTCGTGGCTTGCAAAAATATCAAAATCACCCATAAAACTAACTATGTTTGACTTGGGTAAAAGAATGTTTTTATACTCAGGGAAAAGGAGCCAAGAGTGGCAAATGCAAACCATAGGCTTGCCCTCAAGCATTTTAAGTCCGTCAAAACCTGTAGCAAAATAGCGCTCAAGTTGTTTTACAAAGTCTTGGCTTTGTGCCTCTTTATCTAACTTGGGGTGGTGGATAAGCCCTGCAAAAGCAAAAATTTTATCTTTAAAATAATCCTTAAAAAACAAGCCTTTAACAAGTTGAGTGGGACCTGCACACTCTACAAAATAGGTAGGAAGTCCGTAAAATAAGGCTTTTTCAACATTGCCCACTTCAAAAAAATTTCAAAAGCCTTGATTGAGTCGGGAATGTTTGTTTCTTTATTAAAATGTATGTTAAATTCATCATAAACTTAAAACAATCAAAAGTCTATATAAATTAGAATTAAAAGTAGTCTTTTACTCTTTGAAATAGTACGAATTTAAAAACTGCATATTTGCTATTGATATTTTAGTGCATTTTTTGGTATAATTAGTATATCAGGACTAAAGGAGGGTAAAAAATGCCAACTGCAATATACAACAAAATTATGGATATTGATGCAGGCCTTATTCCCTATGCCGAAGATTTGACCTTGCGGGACCACCTTTTTACCGCGAAAAAACATGAACTTACCAAGGGGTTGTGCAGTCTTGCCGATTTTGCCAACGGCCACAACTATTTTGGTATTCACCCTACCGCAAAGGGTTGGATTTATCGCGAATGGGCACCTGCCGCCGACAGTATCTATTTTACAGGCGACTTTAACGGGTGGAATACTCGCTCTCATCCAATGACTCGCCTTGAAAACGGTGTGTTTGAGGTGTATTTAGAAGGCAAAAATGCCCTCTGCAAAGGTCAAAAGGTGCAGGCAATCGTTATTTCTCAAGGCAACGAGTTGCGCCGCGTTCCGCTATATGCAACCCGCGTGGTGCAAGACCCCGTTACATATTTGTGGTGCGCCGAAATTGACGATACCCTTGAGCCTTTTAAATGGACTGACGAGGGCTTTGCCCCAACCGAGCCGCTTTTTATATACGAGTGCCATATCGGTATGGCGCAAGAAGAAGGTAAAATCGGCTCATACCGTGAATTTAGGCAGAATGTTTTGCCCCGCATTAAAAAACAAGGCTATAATACCATACAAATTATGGCTATTATGGAGCATCCTTATTACGCTTCATTTGGTTATCAGGTGTCAAATTTCTTTGCCGCGTCGTCACGCTACGGCGAAAGTAAGGAACTTAAAAAACTTATCAATGCGGCGCATAAAATGGGTATTGCGGTGCTTCTTGATGTTGTTCACTCCCACGCAGTCAAAAACACCAACGAGGGTATAAATGAGTTTGATGGCACCGAGTATCAGTTCTTCCATGAGGGTGAGAGGGGTAACCATTCCGCTTGGGGCACCAAACTGTTCAACTACGGTAAAAACGAGGTTTTGCACTTTTTACTGTCAAACCTTAAGTTTTGGATGGACGTATTCCATTTCGACGGATTCCGTTTTGACGGTGTCACCTCTATGCTTTATCACGACCACGGTCTTGGCAGTGCTTTCACCGATTACAGTATGTATTTTTCCCTTAACACCGATACCGAGGCGGTTACCTATCTGCAACTTGCCAATGAACTTATACATTCAATCAACCCCAACGCAATCACAGTTGCAGAGGATATGTCGGGTATGCCTGGTATGTGTCTGCCTGTCTCTTACGGCGGAATAGGGTTTGATTACCGTCTTTCAATGGGCGTGCCTGATTTTTGGATAAAGACCATCAAAGAATATGCCGATGATGAATGGGATATGCTCAAACTTTGGTACGAGCTTAATCAGCGCCGACCAAGAGAAAAGAATATTGGATATAGCGAGTCCCACGACCAAGCCCTTGTGGGTGACAAAACTATTATGTTTAGGTTGTGCGACGCCGATATGTATACCCATATGAGCAAACTTTTAGGCAGTGCCACAATTGACCGAGGTATTGCCCTGCACAAAATGATACGGCTTATCACCGCCTCCTTGGCAGGTGAGGGCTACCTTAATTTTATGGGCAACGAGTTTGGCCACCCCGAATGGATAGATTTTCCCAGAGAGGGTAACGGGTGGAGTTATCACTACTGCCGCCGTCAGTGGCATTTGGCAGATGATGAACTGCTTCGCTACGGTCAACTGAACGCCTTTGACAAGGCAATGGTGAAACTGCTCAAAAAGGACGGTCTATTGTCCAAACCCGGTGAAAACCGTTGGGTTCATCAAGAGGATAAACTGATAATTTTCACCAAGGGTGAATATGTTTTTATATTTAATTTCCACCCCGAACGCTCTTTTGACGGATATTTTATTCCGGTTGGAATTAAAGGCACATACAAGGTTGTGCTTTCCTCCGATGATGATAAGTACGGCGGTTTTTCCCGTGTTGATACAAGCGTGAAATACAAAACTCAAACCACCCCTGACGGATGGATTGGATTTAAGTGCTATCTGCCAAACCGCACCGCAATTGTGCTTAAAAAGATATAAAAAGAAGCATCCGCTTAGTCGGATGCTTCTTTTTGTGATAGAGGCCTTTTGCAGTTTAAGTTTCGTCTTCGCTAAGCGCCAAAAGTTCGCTGATTACCTTGTCAAGCAGCGGCAGATATTTACTGTCAATTCGGTTGATGCTATCCAATCGGG
Source organism: Acutalibacteraceae bacterium (assembly GCA_045656545.1). Classification (GTDB taxonomy): domain Bacteria; phylum Bacillota; class Clostridia; order Oscillospirales; family Acutalibacteraceae; genus RGIG2206. Next base: position 10,649 of record JAZORF010000034.1, on the reverse strand, counting down.
CGCGGTCATCATTACGCTCTGTTCCGAACAACACATAGTCGGTAGACAAACCTAACAAAGTGCAAACCTTAATAAGCATTTTAACAGATATGCCTGTTCTGCCTCTTTCCAACTCTGCCAAATAGGAAACGCTGACGTCTAACTTTTCTGCAAATTTTTCTCGGGTATAGCCTTGGGTTTCACGCGCATTTCTGATTCGTGTATGCAACACTATCACCTCAACATATAGTATGACTGATAGCAAGTCAAAAAAACATAAACTAATACTGTATAAAAAAACACTTGCAATATTGTATGTTGTGTGTTATTATAATGTAAATGTATACAAAACCTATGTGCCCCGTACGAAAGAGAGAGATTTTAATGATAAATTTTATATTTGGAGTGATTGTTGGCGGTTTAGTTGCTCTGTTTATTGTTGGAATAATGTTCGGTGCAAGCAAAAGTAAAGGCACCGATTCAAACAAAAAAATAGGTGACAATGGAAACGAACAATAATGTTGAATCGATGGATGTTATGCTCATCCCCGCTTTGATGATTATAGTGTTTTTTATAATTCTTGCACTGGTTTAAAAGAGCAAAAGTATTGGAAAAAGCGCAAACGCCGTATGATTTTATCGATAATATTCCCCTTTATTAAATACTAAACAAAACACGATGGATGATTTTTAATCACCCATCGTGTCTTTTATTTTATTACTTCTTTAATATATTGGAGCCACTGAGCAGTAATTTTGTCAAGAGTAAGCTCATCGGCAAGTTTAGCGGCGTTTAGCGATGTTTTTTTGCGAAGTTCACCGTCACTTGCCATTTTATCCATAGCGGCGGCAAGAGCCTCGGTATCGTCACAGTCTACAAGCAATCCGTTCTCCTCGGGGATAACAAGGTCGGTTGCACCCGAAACGGCGGTGGATATAACGGGGAGTCCCACGCACATAGCCTCAATCAAAGCGTTGGGCATACCCTCATAATCGGATGAAAGCACAAAAATTTCCGCATCTTTGATATGGTTAGGCACATCCTTGACACCGCCAGGCAGGTCAACCGACTGACCAAGCCCCAACTCTGCAATTTTTTGCTCTAAATTGGGACGGTAGTCACCCTCACCGTATATGGTAAGGCGGTAATCGGGATGATTTTGTTGGAATTTGCAAAAAGCATCAAGCATCATATCCTGATTTTTTTGGCGCATAAGACGGGCAACCGACACCATCCTTTTGGATTTTTGGGCGGTAAGACCGATGCCTGTGGCATCCCCCAAATCAATGGGGTTATAGATAACAGTGGATTTTTGCTGAACTTTTTTGCAAAAATAGGCTTGATTTGCCTTGGTCTGAAGCACGACTCCATCGGCAAAGCGATACAAAAAGTCGCGGGCAAAACGCACAAGTTTATTTGATGGCACGTGCCTTGGGTCGTTTCGGTCGGCAACAATAAGAGGGGTTTTAAGGCCAAAAAGACTGACAATAGCAATCATATTAAATGGGGCAAGAAAGGATATAACAACATCAAAATTATTGTTTTTTACATATTTGCGTTTAAAAAGCAGATGGCTTAAAATGTTCTTTTTGCCAGTCTCTTTTTCCTCTGCAATAACCTTAACCTTTTGGTCAAGAGGATACCATACCTCGCGGTCATAATACAACAAAATTTCAACCTGATGACCTTGACGCACAAGTTCGTTAGAGAGTACCGATACAACTCGCTCGCCACCGCCGTGACCCAAAGCGCCAAGAGTAAATAAAATCTTCACTGTTATCATCCTATTCTGTGATTTGGTTATATTTTAACATATTAGAAAAACATTTGCAACAAACAAAAAGCCCTATCCTTTCGCAAGGATAGGGAACAGGCTAAAATCTGCCCTTAAAATCGGTTCTGTATTCAGGAAAGCAATCAAGAAAAAAGTCGCACTCATCACAGCAACATTCATATTCGGGATGCTCACCGTTGCCTAAACATAACTCCCCTTGGGGTGACGGAGTTAAGTGTGTGCCTGTTGCATCATCAATAATTACTTTGCTCATAAAATCACCTCGCAATTAAAAAAGCACGCCCGAAGGCGTGCCGAAAAAGTGCTCCCTCGGAAAGTTGCGACACTAACCATTTTCCCACGCGGAATTAGAGGAAAACACCTTTTACCAAGGTATTATCCACACGTGAGATTTTATTCAGTTAGTGTCGCATAACAATTTTACCACAATAAAACACAAATGTAAAGTTAATAATTAACCTATATTCTCGCAATTAAAAAAGCACGCCCGAAGGCGTGCCGAAAAAGTGCTTCCCTCGGTTAGATTACCACATCACACCGATAAATCTGCATAAGGAGACAGAGAGAACACCTTTTGCCAAGGTATTATCTCCTATGCAGAATATCATTATTAAAATGTGATGTGGTAACTACATTTTACCACACAAAAACACAAAAGTAAAGGCAATAATTAAATGCATTCTCAAATCAAATTTGTAGGGGACGGCGCCCTCGACGTCCTGTTAAAAAGACGGAGGGGTTAACCCTCCGTCTTAAAAGTTAATCTATTTCAGGTCTGGACGCCTCTCTGTTAGCCAATAAAACCTTGCCTGTCTCGGCGTGAATGTCATACTCAAACTCAAATCCGCCCGACTTAAACTCTATTTCATAGGATATTTCGTTATGATCCCTGTCCAGTTCAATTTCAAAATCCCGAATGGGACGGTTGGTCATCTTTGCGTGTTCAAGAGCAATCGCCTTTGCTTGCTCTTTGGTTATAAGAGTTTCAGATGACTGCGGAGCAGAAGTGTGGTCGTGGTTATGAGGGTGAGCCTGACTGCATCCCACCAATACCGCCATCAGCAAAACGGCAGTTACAAGAGCCAACAATTTTTTCATATATATCACTCCTTAGCCTATGTAGTTTGTGTTGCCACTTAGTTGAATACTCGTTGTTTCAACAAAAAGGGGTTGGTTGCCCAACCCCCTCCGTATTGCTTATTTAAAATATCTTTCAAGGAGTCCCTCAAATGCCTTGCCGTGTCGAGCCTCATCACAACAAACCCTTTATTTATGCGGTTTTTTCGAGTTTTGCACAAAAATATGCACAAAGATTTTTTTAGTTATGAGGGAAAACGGCGGACTTTTTACCTGATTTCAGGGTATGGAATGTTTCGTGAACGGTGTCATACTTAAAAATTCCACCTACATTATAACATAACATAAATATAAAATCAAGATTACCGTTCTATTGGTCTTTCGCCCTGTTCTGCCAAAACCTCATTTACGGTTCTTTCAATGTATGCACTTAAAGTTGTCAGGCGGTTTTCGTATTCGTGCAGCGCTATTTCAATATTATCAAAGTCTTTTGATTTTAAGGCTTGGGAAACATCGTTGCTTTGTTGCATAACCTTTTTTGCCTGTGCTTTTAATTGCCTGTTCGCTTCCTGTAATTCTTCAATGTGATTTTCAAACCGAGCATTACCGATAGCAACAAACAAGGCTATAAAGAGTTTTACCACCTTCACAATAAAAAAATCGGTGCTATCTGTAATATCGTAAATCAAATCTTCCAATCGCTTTTTGTTATAGCGTTGTGTTTTCCTTGCTTGTTGAATCTCGTTCCACAGCAATTCTTTTGATATACGATATGACGAAAAGAAATCGGACGTGTAACTATTAAATTCTTGCCAACTTTGAGCAAGAATTTTTTTATTGTCTTTTTCCTGTTCAGAATACCGATGAACAGTTTGCCTTAAATCTATATTTTCAATGTGGTCGGAAAATGCTTCCGCAAATTTGCTTTTGGAAAGGTAGTCCAAAAACTCGTCTTGCATTTTCACAATCTCTTCAGCTGAACCGTCAATAACCTTTCGGTCTGCTTCTGCTTTTTCCTTTTCCTTGTTTAAGATATATTCTTCCTTGGTTAAATGTCTTTTGGTGTGCTTGTTTTCTGCTGTGGAAATGCCCCTGCTTTGTGCAATTTCCGACAAGGCGTCTCGTTCCTGTTCCTGAAAAGCGATAGTGCCTATCTCTCCACGTTTACCACTCGTTAAGCCTTGTTGCACAAAAGCACCGTTTTCCGATACCCTGACAGGTAAACCCCTACCCTCTAAATTAGTCCACGGAATATAATCTATATGGATATGTGGTGTCTGCTCACTAAGGTGAAGGTGGGCTGAAAAGACAAATAAGTGTGGGTTTCTTTTTTGGAAAGACGCCATATATTCATCTAATATCCCTACGGTTATTGCTTCCTTGTTGCCACCACAGGCAAACAAGCCGTTGTGTGCGTCGCACGAACCGAGAGTTACAATTATTTCTGAAAACAAGGTGGGTCTTTTCGCTTTCAACAATGCTAACCGTTTACGGCTTGCACCAAGAGAGCGAGCCTGCTGAATTGCCTGTTCGCCTTTTTCGTATTGTGCCTTGATGTGTTCGTAGTAGTTGGCAATACGGCGCGAAGGCTTTTTACCCTTATTGTATTCTTCCAATGCCTTGTCAAATAAAATGTGGTATGCCTGTTCAACACTCATATCTATATATGCACGGTCTAAATGTAATCGGTCTTTGTCAGCGTGTGGAACAAAGATTGTTCGGCGGTTGTGGTTCAGGTGTGCTTCCGCACAAGTGCCTTTATGCACACTAACTGTTAATGTGTAATTTTCCATACAAAATACCCCTTTCTTTTTTCTACTATAAGAATGATACTTTTTATCTCTCAATGCGAACATTGAGAATAACACAATATAATGAACGTCCCAAACCCTGTTTTTGACATTCATATTGTGTTCTCCGAAGGTAACTATCGCACAGTACATTTTCTTTCGTTTTTATAAGTTAGCGAACATTCTTATATTAAGCAATTAAGCATAACGGCAGAAAGGAGAATAAGCGATATGAAAAAGTTTACTGATGTTCGTTGTAATGTTTCGCCTGAACTAAAAACAAAAATCAAACTGTGTGCGATTGCTGAAAACACATCGGTCAGCAAGTGGTTGTTAAACCTGATTGAAGAACGGGTTTATGCCACCGAGCAACAGGGCGATACAGCATACCTTGAAAACGAACTACAAAAAATACTGAACCAATTAAGCAACAGCGCTTCGTTATCCGTGAGTGAGCGCGAAGACCTGAAAAGGCGAAAAACGGAAATAAAGGCTTTATTGCAGAAAGGGGCATAAGACTATTAAAACTATATCCATTTACAAAACAACAGGTGGAATCCACGATTTGATATTTCAGGGTGTAACAAGCACACCTATTACCGAAGCGGTAACAATATCAATTATTTTCGCTATCATTAAGCGAAAGAAGCTAACACGAGAATACTATTTGATTGAGTTTAAGAAGGACGGAAAATTAGTTAATCTTATGACCCCCGAAGCATTTATAAAAAATTATAAAGAAAGAGAGGTAAACAGTTGTGGTTGATAAAGCATTAGAAGAATTACAAACCAAACGAAAGGTTGTTACCGAAGATATAAACGCCTTGTATGACAATCTTGAAATTGAAATGTATAAAAACACCATAAAAGATTTAAGGGAACATATAACACTATTAGAAACCGAGTTAGACAAATACAGGGAACTTTTACAAGATGAAATTAAAAATGCACAGTTTTATAAAAAGGGTTATAACTTTATGAAGAAGGTTAAAACAATCGTAGTCAAATAACAAAATCGCTCGTAGGCAAAAATGCTTATGAGCGATTTTTATTTATGCACACTTATCTTTCATTCTTCCTTTGAGAAATCACGAAGGGAGAATTGATATGAGTGTATATGACGTGTTATTTCCACCTAACGAAAAATTCAAAAGTATGGTTAATATATCCACCCGAACCAAAGATAAGGAAATGAAAAGTTTGGGCTGTTGTTATTTTGAAGACATCGAAGAACGCATAAGCAATCTCAAAATATTAAAGAGTAATGATTATTACATAACAAAGAACGGTTTGAAGCCGTATTCAAAACGATGTGCAGAAAAGTTGTTTACATTAAATAACATCTGCCTTGACATAGATTTCCACAGCAGACAGAATGCTTTTGACAAAATGTGTGCTATGGAATGTTTCGAGTTTTATTTTTTTAGAGATTTGATAAATATACAACCACCCTTTAACATTCCCAAACCGTCAGTTTGGGTTCGTAGCGGACGTGGTTATCAATTATGGTGGCATATCAATAGTGCTTCCGTAAACCTATTATTTTTGTATCATAACATTATAGATAAACTTGCTATTATCATAAAAGACTTTTTGACCGAATACCCTGACCTTGAAAAGTTGGTTGAAATTGATGTAACAGCTTCTAAAAATGCGGTCGGGCTTTGTCGCTTGTTCGGAACGTGGAACACCCACACCCGAACCAAAGTTGAACACGAGATTATCAGCACCAAAGGTTACGATATAAACGAGCTAAACAAGGCACTTTCCGAACACCCTGTTTATAAGGAATACGAATTAAAAGAACTACTGAAAAAACAATGTTTTACGAAACGCAGCGAAGCAAGTCGGAAAGGTCAGGCAACCAAAAAGAAACGGAATCCTGTTCAGGCTCTTAACCTGAAAAGACTTGCCTTTATCAAATGGTATTCGCAGATTTTGTTAGATAGTGTCGGAAAAAGGGATATTTTGTTGTTTTTAGCATATAACAGCGCCGTTTCAGTTATGACAAAAACACAGGCACAGGAATTTTGCAAACAACTTAATCAGGACTTTTCCGAACCCCTGAAAAAGATTGATTATATTTTCCAACAGAAAAAGATATACAAACTAACAAATAAAAGGTTTTACGAAATGCTATCAGCCCACGATGATGAAATAAAACGGTTTGAAGATGAATACAAAAAGCAATCGGTAAACCTTACCCGAAATGCAGAAATCAAGAAGCGAAAAGAACAAACACAGCAGAAGAAAGACCGTGCTTTGCACCTACTCAAAGAAGGTATCACCTACAAGGAAATATCTGCAGATACAGGTTTATCCCTTGCCACTATATCACGATTATCAAAAGAAATCAGAACAAAAGAACCCAAAGAAAAACCTTGGGAAACACTCGGTATCAGCCGAGCAACATATTACCGAAAAAGAAAAATGCTATGAGGTTAATTCCCCATAGCATTTCTTTATTGAGATTATTTTTTACAAATATGTTCGTTATATATTATATTATAGGTATATGGTGTAGCAGAATCTAAAAGGTTAAACATACCCTTAAAAGAACTCTTAAAGGTTAAGTTGGTGTTCACAAAAAAGTTATGAGGGACTTGTTATGCGCTTTATGAACCTCAAGTGAGTAAAGCGCCCGATTTTTTGGTTCTTTTTTCGGAATTAAAAAAGAACAGAGGACTTTTTTGCTTCTTTTTTACGGATTCGGGCGAAAAGTTCAAATTTATACCGAACCAATCTTAAATTTATGTGTTTCGATTATAAAAAAATGATGCTGAATATTAAGCATCATTTTTTGTTTAAGCAATATTCAATTATCATATCAATCATTTTGTAATCGCTGTCAGAAAGTTTATCGATTTTATTTAACACGATACCAATATCCTTTTCGGTATGCTTACCGGTTAAAATATAATCTGCACTCACATTTAAAATCTCACTGATTTTTATTAAATTATCAATTTTTATTGCTTTGTTACCACGTTCGAGATTCGACACCATCTGAATAGAAACATCCATTTTTTCAGCAACCTGCTCTTGTGTATAATTTAAACTTTTCCTTCTGTTACTTATACGATTGCCAATGGCCTTTAATTCAGCAGACGTCATAATCAAACCCCTCACAATTAACTTATAGATTTATTATATTGTTTTTGAGTTTAATTGTAAGTGCTTACAGATTGACTTCATTAACCTTTGGGTGTATAATAATTTATAATTATGTCGTAATTTGCAGAGTAGACCGTATAAGTCTTTTTGCTGTGATTACCATATAATTAAGGATTTTTAACCCCCCCGTTAGTATTGAAATTTAAACTGTAAGGTGAATTTATGAATAGAGAAAAATTACCTTCACTTGTTGTGAAAGCTCAGGAAGGAAATAATCAGGCACTAAACGACCTTTTTACAGAAACTTACAATGATGTTTATTACTTTGCTTTAAAAACGGTTAAGGATGAAACATTAGCCGCAGACATCACACAAGAGACCTTTGTGACTATTTTCAAAAATATAAATAGTTTGGGCGACCCTGTTGCCTATCCTGCGTGGTCAAGACAAATTACTTATAGACAATGTTTGCAGTATCTTAAAAAGCAAAACCGAGAAACAACGGTTGAAGAAAATGAAGATGGTTCTACCATTTTCGATATAATTCAAGAGGATAGAGAAGATTTTATTCCGGACAAGAATCTTGACAAGGAAGATTTTAAAAAAACTATTTTAGAAATAGTAGATAGTCTTCCAGAAGAGCAAAGAACTGCCGTTATTTTGTATTATTATGATGAACTTACCGTTAACCAGATTGCAGAAATTCAAGGTGTAACCTCAGGAACGGTTAAGAGCAGACTAAATTATGCAAGAAAGGCTATTAAATCATCAGTAGAAAACTACGAAAAGAAAAACCATGTTAAACTGCATAGCGTTGGGTTTCTTCCGATGCTTTTGTGGTTGTTTGGAACGGATGCAAAGGCTTGTTCAATGCCTATGCAGACAGTACAAACCATTGCGTCAAGTGTTTCTGCTACCACAGGCACAACAATAGCTGCATCAAAATTAGTGCTAACGGGTTCTAAATTTCTTGGTGCTCTATGGCAAAAAATTGTTGCAGGTGTTTTGATAATATCTGTTGCAACCGGCGCAACAATCACTGTTACGAATATCATTAATAAACCGGATACACAGATTTCACAAGATAATGAACAGTTAAAAGTAGAAGCCGCAAATCCAGAAATGGAAAGCGGGAATATTGAACAACCAACAAAAGTAGCGGTTTGGCGTGGTTATGGAAATGCAGATGGTGACCCATCCATATCAGATGAAAACCAATTTGTATTGATGTTAGAACAAGCGAGTGTAAATTATTTTAAAGGCAACCTGATAATTTTTGCCCGTGAAGATTCTTCATACCAAAAATTATTTTCAATTGATATTGAGGGTACAGGTGTGAAGAAAGATGATGAAATTTTTTACACTTGCACAATTTCCTACGATGAAGAACTGCAAGATACGGTACAAAATTATTTTAAAGATGTTCCCGATTATAACGAGTTAACTTTGAGGCATCATCCCAGAGTCGGAGATTTCAGGTTATATTTTGGTAAATACAACGCTGCGGAAGATGTTAATGGAACAGGCTTTGATGCACGTTTAACTAGAAATAGCAAAGAATAAAAAAATTTTCAAAAACATAAAACCAAACAATGTTTAATTTACTCTTATAAATAGCAACCCTAAATATTTAAAATTAATTGGAGGAAAAGAAAATGGCAAAAATTAAGAATTGTGCTTTTTGTGGCACGGAGATAACAACAGGATTATTTAACGGAACAGCGGAAGAACTTGAAATTACACAAACAGTTTTGTGTTGTCCTGATTGTTATAGAATTTTCAAATCGAAACTCGAAGAAGACCAAGAACGTATCGAAACTAAAATCAAAAATTTTAAAAGGTCTGGAAAAGTTAGACTTTCTGATACAGACATCGCAACTATGGTAAAGAAATATTTCGAAGAAACAAAAGAATTCGAAGAGAAAAACGGTCAAGAAATTCTTACTGATTTTTATGGATTTTTTAATTATAACGAAAACGGATACTTTAATGTATATGAGTTTTCAAAAGGCAGTTTCTTGGAAAACGATGGTGTTTGTAAAGATATGGTGCAATCAAAAATCGCTTCTGAAACCTGCGATACTCTTCCATTCACCAAAAATGACATAACTAAACTCGAATATAAGTTTGCTTCTAAACTTGGCGATAGTACCGGATTGTTTTCACAAGCCCATTCTTTTGAGATTCGTTTAAACGATGAAAAGAAATTTACATATAAACCCTGTATCACCAGATATGCAGTTATAGGTAAAGGTTTATTTCCATTTTTAGCAAAAAGAAATGCTGAAAAGCAGGTTGTTGAAACCTTGCAATTTTTCAAGCAAATTACCGGTTCTGAATTACCTATTGTAAAAGTAAAAAAATTCAAATAAATTTTAAATAAAATAAAACCAATCGCGCAGAACAATTCTCCTATTAGTATAGGAGGATTGTTCTTATGAAAAAACATAACACTTTATATTATATATTCTTATGGGATTTTAAAAATACTGAATTTCCATCAATTAAGGTTGAACAGATTTTCAAAAGAATTATCGATGAGACCTCAAAAACGGTAAACCCCAAACAGCATTCGCCCCCCAAAGATACTGACGAACATTAACTTTTAGGTTTTACTAACTATATTGGTATATAAAGATTTAAAGTGAGGTACTATCGATGATTAAAAGAAAAAGCAATATTGTTATTGATGAAAATGGTGAAATTGTGGCAAGAAATCCAAGCATCTGCACAGATGATTCTGATTTGGATTTTTGGGATAAGGCTAAAATTGCAGTTGATAAAGCATTAAATAAAATTTATAAAATCAGATGCATTTGTTGTTTTACATCGATTTTCGCTATTTTAGGTGTGTTATTCCTTTTTGCTGAAAACATTCATTTGCCTCAATAGG
>JAZORF010000033.1:0-9335 GCA_045656545.1 Acutalibacteraceae bacterium | reverse complement strand
TGGCGCCCCCTGTTACATTCATTTCTTTAACCTCGTCACCGATGCGTGCCCAAAGTTTTGCTCCGTTTTTGGCAACTGCACTGACGGTAATCTCTACATTACCGTCGCACCACTGTTCACCTGACGGATAAATAGAGCGGATATTTATATTCTTATATTCAACTGTGTAAACCTTTTTAGAGTCTTTATGCTCAAAAGTAAAGATGTTTTTACCGTTTGAAAGTTTAAAATCAATAGAGAAATATCCCGTATCGGTGCGCTCAACTTCCTTGCCGTTGACGGTGAGAGGATAGTTAGGGTCAGATGCACCGACAAAGCTGACAGAGTCACTGTATGTGGTAAAATTCGCAGAAGAGGGAGATGTGATTGACAAAGCCTTTATACCAAAACTTTCGTCATTTACTTTTGACAAAACCTCTTTAAGCTTATCAAGAGTTGCAAGGGCTGACAAGGAGTCGGCAAGCATACCGTTATTACCCAACGACACATACTGCTCGCACTGAAGCATTACATCGTATTGGTCAACCTCACCCGATTGCGCGCCCTTTGCACTGAGCATAAAATAAAGAGGTTTTATGCCGCTAAAAGATTCAATCCACTTCTGAGAAAGGGCTTTATAGCCCTGCTCACCTTCTGCTTCAAAGGGCATATGGGTCACAAGTGTAAAATCTGTTGCGCCACGCTTTGCCCAATTTAGCGCAAGGTCAAACTCAGTTGCAGGAAGACTTATACCTATGCATACGCCGTAGCCCGATTTGCGCACCTCGGTACACAAACTTCTAACAAAATTGAAAAAGGTTTGTTGTTTATAACTTTCATAGCCCTCACCGCTGCCCGATTTTGCATAGGCACTGTAAGGAGGATTATTGGTTAAATCGGGGTATTCAAGCACAATCCCGTCAACACCGATTGAGCAAAGATTACCCATTTCGGCACAACTGCATGTAAGGGTATCGCCTGCAGATATATCGTAACTGCCTTTGGGAGAACGCGTGGGGTCGATGCTTGCATAAACCAGCACGCCTTTTTTATGCGCCGCAGAAACAGTGTACGCCAGCAAATCGTTATTGGTTGCCTTTTTAAATCTGCCACTGTTATATAAAGCGCCATTTTCGGTTAAAACAGGCAATACAATGCAGTTATATCCACTTTTTTGAGCGTTATCAATATGCCCGTCAATCTGTGCTTTTGCATCGGTGCCCAGTTCAAAATCCACCCCTGCGGTAATATATCCCCCAAGCACTGCCGTAGGTGCAGAGGTTATGGGATCAACTGCATTTTCAATTTTGTCTGCATTTGAGGGAACATCGGCACCCGTAGGAGTATTTTTGCCCTTAAAAAGCAGCACAGACACTACCGACAGTACGACTGCTACTGTCAGCAAAACCACAAGAATTATAATGCTTTTTTTGTTTTTTAAATTCATTTTATTCTCCGTTATTTTCGGTGGATTTTATCACTTTGTAAAAATTGTCACGCTCTGAACTGTTTGCCTCTTGTTCGGCAAAAAAACTTGAATAAGAATACATTACCCAGCCTGACACTCCATCAGTTTTGTTGACAAGTTCACCTTGTCGTGCCAATATGTCATTATGCTGACTCCATTCGATATTATTTTCATCAGTTGAGCCAATTCTGTAGGCGCCAAGTCCTATATACAACTGGGCATTGTAATTTTCAAAAAGAGTGCACCACTCGTTAAGCAGGTTATCAAAACGGGAACTTTCCTGCGGATATTCGAAGCCAAAATAAAGTTGAGGCATAACATAGTCAACATATCCGCCGTCAAGCCACGCCTTAATATCGGCATAAACGGTATGGTAATTATTTTCCACTGATGCCATTGGACTGATTCCAAAGACACAATGAGGATTTATGTTTTTAACGGCGTTATAAACCGTACTTACCATAGCGTTAACGTTTGCACGCCGCCAATCTGCCAATTCAAGCGGGTTTGATGAAACCTGTGTGCGATATGTAGCGTAATGTGCCTCGTCAAAGGTTTCATCGTTAGTTGGGTAAAAATAATCGTCAAAATGTATGCCGTCAACCGAATAATTCTGCACGATTTCTCGCACACCCTCTGCCACAAGATGCTGAACGGCAACTTCGGCAGGGTTAAGATAAAGTCCGCCGTTAAATTCAACAACAAAGGTGTCGTTGGAAACATCATCATCGGTCAGCCAGATTTTTGCAGGATTACTGTCGGCAAGCAAGGATAAATCTGTAGATGTTAGGGATACTCGGTATGGATTTACCCATGCGTGAATTTTTATCCTTTTGCGGTGAGCAATCTCAATCATAATCTGCAAGGGGTCGATTTGAGGGTCTGCCCCTTGTGTTTCTGTAAGATATGCTGACCAGGGAAAAATATCCGATTTATAATAGGCGTCACAATGACTGCGAGCATGAACATAAACATTGTTTATTCCGTATTCAAGGCAATTATCAAGGGCTTTTTCAAAAGAGGCTGCAAACCCCTCTTTTGACTTATACATATCCCCTATTTCGTAATAAGAAAACCACATTCCCCTGACTTGTTTTTTAACAAACGCCGCGTCCTTTGTGGGCATTTCCGAGACAGACGAAATTACATTACTGCTTATTGAGGAACCGTTTGTGCCTGTTGGCTTTTGGCTTTGGCAAGAGGTGAAAGAGGCGGTTAAACATAATGCTGCCAAAACTGAAAAAAGAACTCTGAAAAACCTTTTTTTCACAAACAATCCCCTTTTTTCCATAAATTATAACAATTATATCTTATATGGTAAAACAATTCAATATAAATAATTATTTTCTGCCTTGTAAAATATTGACACTGCATATGATTTAGAGTAAAATATTACTGATAGTAATATTTTAAGGAGTTTAGCGTGAAAAACACGCTAAAAATTTAAAAACGCGTGCTTCTCGCCGTTTACACGGCAACCGAAGCACATGCGATATAATAATCACCATATCAGTGATTTTTATCGCATTTTGTATCTTGAAAGGATATGGTGATTATTATGGCAAACAAACTTTTAGTTGTAGTTGATTACCAAAAAGATTTTGTTGACGGTACCCTTGGTTTTGAGGATGCAAAAGCTATTGAAGATGCCCTTTGCGAGAAAATTAACAGTTATCTGCATATGGGTGACGAGGTGGTTTTTACTCTTGACACCCACGAGCAAAAATATCTGTTTACCAACGAGGGCAAGCATTTGCCTGTTAAGCATTGCATAAAAGGCACTTCAGGTTGGCAGTTATACGGCAAGGTCGCCCGTCTTGCAGAAGGTCGCAAATGCTTTGAAAAGCCCACATTTCCATCTTTAGAGTTGGCTAAATACATTGAGGGCAAAGGTTACAAATCCATTGAACTTGCAGGTGTGGTAAGCAACATCTGTGTGCTTTCAAACGCCGTTATGGCAAAGTCCGCGGCACCCGATTGTCAGATTATCGTTGACTCTGCAACCGTTGCATCAAACGACAGAGAGATGGAGCAAAAGTGCTTTGACATTTTGCGAAATCTGCACGTTGAGGTGCTGTAATGGTTATTAAGCCGAAGTTTGACTCTTATTGCAGTGAAAAAGGTGAAATAACTGCCAAGTGCCCCCACTGTAATACAGAGGGTAAAATGCAAGTTTTTGGCAGTGATACATCCCTTTATATCAATTCTATTCAGTTAAAGAAAATACATAACAAATTTTTTGCGGTTTGTACCAACTGTAAAAACACTTTTGAGGTTTAAAATGAAGATTTTTCTTTTGATTTATCTTGTAATTATAAGCCTTTTGGCTATCATTGTTACTACAAGTGATAAATACAAAGCAACCAAAGGCAAGCGGTACAAAAGAACACCCGAAAGTTCTCTTTTATCCATTGCATTTTTGGGCGGCAGTGTGGCGATGTTTTTGACCATGCTTCTTATAAGGCACAAAACCCGCAAGCCAAAATTTATGGTAGGTCTGCCTATTATAACGGCTATTCAAATCGGGATTTTGTTTTTATCTTTTAAATTGAAAGGATTTTTGGTATGAGTAAAGAATTTGCGCGCATACTTACCCTTTTAAGAAAAGAGCGCAACCTTTCACAAAAAGAGGCAAGCGATGCCTTGGGGATTTCTCAGGCGCTACTTTCTCACTACGAAAACGGTAAACGCGAGTGCGGATTAGAGTTTTTGTGCACTGCGGCAGACTTCTACAAGGTGAGTTGCGACTATCTGTTAGGCAGAACTCCTGACCGCTCAGGCAGTTTTGTAACTCTTGCAGACCTGCCTGTGCTTTCTGGCGGTGACGGTGCGGTGTCAAGTGAGTTGCTTCTTGAAAAGCGACTTACCATCAACTCATTAAACCTTATTTTTTCACTGCTTATGGAGGTTGGAAACCGAGATATTTCTGACGATTGCGCCACTGTTATTATGACGGCAATTTACCGTGTGCTTAGGATATTGCACGTAACCGACAAGGCAAACCCCAAAAATATGTTTACCCTGCCCTCTTACAACTATTGCGCTTTGACAGGTGGCGTCACATCGGTATGCGAAGCAAACGCCATAAATGTTGCTCGAAATCAAAGGCTTGACGGCGAGTCCAAAAATCCCGTTGCGGTATCTCCTGAAAAATTAAGCGAAAAGTACCCCCTATATGCTCCTGCACTGCTTAGCCTTGTTACAATGGTTGAGGAACGGATTAAAAATCAAAAAAACGAGTAATTTAATGATTTGTTTATATATTCGACATAAACTTGGTGTGTTTAATATGGTACCAATATATTTTGTGACGAAAGGGTTATTATGAACATTTTGTTTTTTCTACATCCAAAAGGTGAAATTAAATACATATATAACGACTGTTCCCTACGCAAAGGCATTGAACTTATGCGTGGTGAGGGATATTCTGCTATTCCTGTTATTGACCGGGACGGTAAATATGTTACCACTGTCAGTGAGGGTGACTTTTTAAACCACATTATTGACAAGGGTGAATGTTCTCTTAAAAAATTGGAGGGCACCCTTATCGGTGATATTGCCGGTGATAATCGAAACCCTGCGGTAACTATAAACGCCACTATGGGTGACCTTATTTTGCGGGCGATGGAGCAAAATTTTGTGCCTGTCACCGATGATCGAGGTATGTTTGTGGGCATTATAACCCGTAAGGACATTATTAAGTTTTTAGCAACAGAAGAAGGAGATATAAAATGAGCATTGCCATTGTAACTGGTGCCAGTTCAGGCATGGGTAAGGATTTTGCCGAGGCTCTTGCAAGCCAAGGCAGATTTGATAAGATTTGGGTTATTGCCCGCAGAGTCAATCGGTTAGAGGCTCTTAAAGAGCAGTTTGGAGATGTTATCCGCCCTGTTGCACTTAACCTTACAGATAAAAACTGCCTTTTGTCATATAAGGCTATGCTCCAAAATGAGCAACCTGATGTGGCAGTGCTCGTTAACTGCAGCGGATTTGGCAGATTCGGCACTTATGAGGATATTGATACCGAAGATGCACTGGGTATGATTGACCTTAACAGCAAGGCTTTGGTGGCTATGACCGAGTATACTCTGCCGTATATGAAAGAGGGCGGCGAAATCTATCAGTTGTGCTCTTTGTCATCTTTTCAGCCCGTGCCCTATCTTAACACCTACGCCGCAAGCAAGGCTTTTGTGCTAAGTTATTCAAGAGGACTGAATGCCGAACTTAAAAGCCGCAAAATCAAGGTTATGGCAGTTTGTCCCGGTTGGGTAAGAACAGAGTTTTTTGACCACGCCACTGCCACCGATAACAAGGCGGTTACCTATTACAACAAGATTTATGAGTCAAAGGATGTTATTAAGACTGCCCTTAAAGATATGAAAAAGTGCAAGGACGTGTCTATACACGGGTTTAGAGTAAAAGCCCAGGTTTTACTTGTTAAACTTCTTCCCCACTCACTTGTTATGAAAATTTGGCTTAAACAACAAAAACATTGATAAAAAACGACTCTTTACAGAGTCGTTTTTTCTTATACATTCTGTTTTGATAAGGTTTTAAGTTCTTTTAAAATGGGTGTTACCAACACTATTGTCAGCAAAAATGTTGCCACATCCGCAACAGGTTGAGATATAATTATGCCCCACATTCCAAACAACTGAGGTAATAAAAGAACACAGGGAATTAAGAGTACGCCCTGCCTTGCCACTGCCAACAAAGATGCCCGTACCACTTTACCAAGATTTTGAGCCATCATATTGCCAAGCACAACAAAGGACATTATTGGATGAGTTAACAACTGCATTTGTAAAGCCTGACGTCCAATCATAATAACATTTTCATTATCTTTAAACACGCTGATAACTTCGTCGGCTAAGAAAAAACCTACACCGCTGACAACCACCAAAAAGACCGCAGAAACCTTTACGCAAAACCAAAAGGCTTTAAGCACTCGGTCGTACTTTTTTGCGCCGTAATTGAATCCGCAAACGGGTTGAAATCCTTGTCCGAAACCGATAACTGCTGCCGCAACGAAAAACATTATACGGGATACAATACTCATTGCCGAAATGGCATCATCCTGAGGAATGGCGATTTCCATTGCCGCTCTTGCCGCAGAAAAATTGAGGCAGACAGTCGCAAGGCTCGAGAGCCCTTGACGGAACAAGGATGGTGTGCCGCAACGCAATATCTCTTTTACAAAATCGGTTGTTGGTTTAAACAACTTAGTATTAAGGCGCAAATTACCCTTTTGCAATGTGCCGATAACAAGTAAAATAAATCCAACGGTCTGGCTTATTACAGTGGCAATAGCGGCGCCTTTAACCTCCATACCCCACTGAGTAATAAAAAGCCAGTCCAGACCCACATTAAGCACTGCACCTGATGCAAGTCCAACCATACCGTACATAGCACTGCCCTGAAAACGCAGTTGGTTATTAAGCACACAAGAGGTACACATAACGGGTGCGCCAACAAGAATTATGCTTAAATAATCCTTAACATAATCAAGGCTTGTTGGGGTTGCGCCAAGCAAATATGCAAGAGGTGTTATAAAGACAAGTCCTAATATGGTGATTGCCAATCCGCCGAAAAGGGACAAGCCAAAGCCCACAGTGACCATTTTCTTTGCGCCGTCAGTATCCCTTGCACCAAGAGCGTGAGAGATAAAGTTGCCCGAGCCGTGACCGAAGAAAAAGCCCACCGCCTGAATTATTGACATCAGTGAAAATACAATACCAACCGCCGCAGTGGCACTGCTATTTTCTCCTCCACCCACAGAACCTACAAAATATGCGTCCGCCATATTATAAAAAGAGGTTACAAGCATACTTATAATAGTAGGCACTGCCAAACGGCAAATCGCCTTGTGAACAGGTTGGTTAAGCATCATATCCTGCTTTTGACTGTTGGTCAAGAAAATCACCTTCAAAATTCAAATACCCCGTTATTTTAACATGATTTTTTGCATTTTTCAATAATAAGTGGCAATATATCTTGAACTGTGTTATACTGACTATAAGGATGTGAGACTATGTATCAGGTGTCTGCTGTCGGTTGCGACAGTTACAATGAAAAAGAGGTTTACTCTGCCCTATCAGAAGCCTTAGAGGCTATAGGCGGGCTTGACAATATAAAGCAAGGCACAAAAGTGGCAATAAAAGCCAATCTTGTGACCTTTATGAAGCCTGACAGGGCGGCTACTACCCACCCCGTTATGCTTTGCGCACTTGTTAAGATGCTTAAAGAAAAGGGAGCCGAGGTTGTTATTGGTGACAGTCCCGGTGGCCTTTACACCTCTGCTTTTGTTGGCAGAGTTTACACCGCAACAGGTATGAACGAAGCGATAAAGGTTGGCGCAAGTCTTAATGACGATTATTCGCAGGCAGAGGCAACCTTTGAGGATGCAAAAGTGGCAAAACAATTTACATATACCGCTTTTCTTGACAAGGCAGATGTAATTATTAACTTTTGCAAACTTAAAAGTCACGGTATGATGGGTATGTCTGCCGCCGTAAAAAATATGTTTGGCACTATTCCCGGCACTATTAAGCCCGAATATCACTTTAAATACCCCGACCAAAGTGATTTTGCCAATATGCTCGTTGACCTGAACGAGTATTTTAAGCCCTGCCTCAACATTGTTGACGGTGTTATCGGTATGGAAGGTAACGGTCCTACACAAGGCAACCCCCGTAAAATAGGCGTTGTGCTTGCTTCCAAATCACCCTATCTTGTTGACAGGGTGTGCGCTCATATCATAGGTATGAAGGCAGAGGAAGTGCCCACTGTTAAGGCTTCGGTTGAGCGAGGCTTGTGCCCCGAAAAGTTAGACAGCATCAGTATTTTTGGTGATGTTGAAAAATTTGTGGTGCCCGACTTTGATATTATTAAAGTTTCAAAAAGTCTGCAGTTTTATGGCAACTCTGCTTTTGGAAAACTGCGTGGCAAACTGTTTGAGGCTTGTTTATCTTCAAAGCCTGTACTTAAATCAAGTCAGTGTGTAGGTTGTAACGAGTGCGGTAAAATCTGCCCCGCCAAAGCCATCACTATGGCGAAAGGCAAAGCAAAAATTGACCGTGAAAAATGCATTAAGTGTTTCTGTTGTCAGGAATTTTGTCCTAAAGGCGCTATGAAAGTTGGCAGAACACCTATTGCAAAACTGCTTAATAAGTAACGAGGTGGATTATGGATACTATTGCAGAACTTGTAGTTTTTGCTCTTACTTGGTTTGGTATTATGGCGCTAATCGGCGTTATATGTTGGGTTGTAAGCCGTTGGGGTAAAAAGCGGAACGCAGATAATAAGAAAGATGAAAAAGAAAGCCTTGACAGTTGACCTGTCAAGGCTTTCGTTTTCATTTGTTAATAACTTTTTCCATATAATTACGCCACATTTTATAAACTTTGTCGGGTTGGAACATCTGCGCTTTTTCAGCAGCGCACTGACCCATTTTATTCATTTCGTCAGGATGCTCGAGTGCCCACAACATCTTTTCTGCAAAAACATCGGCATCTTTAATAGGCACGAGCAAGCCGTTTTCACCGTCATTCATCACCATACGGGGACCGCCGCAAGGACAGTCGGTAGAAATTGACGGCACACCCATTGCCAAAGCTTCAAGCAGTGCGTTAGGCAATCCCTCGTAATCTGAGGAAAGCACGAACAGACGGGCACTGCCCACAGTGCCGATAATATCGTCGGTGTTGCCGGGCATAAATACGCGGTCAGTCAGACCAAGTCGTGCAATTTGCTCTTCAATAGGTTTGCGCAATCTTCCTTCGCCGTAAATGTAGAGGTTTTCATCTGTCTTATCGGCAATTTTACTGAAAGCATCAACAAGCATGGCATGATTTTTAATGGGGTCAATTCTGCCTGCGGTAACTATACC
>JAZORF010000032.1:0-40543 GCA_045656545.1 Acutalibacteraceae bacterium | reverse complement strand
CAACCTCATCGGCACTGCAGGATATATTTTCCTGTGTCATACTGGTTCTCCTTTCTCATGGCGAGAGATATATCATAAAGACCTTTCAGTCGGGTCTTGCTGTACGTCACCGTTATAGCTCCAAAAATTCTGCATCTCAATCTGCTTGATGCGAGCCTCACGGTCCTGTCGGGCAGTGTCCTCTGTTTTTACCTTAGGGGCAAAAGATTTATTTTTGCTACCCAAAGCGTAACCCACCAAAAATATGGCGGTGCAAATAATAGCGGTGCATAGCGCCACCGCAAAAGATAAAAAGATAATCATTTCCATCCTCCTTTAAAATCGTCGGCAGAGACAAGGTTTGAACGGGATTTACGCTGTGGTATTTGGACTGCGCCGAATCCCCTTAAATCCTGCATTGCATAGCGCATTGCATCCATCAGATGATTGTCACTGTCTTTGGGGTAGCCTGTAGGCTTGCCCTCTTTGTCGGTCTGCCAGGTATAGTTAGAAAGCTCTGCCACTGTGTTTTTGCAGTTTGGGTGCACAATAAACCGGTACTCCTGCAACTGCTGAATTCCTGCACGCACACTGTCAGCGCCCTTTACACTGCTTACAATACGAAGCCCATCCCGTCGCAAAGTATCGTTAGTTTTTGGCTCGGCAGAGTCGGCTACAATCCGCTCTTTGCTATATCCCATAGCCTTGATTTTTGCAACAATATCACTGTTGAGCAGGCGCTTTTCATACATTTCGTCGTATATGTAAATAACCTTTTCAGTGGGATTTACCGCCATGGCAATAAAAGCGGTGGGGTCGTTGGTGTAGCCGTAGTCAAGCCCGAACAAATGCTTAAAATCATCTGTAAGCAGTGCCGATTTTTCAAAACTTTCAACCTGCCAGTTTTCAAAAACAAGTCCCTCCGCTACACCCCACTGACCAAGTCCGGCAACGGCATAACGGCGTGGATTGGTAAGGCGCATTTGCTCAAACAACTTTATATCAGAGCCGTCAAGCCACTCATTACAGGTGTAGTTGGTAGTGATGGCAAGAAGGTCGGGGTCTCCATCAATATCGAAGAAACGGTGCTTTAACCAATGATGCTCATTCCAAGGATTAAAGGTAATGGTAATTTGCTTAAAAAGTCCCTCAGGCACTCCGCCACGAATAGACTCGTTAATCATATCAAAGTCGGCCTCGTTTTCGATTTCGTAAGCCTCCTCAATCCACAACCAACAAAGCACACCCGTATCCACCGTCACTGATGTAACTTTTAATGGGTCATCAAGTCCCCGAAAGAGAATTTTTTGCCCTGTAGGGCGGTAGGTCATCTCTAAGGGGGACTCTTTAACATCCCAATTCTCTTTAACGCCAAGCCTTGCGATTGCCCATTTTAACTCTGCAAAGCAGGAGTCCTTTAAAGTGCGGTAGGTCTTGCGTATTACAAGAGTGTTGGCAAGTGGGTACTGCATCATTCTAACAATGGTATTCAGAGCAGTAGTCTTGCTCTTTTTAGATGCGCGACTGCCTTTGCACACACGGTATCTTCCTTTGAAATGCCAATAGTCGCGGTAGCCTTTACCCACCACATCGGGCAGATATACACTGTTACTCAAGGTCATCAGCTCCCGTTATAACAACTGATGGGTTGTCCTCGACCGTCTTGCCACCTTTAAGGTCAAAATAGAGCTTTATGGCACGCATATCACCCGACCGACACTTTTCAATAAGAGCCTCCCAAACTGTCCCCACCGCACCGTTGGTGTAGCCTTCAATCAGTCGGTGCAGATAGGCAGTGAAGGTGTCATCCTCAAACAGTTTGCATAGGTCGGCAACCGACATCTGATTTTGAATACAAATTTCTGCCACACTAAGTTCTGTTGGTGTAACCAGCAGTTCTGCCACCCGTTTTTTCTGTTTTGTTAAGTTTGCCGTACCCTTCACCGCCTTTTAAAAATTAAGTATCACTTATGCGCCGACTCCCCCGTCATACTTATGGCGCTCCACCCAAGGCATTAACTTTTCGCCTTACACCATTATGTTAATTCATCAAAAAGTGCAATTGGTGCAATCCTCTGCAATCTGCAAAAGTTCAAGGGCTTTTTTGTGCAGATTAAAGGTCTGCCTACGGCTATATCCAACACTATCCGCAACACAGTCCCAGTCGGCGCCGTATATGTATCTTAGTTGCATAATTCGGCGCAGAGCGTAGTCTTTCAATCCGTCAATTGCGCTTTCAATGGCGGTGCGCATTTGTGAAAGCCCACTGATTTGCCCTTTCAGTTGCGCCATAATCCCCTCAATATCTTGCCGAGAGGCGTCCGTCACCTTCAATTGCCCCCACCGATATAGCCTGTCCCCCAATTCAAAAATTAGGTTTTCGGCAGCACGGTATTCCTTAAGCAACTGCTTTTTTTCCTCAAGGGTCATACCGACACCTCTGCACTGTCGCAAAGAGCAACCTGCCTGCCGTAGTGGATTGAGCCGTGGGCATTTACAAAATCAATCACCTTTTTGGTGCCAACCCCCATTCTCATTCCGTGCTTACTGTCATATACACCCTGACGGCGATAGCCCGACCGATAAAGTCGCTCCAGCCCTTGACGGCGCACCTCCTCTATGCTTTTTTGAGGGTTTGTCTGCCCCGCAAAAATGCGACCCTTTGAGCGTAATATGTTACGCTTTTCCAAACATTCACTGCACAGTTTTTCATCGGGGTTACCCCTCATCCGTCCGCAACAACTACATTTTGTTCTCATTATTTAAGTCCTCCGTCAAATCAAAATATGCTGTGTAGGCTTCACCTTCGTCATCAAAAGCCCCCACTCCGCTTACGATATAAAGCGGTTTTATATGTAAGTTTTCACACCGTCTGCAAGCGTTATATTCTCCCTCCGCAGACTCAATCCGAAGCGGAACATCAAATTTGAATCTGCATTTTTTACATTCATAAATCTTTTCAATTTGTGGTGAGGCGGTCATAACCTGTCCCCCTTTGAATAAAATATCTTGTGTGCACTTATGCCTCCTTTGCCCCAACGGGATGGGCAAAAACCTGTTGACAATTACAGAATTATGTAATATAATGTAGGAAACCGTCAGTTTTTGTCGATTGATTACAGTGTTCTGTAAATGTTTGCTATATGATATTACAGTTTTCTGTAATTGTCAATAGATTTTACAGAATTCTGTACGCGTTTTTTCTAAATATTTTTAAGTGGGGATAAATTATGTCAGATTTATACAAAAAGGTGCTTTATTTGACAGAGGAGTGCCGCATAACTGTAACCGAAATGTGTAAGCAGGCAGGGGTAACCCGAAGCATTATTTCGGAATTCGGCGCAGGCAGAACCAAGCGTCTTTCTACAGGCACACTGATGAAAATATGCGAATTTTTCGGCGTCACCACCGACTATTTAACAGGGCTAAAAAGCGCCGACACCATCCGTTGCCCCATTTGCGGATTCACCTTCCCCACAGATGATGAGCAAGGCTCTCTTGCCCACAGTGAGTACCATATAAACTTTGAGCGAATGAAAAATGAGTACAAAAAAATATATCCCCTGTATGAAGCAGAGGATATGTCGGCAGAGGGTATTCAGTTTTTAGAGGGCAAAATTAGTTTGCCAAAAGATTTGGTCTTTGACACAGTGGAGCAGATGCTTAAAGGATTGTTTAGCCAAAGCGTAATGGCAAAGTCTGATGGGCATCCCCAATTTGAAGAATATGCCGCAATGCTTTTGGCACAACCCCGATTCAAAAAGGCACTTCCCCGCGCTGATTATAAAAAACTGTGCGATATTTACGGCGTAACAAAAGGTATTGAGGATGGCAATCTGTTCGACAAAATGGGGCAGATTCAGTCCCCTGCCTTTGTTACTCAACCCGAAAACGTTACCCTGCTTCCCAACAACAAAGTGCGGCTTATCCCCTTGTATGAGTCGGCATCGGCAGGTTTCGGCGTGACGGCAAACAGCACAATTATCGACTATATGCCCCTGTTTATCACCTCGGATTTTGAGGCAGAGTCAACTATGTGTATCAAAGTTAAGGGCAACTCAATGTATCCCAAAATTGAGGACGGAGATATTGTGCAGGTGGTCAAAACCCCAACCGTTGACTCAGGCAAAATTGCCGTTGTACTTTTGGACGAAGATGAGGGGCTTATTAAAAGAGTTGTCTACGGTGAGGATTGGATTGAATTGCAGTCCATCAATCCCGAGTATGCTCCCCGTCGGTTTGAGGGAGCCGAGGTACAACGCATCCGCGTAGTCGGTTTGGTTAAAAAGATAATTAAAGAGTGCTGATGGCAATAAGCCTTGCCAACTGTCAAATCATCATTTGTTTGACATATTTTTCTCTTTAATATATACTTTAAAATAATTGAAGTGTTATTAAAAAAGGTGGTCGTTATGAAAAAAATATACTCTGCTTTTCTTTCTTCAAACTATACTTCTCTTATAGGTGAACGCCAAGAAGCAATAAACGTTTTGCTAGATTTCAGAATTTTACCTATCGGTATGGAGCATTTCACGGTTTCCACTAACGGCGAGTTTTCTGATATAGAGGAGTTAATTGACGATTCCGACTTTTTCATAATGCTTATGGGTGAAAGATACGGCTCTTGCGATAGCGACGGCATCTCGTGGACAGAAAGAGAGTATCGGTATGCGTTAAATAAGGATAAAGCTATTATAGTTATCGTTTGCGATGAGCTTATTAACCTTCTTAAAGCAGACCCCGCCACACTTACCGAAGATCAGAAAAAGCAAATTGAATTTTATAATCGCATTCCGGGTTATATGCGCGAGGTAAGTGAAAACTTCTGTATTAAAGATATTATCCGTTCATTTCTTCAAACCTATTCTTTTTCCAAGTGCACCGGC
The DNA here is from genome assembly GCA_045656545.1 of Acutalibacteraceae bacterium. Lineage (GTDB taxonomy): Bacteria > Bacillota > Clostridia > Oscillospirales > Acutalibacteraceae > RGIG2206. The sequence continues at coordinate 35,678 of JAZORF010000032.1, read as the reverse complement.
TGGTCAAGAATCGAAAATATTGAATCCAACGAGAAAAAATTGGCAGAGTGGCGAAATAACAACAAAGCCGTTGATATTTCAGGAATATGGTACCACGTGCATCTTAGTGAAGAGGATGAAGCCTACATAAGAACAGGAACAATAAAAATCGAGCAAGAGTTCTTTCCCAACAAATATCAGACTCTTCATATGGACGGGCATAATTATAATGTACGCTATTATGATGCCAACACACAGTCCATAATTGAAGACAAAATGAAAAGTTCTCGGTTTGTGGGTGAATATACCCTTCAAGAGAACGGTGAAATATTTGGAATTTTCAACTCTAAGCGAACCTTTAGCAGCGAGTTCAATTCCCTTGAGGTTAACAAAGGAAATCGCAGAGGCATTCACGATTTCACAATCGACACCTCAAGTATGTCTACCGAAACCTTGTCTTTCGAAGGGGAATTTCACGACGAGGCCCCCTCTCCTAAACAGGGACGAATATTTTTGTTCAGAAACCTTAGTGACAGAAACGAATTTTTGTTAGAAAACAGGCAACATATACTTGAAAGGGAGTAACGCATAATGGATTATCAAAAGATTATCGACTTGGTTAAAAAAGCGGCCGATTTTGTGTTTGACGAAAGCTTAAAAAGCGACGTCAATATGAAAGGCGAATCTGATTTTGTTACTGCAGTTGATTTAAAAATCAGCAATTTTATAAAAGAGGAATTAAAGCTTCTTACTCCCGATATAGGTTTTATGAGTGAGGAAGAAAAAACGCAGTTTTCTTCTAAAAGGTGGATACTTGATCCCATAGACGGCACCACTAATCTTGTGTACGATTACAATATGAGCTCGGTCTCGTTAGCCTATTATGACGGCGAAAAAGTAGCCTTCGGCGTAATATATAACCCTTTTAACAAGGATTTATTTATTGCAAAATACGGTGAAGGCGCTACCCTTAACGGACAAAAACTTCAGACTGCACCCGACAGAGATTTGAAGGATTGCTTAATAGAATTTGGTGCAGGCTCCACTAAAAAGCAATACACCGAGCAAAGTTTTGACATTGCTAAAGAGGTTTTCAAAAACTGTCTGGACCTCAGACGGATTTGCTCCTCTGCATTGGCAATTGCATACGTGGCAGCAGGTAAGCTTAACGGATATTTTGAAAGAAGCATAAAACCGTGGGATTATGCCGCCGCTACCTTGATATTGCACGAATGTGGCGGAAAATGCTCCGATTGGCAAGGGGAAGCCATTCAATACGAGCGTTCGTCCAGTTTTGTATGCGGTACCCCCAAAGCCTATGAATTTTTGATGCAAACAATAAATAAGTATCAGGACTGTTAACCAACAGAAATCAAACAAAAAACTCCCGACTCAGCCCAGTCGGGAGTTTTGTTGTATTTATGCTACCCAGGCACCGCCTTCGTTGAAGTAGTACCAAGTGCCGCCAATATATTGCCAACCTGTCAGCATAGCACCGCCGTCAGCAAGATAATACCAGGTGCTTCCAAGGAGCAACCAACCTGTTGCCATATCGCCACCTGCATTGAAATAATACCAGGTGCCGCCGATATTTTGCCAACCCGTCACCATATTACCACCGGTGGCTAAATAATACCAAGTGCCACCTAAATTCAACCAGCCCGTTGCCATATTGCCGCCTGCATGGAAATAGTACCAGGTACCGCCGATAAGTTGCCAGCCGGTGACCATATTACCGCCGTCAGCAAAATAGTACCAAGTGTTGCCAAGCAATAACCACCCCGTCTGCATAACTCCATTTTCTTTCAAGTAATACCAAGTATCACCCAACAACAGCCAACCTGTGACTGCTTCACCCATAGAGTTCAAATAGTACCAATTACCATTCTCAAGAAGCCAACCGTATGTAAGACGTCCATTGGAATAGTGGTATCTTTTTTCTAAGATTTCTGTCCAACCGTCAGGCTTTTCATACCAGTTAAACAAGGCGTTAAAATCGACCGTGTTTTCGTCAATACCCGAAATTTTACCTGCAGAGGTGTATTGCCACATCACATAGTTTTCAATTCCACCCTCGGGAGAAAATGAGGCTTTAGGATAACCGTCGTTACTGCCGTAAGAGGATATCCATTTGTAGTACGCGTTAAATTCGGAAGAATTCAAATAGTTTTTCCAGTAGTATTCGTTGGAGTAAATTCCGGGCTTATAACCGTTGGCTATAAAGGTGGAAATATACACCTTGGCAATCTCGTTAAGGTCACAGTCACCGCCGTTGGTCTCTATATCAACAAATACAGGTAAATCGGGGTTTGCACCCGACTGTTTAAGAAGACTTACAACATTGTTGGCCTGTAACTGCGCCATTTCCACGGTAGTTGCCGTGTTGAAATGATAAACGCCATAAGGCATCTGCAGTCTTTTAACATTTTCAAGGTATTCCTCAAATTTAGCGTCCTTGTGCTCGTTAAAATCATCGGTTGTGCCGCCGTAACTGATTCGCAAAATCACTCCGTCCACATCGGTTTGCGCAAGTTTATCCCATTTAACGTTTCCTTGCCAACGGGAAAGGTCAATCACAAAGGTGTAAGCACCCTCAACCCAATGACCGCTTGCGTCAAAAAGATACTTGTTGCCACCGGCAGTGACCCAACCGGTCTGCATTATGCCGTCATCATTAAAATAGTACCAAACGTCGCCTAAGAATTGCCATCCTGTCGCTCTTTCACCCTCTATAATGTAAAACCAGTTTTCACCGTCAAGTACCCAGCCGTCCGACAGAACTATTTCACGCACGTCACCGCAAACGTTGCAGTCAGGGTCAAAAATATCATCGTAGGTGTGGTCGGGCACTTCACGAACATCACCGCAAATGTTACAGTCAGTGTCACAGTCGTTTTCGTAAGAATGCATTGAACTATCACATATTAAAAAATGCCATTCAGCGTCTTTAAAGTCGTTATTACCATGGGAAATTTGCATATTATATTTACTTGTTAAGTCGCCGCCATACCATATGTGTTCTAAAGAATCACAATCGAAAAATGCATATGAACCTACTGTATGAACTCTGCCCAAAACTATTTCTTGAAGAGGAGTGTTTTGAAATGCGTTTGAGCCGATTGAATACACCGTACTCGGCAATTCCACTCTAGTTATATCTAACTTATAAAAGGCATAGTTGCAAATTTCTGTTACTCCTTCTTCAATAACTACTTCCGATATATAACAGTCTTTCCATGGCATTTGGCTAGAACCACCCATAAACATAGTACCTGAACCACTAATAGTCAAACAAGTGCCATTGACTTCCCAAGTACAGTTTCCAATTACCCCACTCGTTGCCGCATTTGCACTAAAGGCAAACACGGGCATAGCACAAAAAATAAGCACTAAGCAAAGTGCAATGGACAGTAATTTTTTCATATCGTTGCCTCCATAAAATAAAAAAGTGCGCCCCATTAAGAGACGCACCGAAAAATGCCTCCCTCAATGTTGCTACACATCTGCACAAAGTCAGGAAGAGAGAATACATTTTTACCAATAGTATTCCCTAACAATGCGCATATTCAGATGTGTAGCCCCTGTATTATAACACAAAACATTTTGTTTATCAATAGTTTTTAAATTCATTCTTATGAGTTGTGCTTTACGCCTCATCCGTCGGAGAAGGCTTTGATTCGGTAGCGATAAAAAAGCCTTCCTCTGACGAGGAAGGTGGCACGACGAAGTCGTGACGGAAGGAGAGAAAATATTGAGGTTTTTAGTTTTTCTCGTTGCGAAGCAACATATCGATTGTTTCCCTCTGTCATTAAATAGCAAAACTGCCTCCAAAAAACTTTGGAGGCAGTAATAAAATAATTAAACTTCAGGAATAGTGATTTCAAGTTCGTGACCGCACTCTGCAGATTTGCAGATACCGTCAAGAATAGCCTGATTGATAATAATCTGTGAAGTAGGAACAGGAGCAGTGCCGCCCTCTTTAATTGCGTCAACGAAGGAACGAAGCTTAAGTTCGAAACGGTCGCCATTGAAGGGGATAATCGGAATTTCAGTGTCGGTCTGAACACCGCAAAGCTCGCGATAGAGAGTCATAGGACCGCCAACAGTACCATTCCAGCAATCTGTTGAGGGAATACGCAAGCCGCCCTCGGTACCAAGAATAATGGTATCACCGGGAGTGTTGATATTCATTGCCCAAGCAATACGGAAGTCAAGAATAATATCGTTTTCAAGACGGATAAAGCCTGCGGCGAAATCGTCAACACCGAACTTGTCGGCGTATTCGGGGTGACCGGGATAGTAATCGGGGCGCTTGCCGAAGAAATCAGATTTGTAACCTGTAACGGTCAAGGGCTTGGGATAGCCGATTGCGTTAAGCACCATATCCAAAGAATAGCAACCGATGTCACCAAGGGCACCGATACCGCCTGTCTCTTTCTCAATAAAGGTAGTGCCGTAGGGGGTGGGAATACCACGACGGCGGCCGCCACCGGTCTGAATGTAGTAAATCTTGCCCAAAACGCCGGAATCAACAATCTTTTTAATCATCTTCATATTGGGGTCAAGACGGGGCTGGAAGCCGATGGTAATAATCTTACCGCTTGCCTTTTCAGCCTTCATAATCTCGATACCCTCTTCAAGAGTAACGCACATAGGCTTTTCGAGCATTACGTTAATACCCTTGTTAAGAGCATAGATTGCACACTCTGCGTGGGTGCAATTGTAGGTGCAGATAGAAACACCGTCAAGTTGCAATGACTCGTCATCGAGCATCTCTTTATGGCTCAAATAGCACTTTGCACCCTCAATACCGAACTTCTTGCAAAATGCCTCTGCCTTGCCGGGAACAAGGTCTGCACAAGCAACAATTTCTACATCCTCGAACTTCTGATAGTTTTTGATGTGAGCCTCACAAATCCAACCCGTACCGATAAGACCGATACGAACTTTTTTGCCGTCAGACACCTTTTTATCATCTTCGATAATGGCGTTGAAACGATCTAGAATATTGTCTGCCATAATATAATCCTCCTTAAAAGGTATTAGTAACCGATGGATTTAAGATATTCACGGCTCTTCTGGGCACACTCCATAGGAGTCATATCGGGAGAGGGATTATCCTGCTCAACGATAAGCCACTGAGTGCCGCTTTCCTCTGCAGCCTCGATGATTGCAGGAATATCCTGCTTACCTTGACCAACATAGCGCAGACCAAAGGTGTCTACAATCTCTGCCTTTGCTTTGTCGTCGCCGATAAGCTCGTACATATTTTTGCTCTTGCTGCCCACAAAGTCCTTAAGGTGAACAAGGGGCGTTCTGCCACTGTACTTACGGATATAGTCGGCAGGATTTTCGCCGCCTACATTTACCCAACAGGTGTCAAACTCGGTCTGGAGCAAATCGGCAGGAATTTCATCATAAATAATGTCAAGTTGATATTTGTCGTCAACCTTATTAAACTCAAAATCGTGGTTGTGATAGCAGAAGGTGATGCCTGCCTCTTTGGCAGCCTTGGCAAAGGTAACCATTGCCTCACGTGTTTCATTCCAAAGTTCACCGCCGGGGCGTCGCTCCTCAGCTAGCCAAGCAAGTGCAAGATATTTTACATCCAGCACACTGTAATCAGCAACTGTCTTTTCAACATCAAGAACAGCCTCTATACTTATGTGACCCGAAATGACAACCAGACCGACTTCGTCACAGATTTTTTTTAGGTCAGCGGGAGTCTGATTGCAGAAACCTGCAAACTCAACACCGTCGTAACCCATATCCTTGATTTTTTGCAAGGTGCCGCGTGTGTCTGCATTTGCATCGTCACGAACAGAGAAGACTTGAATTGCGATTGGTAAAGACATTTTTATTTCCTCCTTGAAATGTTAGTTTGTTAAGTGTATAATACAATAAAACAAATTTTTTTACAAGATGTTTTTTAAGACAAAAGGTGCTTAGAAGTAGACATTTTTTGAGCTTTCCTCATTTTCAGGGTGGTTTGATGTGATATACGAAAAACGAAATGTAAAATACACCTGCATCAGCGGTTCCCGTTTGGTTGACTGGGCTCACATTCATCACGAGTTTGAAATTGTATATGCCGAGGAGTCAGGGGCATCCGCCGTTTGTGACGGGGTTGAACACCCTATTGATAAGGGAGATTTGTTCATATCATTCCCCCACACCATTCACTCTTACAAAATGAACACTCCACGCGCAAAGCATATGCTTTTTGTCTTTTCACCCGACGATTTTGCAGGGTTTACAAAGGTGCTTCTTAATTTTCGACCCACCTGTCCTGTTGTCAAAAATTGCAGTGATAAAATCAAAAGCATTATGGCAGATATTAAAACTATTAAAGATACCGAATTTTACGAGCAAAAGTTATTTGCCTATGTAACCTTGCTTCTTAGTGAAATTATTCCTCAACTTGAACTTGTTGAGCGCACCCAATCGGAAAGCAACAATCTTAAGCGCTTGCTTGAATATTGCGGTGAAAATTTCACCAAAGATTTAAACTTGCAGACGCTCAGCAAAGAGTTATATATGAACAAGTATCATATATCACATTTGTTTAACGATGTTTTGGGCATCAGTCTTAGAAAATACATTAACACAATGCGAGTTAAAATGGCAGAGCAACTGCTTGCCCACAACAAAATGTCGGTTAACGAGGTCGCATCTATGGTAGGTTTTACTACCCAGCGCACCTTTAATCGCGTATTTATTGAGCATAAAGGAATCACCCCCAGCGAATTCAGGCAAAAGAAACTGCAAAAAGCAAAAGCAAAGGAGAAACCAAAATGAAAGCATTGCAAGACAAAATTTTAAAAGAGGGCATTGTAAAAGACGGCGGCGTGCTTAAGGTTGACGGCTTCGTTAACCATCGCATTGACGTTGCCTTTATGAACGAAGTTGGCAAAGAGTTTAAACGGCTTTTTGACGGTGTGGATATTAACAAAATCGTCACCATTGAGGCATCGGGAATAGGCATTGCCTGTATTGTTGCGCAGTATTTTGATGCTCCTGTTGTTTTTGCTAAAAAGAATAAATCTATAAATATTTCGGGTGATGTTTATTCGGTTGATGTTGCCTCTTTCACCCACAAGACCGTCAACACTATTATAATGTCAAAAGAGTATATCGGCCCCAATGATAAGGTGCTTATTATTGACGACTTTTTGGCAAAGGGCAACGCCCTTAAAGGCCTTATCACCCTTGTGCGTGACGCAGGCGCCGAAGTTATGGGTTGCGGAATATTGATTGAAAAGTCATTCCAAGAAGGTCGCGCCCTTATTGATTCAATGGGTGTAAGAGTTGAGTCCCTCGCCCGTATTAAGTCAATGGATAATAACGAGTTAGTTTTTGTTGATTAACCCTCAAAACCTATTTCTGAAACGAAAACGTCAGGAATAGGGTTTTGTTTTGTCTTCCCGCAACAGAATTTTACTACTTGAATTTTTTACATATTCATAATATAATGCTATTGTATAAATTCTCAAACGAGGTGTTGCTATGGAAAACCCTATCCTCTTTATTCAGCAAATGTTTAGCAATCCTATGTTGCTTGTTGCATCAATTTTAACCCTTGGGGTTATTTTAGTAAACGGTTGGACCGATGCGCCCAACGCAATTGCCACTTGTGTGTCAACCCGTGCCATTGAGGTGCGCAAAGCCATTATTATGGCGGCAATATTCAACTTCCTCGGCGTTTGGATTATGACAATAATCAGTGACAAGGTTTCTGCCACCATTTTTAATATGGTTAATTTCGGTGACGACCCAAAACTGTCATTAATCGGCCTTTGCGCCGCTATGACTGCCATTGTTGTATGGGCAACTGCTGCTTGGTATTTTGGCATCCCCACCAGTGAAAGTCACGCACTTATCGCAGGACTTTCGGGTGCAGCAATTGCTATTAACGGCTCTTTTAAAGGCATAAGCGGCACTGAATGGCTCAAGGTAGGATATGGTCTTGTTGTGTCAACAGCGCTTGGCTTTGGGCTTGGTTTTCTTTGTTCAAAACTGACAGTGTTTATATTCAGAAACAAAAACAGGATGAAAAGCGAGCGCTTTTTCAACGGTGCTCAGGTTGCAGGCGGTGCCGCAATGGCATTTATGCACGGCGCACAGGACGGTCAAAAATTTATGGCTATATTCCTGTTAGGCAATGCTCTTGCCACAGGTTCAAACAGCAGTGAGTTTATCACTCCTATGTGGCTGATGGTAGTCTGCGCCGTTGTTATGGGTCTTGGCACCTCTATCGGTGGATATAAGATTATCAAATCGGTAGGTATGGATATGGTTAAACTCAAGCCCTATCAAGGCTTTGCTGCCGACTTTTCCGCCACCGTTTGTTTGCTGATTGCATCTCTTACAGGCTTGCCCGTAAGCACTACTCACACAAAAACCACATCTATTATGGGTGTTGGCGCCGCAAGGCGAATAAGCAATGTTAACTGGGCAGTCGTCAAGGAGTTAGTGCTCACTTGGGTGTTCACTTTCCCCGGTTGCGGACTTTTAGGTTATCTTATGGCATTGCTCTTTAAAGCAATTTTTGCTTAAAAACATATTGTGTAAAAGAAAAGAATTTTAAAGCCCTACGGCAGATTGGAGTCATTTATGGCTAAGATTAAAAACAATTATTTTGAACTTATTGAGAAGCAGGTTTCATACTGCGTTGAGGCAGCAACTCTGCTTGCCGAAATCATGAGCAATTTTGACACTGTTAACATTGATGAACAACGCGCAAAAATGCACATAATCGAACATAACGGCGACGAGCTGCATCACGACATACTTAACCGCTTGTCAAGGGAATTTATCACCCCCATTGACCAAGAGGATATTTTAGGTCTTGTGCAAATCATTGACGAAATTACCGATGCTATTGACGAGGTTGTGCTGGAATTTTATATGTATCATATTGAAAAGTTGCCTTCCGATGCCGCCGCACTTGCAAAAATTATGGCAAAGTGTGTATCTGCCCTTTATAATGCCGCAGGTGAGATGCACAACTTTAAAAAGCCTGAAAAATTACGCCAACTGCTTGTTGAGGTAAACACCATCGAAAGCGAAGCAGACGGTGCCTTTGTTGAGGCGGTACACAATTTGTTCGGCGCCGATATTTCAGCAAAAGAACTTATCGGTGGCAAGGCAATATACGAAAGCCTTGAGAACTGTTGTGACCAGTGCGAACACGCCGCAGATGTTATTGAAAGAATTATTATTAAAAACACATAAAAACAACCCCCTCAATTTCAAATGAAATCGAGGGGGTTGCTTTTAATTATTCACGCTGTGCTGAATCAAGGTTGAAGTGGGGCTTAGAGTCATAAACTGATAACCCTCTGAACGAAGATAATCGATAATAAGCGGCAAGGCTTCAACAGTGGTCTTTTTTTGGTCGGTGTCGTGCATAAGCACATTGATTACCGGCTTATCCACACAAGCCGACTTTACCTTTTCAAGCAAGGTTTGAGCAGGCACAGATGCCGCTGATGCATCGGTAGAATCCACATTCCAGTCAAAATGAACATAGCCTTCAGTGTTAAGGCGCTCTACAATCTGAGTTACAACACCCGTTGCATAATCCTTGCTTACGATGTTACTACTTCCGCCTGGAAGTCGCATAATTTTAGGCTTGATGCCCGCAACCTCGTAAATTCGGGCTTCAATCATATACAAATCGGCAAAATAGGCGTCCACCGATGAGTAAATAGTCTTGTAATCGTGGGTGGCAGAATGCATCGCCAAAGCACTGCCCTGCTTATGAATGGCGGCCGCCTTGTCAAGATACTGGTTGTTGATAACAAAAAATGTGCCAACCGCACCCCTTTCGGACAAAATCTTAAGTATTTCTTCCGTATGCTCCGAGGGGCCGTCATCAAAGGTAAGATAGGCAATTTTTGTGTCAGCAGGCTCTGCGGTTTTATCGTCACGGCCGTTAAGAGGAGTCTGCAATTCACCTATAAGAGCCGCTTGCTCAGCATTTTCAGCCTTTAGCCTGTTAATCAGTTCGCGGTATTCCTGCAACTGTGCCTCATTGCTTTTAATGGTAGCATTAGCATCCTTTAATTTGGCGTTTAAATTCTTTTCGGTCTTTGCCGATTGGCTGGTCAGCTTGTCAATCCGCTTGTCCAGCATATCAATGCTACTATTGGTAGAACAGATATACCACACCAAAAAAATAATAAGCGCCGCCAAAACAGCGCACAAAATTTTGCATATTAAAGATGTATGCTTACACTTAAAAATATTCATTCCCGTCATCTCCTGCAAAGTATGATAACACAAAAAAGTAGGTTGTTCAACACCATTTGACAGATTTTGCGACTTTTGGTCGCAATGAATTGCAACCTAGCGGTTGCGTGAATTGAAAAGCATTTCATGAATTGACCTAAAGGTCATGAATTGTGGGGCCCACATTGCAATTCAATTCACTGAGCGTAGCGAAAATTCATGGCGTTAGCCAATTCATGATATTCAAGCATCAATTCATTTCCTCTTTGTGCAATCCTGCGGAATGGTTACAATAAATTCAGAGCCTGCATTTTCACGGCTTTCCACCTCAACACTTCCGCCGCACACCTTTACGATACGCCTTGCAAGAGGCAGTCCCAACCCGTTGCCCTCACCTTTGTGAGAGGAGTCACCCTGATAAAACTTTTCAAAAATATGCTCCTGCACATCCCTTGACATACCAACGCCCGTATCTTTTACAGTAGCGGTTATTCCCCCATCCTTACAGTCAAGGCAGATGGTGATTTTGCCGCCTTTTTCGGTGAATTTAATAGCATTGCTGATAAGATTATACCACACATGATGAAGCAAATCTTTTGGAGCATTGCAAGACACTTCTTCCATATCAATATCTAATTCAAGTTCTTTTTCGCTCCATTTTTCCTCAAGTTCAAGGACAGTGTGGCGGATTTGCTCGTCAAGGTCATAGGCCTGACATTCTGGGGTAATATTCTGATTGTCAAGTCGGCTGAGCAACAAAATATTCCCCGTCATATCACTAAGACGCCGTGTAGTCTGGGTAATTCGGGATATATATTCAGCCTTTTCCTCTTGAGTCAGTGAGTCGTCTTGCAAAAGGGTAGCGTATCCCTCAATGGTGGCAAGAGGAGTTTTAAATTCGTGAGATACATTAGCAACAAAATCGTTGCGCAAAATCTCTGTCGAATCAAGTTGGTGCACCATTTTATTAAAACTTACCGTCATTCCCCGCAATTCTTCGGTACAGTAGTCTTCATCAAGGCGCACACTCATATTGCCGTTAGTAACCTCGTTCATTGCCTTGTTTACATTGGCAATTGAACGGGCCAGTCGCCGATATATTACCGTCGCTTCAACAGTACCTATAAGCACGCAGGCAACCATCATCATTATAAGGGCAAAGCCGGGAAGCGGCTCTTTTACATAACCTAACTGATAGCCCACAACAAGTATTGCAACACCAAAAAAAGCCACACTGAGCAGCATTACAAACGCCCATATTGACAACACAAGGCTTAGATTAAACCACGCCTTTGCCTGTAGTTTTTGGTGCAATCCCTTAAAAACTTTCCTTTTCATCACTTTTTCACCGCTTTGTAGCCAAGTCCTCTGACAGTTACAATTTCAAAATCCTCATTTTCTTTAAATCGGTCGCGCAGACGGTTGATATGCACATCCACTGTACGAGGCTCGGTCTCGGAATCCATACCCCAAATCTCATCCATAAGTTGATTGCGGGTGAAAATTCTGCCTGCATTGGATATAAGTTTAAAAAGCAGATAAAACTCTTTTTGAGGAAGCACGCTCACTTGACCATTAACACTCACCTCAAGGGAGTCGTAGTTTAGGGTGGTGCCACCCACCTCAATAGAGCGGTCACTGACAATTTTTGCCCGACGAAGCAACGCACCCACTCGCATAACCATTTCATTAACATCAACCGGCTTTACCATATAGTCATCGGTGCCTGCATCAAAGCCCTGTTGCTTGTCCATAATATCACCCTTAGCGGTTATCATAAGGATGGGCAAAGTCATCTGTGCGGCGCGGATTTCACGGGTTAACTGAAAGCCGTCCATTCGGGGCATCATTATATCGCAGATTATCAGGTCAACGTATTGAGTATCAAGCACCTCTAACGCCTCTATACCGTCATAGGCGGGCAAGGGATTATATCCGTTTTTCTCAAGCACCTTACAAAAAAGTCGGTTTAAAGCGGTATCGTCCTCAACAATCATAATATTAAACATACCCATTCTCCTTTTTACGATGGATTTTTCACTCATTTTAATTATAGTAAGACATAAATATTAACTGTTTGTCAAGAAAATATAAAAAAATACGCAATTTCATAACAAATAGTTAACACACAGTTGAAAAATTATGGTAGAATGATTTTATATCACTTTTAGGAGGTCGCATTTTGCTTACCTTAAAAAATATTGTTAAAAACTATACCGCAGGTGATTCCACAGTTGCCGCTCTTAAAGGTATAAGTGTTAAATTCAGAAAAAGCGAGTTTGTATCGGTGCTGGGCCCGTCGGGTTGCGGCAAAACAACTCTGCTTAATATTATCGGCGGTCTTGACCGATACACAAGCGGCGACCTTGTTATAAACGGCCGCTCCACCAAGGATTATAAAGACAGAGATTGGGACAGTTATCGCAATCATTCGGTAGGATTTGTCTTTCAAAGTTATAACCTTATCCCCCACCAAAGCGTACTGTCCAACGTTGAACTTGCACTGACACTGTCGGGCGTATCAAAAGAGGAGCGCCGCCGCAGAGCCACCGAAGCCCTTGAAAAAGTGGGGCTTGGCGACCAACTGCACAAGCGCCCCAATCAGATGTCGGGCGGTCAGATGCAGCGTGTAGCCATTGCCAGAGCGTTGGTTAACGACCCCGATATTTTGCTTGCCGACGAGCCTACGGGTGCACTCGACTCTGAAACAAGCGTTCAGATTATGGAAATTCTTAAAGAGATTTCTGCCGATAAACTTATAATTATGGTTACCCACAATCCCGAATTGGCAGACACCTATTCAAGCCGCATTATCCGTCTGCTTGACGGCGAGGTAACCGACGACTCTAACCCTTACGACGAGGAAGAAGAGGCTCCAAAGAAAGAAGAAAAAGTGCAAAAGAAACCCTCTATGTCCTTCTTCACTGCCGTTTCCCTTTCTTTCAACAACCTGCTTACCAAAAAGGCACGCACCTTTTTGACCAGTTTTGCAGGCAGTATCGGTATAATCGGAATTGCCCTTATACTTGCCCTGTCCACAGGCGTTAACGCCTATATTGACTCGGTGCAAAAGGACACCCTTAGTTCTTACCCCATTTCTATTCAAGCAGAAACTATGGATGCCACCGAACTTTTGTCGGCACTTATGCAGGCAGGTGACAAAGAGGTTACTCATAAGCTTGACAAGGTTTACGGCAACACTGTTATGCACGAGCTTGTTAATGCCCTTAACAACACTAAGGTTCAGCAAAACAATCTTAAAAAATTCAAAAAATGGTTGGATAAAGAGACTAAATCAGGCTCTGCAACAGGTCTTGACCAACTTGTTACCTCTGTTGAATACAGTTATGACCTTGACCTTAACATTTACACCAAGGATACCAACGGTAAGGTTGTAAAGGCTGATATGGGAACCCTTATTACCGATGTTTACGGCATTGATATGAACGGAATGTCGGGAATGGCAGGTATGCCAAGTATGCCGGGTATGTCGGGCAGTGCCATGGATAGTTTTGCCGCAATGAATATTTGGACAGAACTTCTGTCAGGCGAAAAATCCAACACTGTAAACGGCCTTCTTAAAGAGCAGTACGATGTGATTTACGGCAGTTGGCCCACCAAGTACAACGAGGTGGTGCTTGTTGTTGACCAAAACAACGAAATCAGTGACCTTTGTCTTTATGCATTAGGTCTTAAAACAGTTGACCAACTTCGTGAAGATATTGAAAAATCCTCTGCCGGTGAAACTCTTGAAATTAAAGAGCAAAGTTGGAGTTATAAGGAAATTTGCGGCAAAACCTTCCGTCTTGTTCCCTCTTGCGACCGCTATTCCTACAATAACGAAAGCGGTGAATATATCGACCTTGACAGCAGTGAAGCAGGTCTTAACTATCTGTACGACGAGGGTATTAACATTAAAATAGCAGGTATTATCCGCCAAAATCCTGACGCATCAAGCGCTATGCTTCGCAGTTCTACTATCGGTTATACTCCTGCACTTACCGAGTATATTGTTGACAAAGCCAACAAGAGTGAACTTGTTAAAAATCAGATTAAAAACCCCGATACCGATGTTTTAACAGGCAAACCCTTTATGCCCAAGGCTACCCTTACCGATGAGCAGAAACTTGCCGAAATCAAGGAGCATCTTGCCTCTTTGTCAGTGGGTGAAAAAGCGGCATTTTACCGTCAGGTAATGTCGGTTGCCGATGAAGAATACCTTGAAACTACCACCAAAACTCAACTTGAAGGTATGAGCATAGAAGACAAGAAAAATATGCTCATTCAGGCGGCAGTAAGCCAAATGGGAATGAGCACCGAACAGGCGGCAGAATATATTGCCGACCTTGACCAAGCCACAATTGACGGCTATGTTTCCGACGGCATTAAAAAGGCGGTAGCAGCCCAATTCGCTCAGCAATCAATGGCACAGTTGGCAATGCTACCCGACTCACAAGCCGCCGCAATGCTCGACGGTGTTGAGGACAAAAAACTGCTTCCTATGTACGACACCCTTTTTGCCGACAAATATTCCGACGCCGACTATGACTCTAACCTTAAAAAGTTGGGCTATGTGGATATGGCAATGCCCAGTTCTGTCAATATTTTTGCCGCTACCTTTGAGGATAAAGAAGCTATTGATGCCATAATCGGCAAATACAACGACAAGGTTGAGGAAGAGGATAAAATTGCATACACCGATATTATGAAGCAGGTTATGTCTTCATTCACCACCATTATCAACGCTATAACCTATGTGCTTATTGCCTTTGTTTCCATTTCCCTTGTTGTTTCATCAATTATGATTGGCATCATCACCTATATCTCTGTTTTGGAGCGCACAAAGGAAATCGGTGTACTGCGTGCAATCGGCGCATCCAAGCGGGATATTTCCCGTGTATTCAATGCCGAAACCCTTATTATCGGCTTTGCCTCGGGTATAATAGGCATTGGCTCCACACTGCTGCTTTGCATACCTATCAACACCATTGTTCACGCCCTTACAGGCATTGAAACCATCAATGCAATTTTGCCTGCAGGCGCCGCCGCAATTCTTGTTACAATCAGTATGGTGCTTACCTTTATTTCAGGTCTTATTCCCTCTAAAATTGCCGCCCGCAAAGACCCTGTTGAAGCACTCAGGAGTGAATAATTATGTTTTGGAGAATTAAAGAGGCTCTTGCCCGTTTTATGTTTGGGCGCAACGGTTTTGACCGTTTCACCTTTTGGCTTGCCGTTGCCTATCTTTTGCTTGGCGTTGTGCGCAGTATAGTCTGGGCAATAACAAAAAGCCTTGTTATTGAAGCAGTCTTTGCTCTGCTTTTATCCGCGCTATTTGTTTATATTATCTTTCGCATTTTGTCAAAGAATGTGTACGCGCGCCGGGAGGAAGAGCGCAAATTCTTGATTTGGTGGGCGCCCGTAAAAAATCACCTATCGGTGCTTTTCAAAAATTTGACCGACAAAGAGCGAAAATATATGGTTTGCCCCCACTGCAAAGCCATAATCCGATTCCCTCGCAAAAAGGGAGTCCACTCCGCCTCTTGCCCCAAGTGCAGAGGCCCCCTGACTGTGAAAATTTGAGAACAAATTTTCAGCTAAATTCTTGCAGAGCTAAATTGGGTTTCACCCAGCTATGCGAAGCATAATTTAACTTTACGGAGTAAAATTTAGCTATGCGAAGCATAATTTAGCGGTTGCAAAGCAATCATTTAGTTAAAAAGACTTGGCGAGAATTCAATCTCTCCAAGTCTTTTTTCTTAAAATATAATCTCTGCAAATTGGGCGTTGGCGGCTTTGGCTAAATCAAGGGGTGCCAAAAATATCTGCGCGCCTATTCTGCCGCCGCTTATGATAATCTGCTCAAAATCCTTTGCGGAAGAGTGAATAACCGTCTTAAACTGCTTTTTCATTCCGATGGGAGTACATCCCCCGCGGATATATCCAGTTAGCGCCGTAATCTCTTTTACGGGGATAAGGGCAACCGACTTTTCACCAACCGTTGCGGCGGCTTTTTTTAGGTCAAGTTCCTTGTGAATAGGAATAACAAAAACATAATGCTCACCGCTTTTTGCCACTGCCACAAGGGTTTTAAAGGAGCGTTCGTAGGGTTGCCCCAGCATATCTGCCACCGTCACACCGTCAATAAATTCCTCGCAGGTGTAAAGGTTAATTTCATATTTTATTTTAAGGCGGTCAAGAATCCGCATCGCATTTGTTTTTACTTCTTTGCCCATATTAGTCACCTTTGTTAAAATAGTTGTACACATTTTTTGCCACCGGCTCGGTCATACCCTTAACTCGCATCAAATCCTCAAGTTCTGCAGTAGATATAGCCGTCACCGTGCCAAAATGAGCCATAAGTTGCTTTGCACGAGTCTCCCCCACTCCATCAATAGCGGTAAGGGATGAGCCAAGCATCTTCTTTTTACGGCGGCGGTTATGGTAGCCGATAGCAAAACGGTGCACCTCTTCTTGAATAGCATAAACAAGGTTATATGCGCTTCGGGTGGCTTTTATGGCGATTTCGCCCCCCTCATCAGTGATAGCGCGGGTACGATGCTTGTCATCCTTAACCATACCGAACAGGGCAATATCATAGCCCGCCTTTTTGATAATGGGAGACACTGCCGCCACCTGACCTTTGCCACCGTCAAGAAGTATCAAATCGGGCAGTTTGCCAAAATAGTCACCGTCACCACGGTGTTTTTCGTACTCATTCAGCCGGCGCATAATTACCTCTGCCATAGAAGCGCAGTCGTCATTTTGATAGTTTTCAATTTTAAACTTGCGGTACCCCTCTTTGTATGGAGCGCCGTTTTTAAAGACAACCATACCTGCCACCGTTTCGTCACCTGCGGTGTGAGATATGTCGTATGCCTCAATAAATTCGGGTGGGTTGCTCATGCCAAGCAGACGGGCAAGCTCGTCAAGGCCTGCCGTTTCGTGCCCCTTGCGGCTTAAAATCTCGGCAAGATACTCAGCGGCGTTTCGACGGCACAACTCGGTAAGAGAATGTTGCTCACCCCTTTGGGGAACAACGATAGAGCATTTTTTACCCCGTTGTTCAGTAAGAATCTGAGAAAGCAGTTCCACATCGGCAACATCGCCGTCACAACTGATGCGAGGAGGAATTTCACTGCCGCCTGAATAGAGTTGCAATATAAAATCTGCTCGGGCAGAGGGAGCATCCTCTATGCTATCCACCACAAAACGACGGGTGTCACACAGACTGCCGTCTCTGAAAACGAAAACCTGAAAACAACTCTTTTCGGGTGCGCTTGAAAGAGCAATTACATCCTGCTCCTTCACCTCTTTAGACACCACCTTCTGCTTAGTGCTCATTGCACGCATTGATGCAATGCGGTCACGAAGCCTTGCGGCGCGCTCAAAATCAAGGCGGTCAGCGGCTTGCTCCATTTCTTTAGTCAAGGCGGCTATGGCGGCAGAGGAGCCTTTTCGCAAAAAGTCAAGGGCGCCCTGCACCGATTCTTCATAATCCGCTTCACTGATTTTTCCGTAGCAACAGGGAGCGGAGCACTGACCAATATGGTAGTTCAGACAAGGCTTGACGCCACGCTTGTTCATATCCTTACCCTGCTTGCTGCACTGAGGCAAATTAAAGGCTTTTTTGGCGGCATCAACCGCACGGGATACGCTGTATAAAGAGTAGTAGGGACCAAGATACTCAGCACCGTCATCGGCAATCTGCTTGACGGCATTTACGGTGCGCCAAGGAGGATTGCTTACCCGAATGTAATGAAAACCCTTGGCATCCTTAAGCAAAATATTATACTTTGGCATATGCTGTTTGATAAGGGAGCATTCAAGCATAAGCGCCTCAATCTCGCTGCTGCAAAGGATGTATTCAAAATCCTCAACGCGAGAGACCATCTGCCGTACCTTTTCGGCGTGATGCTCACCACTGCCGAAATACTGACTGACGCGGTTGCGCAGTGCCTTTGCCTTGCCGATATATATGATTTTGCCCGACTTGTCCTTCATAATATAGACACCGGGTGTCAAAGGTAATCGCCTTGCCTTTTCCATTAAAAGAGTCATCCGCTCATCCACAGTCAGCCCCCCCTTTTTTCAGCATTGTTGTTGTTGATATTATTATACCAAAAATCATAATCAATTGCAACCTGACGGTTGCATGAATTGAAAAGTATTGCCCCAAGGGTTGATTTTAGGCGACAAAAAAGAGCAAGTCAAACTTGCTCTTTCGGGGTTAGTATTTTGCTGTGTCGGCACAAACACAATAGAACCGTCCCCGTGTGTGATATGCACCCCAAAAGTTAGACACTTTTGGAGGTGCATATCACAAGTAAAAAGAGGTTTTTCTTATTGAATTTTAAAAAGGTATGTGTTAAAATTAAATAAATTGCACCAAAGTGCACTAAAACTCGCAAGGAGGAATTATCAATGAGTAAAATTTCTTTTACGGCTGAGGCAAAAGTAATATCAGGCTATGACACCGTCGTGTGCGGCGGCGGCCCTGCAGGCTGTACTGCCGCAGCCGCCTCGGCAAGAGAGGGCAAGCGCACCCTGCTTATAGAGGCCACAGGCGCCCTTGGTGGTATGGGCACAATGGGGCTCGTGCCTGCATGGTGTCCATTTTCTGACCAAGAAAAGATTGTTTATCGCTCTATGGCGCAAGAGATATTTGAGGCACTTAAAGAGCGTATGAATTTTCCTAAAGATATGATTGACTGGGTGCCCATAAACGCCGAACAGCTTAAACTGATTTATGACTCACTTATGGAGAAATACGGCGTGGACGTGCTTTTTGACACCCGTATTTGCACCGCCGAAAAAGATGGTGACACCATTCGCCGTATTATCGCCGTAGGCAGAGAAGGACTTATTGCCGTCGAGGCAGACGTTTTTATCGACTGCACAGGCGATGCCCTTTTGGCTTACGAGGCAGGGGCAGAAATTATGAACACGGGTGACAAGCAGCCCTCTACCCACTGCTTCACCATTGCCAACGTTGACGGTGAGGAGTACAAGCGCCACACCCGAATTTACGGTGGCGAGCCCGACAGCCCCATTCACGCAATTTTAGCAAGCGGCAGATACCCCGAAATTACCGACACGCACCTTTGCCTTGATTTTATCGGCGAAAACACGCTAGGCTTTAACGCAGGCCACCTGTGGTTTGATGCTACCTCGGCAGAAGAAATCTCAAAGGCTTATGCAGAGGGTCGCAGGATTGCCGATGCCTTTTGCCGAGCCTTAAAGGAGTTTTATCCCTCTGCCTTTGGCAACTCCTTTGTGGTGCAGACCGCTCCCCTTATGGGCGTGCGCCAGTCAAGGCGCGTTGTGGGCGACTATGTGCTGACCATTGATGACTTTTTGGCACGCCGCACCTTTGAGGATGAAATTGCACGCAACAGTTATTATATAGATTTTCACCCCGAAAAGAACGGCAACACCGCCGATGTTAAAAAGTATATAGGCACCCATTACGACAAGGGTGAATCCCACGGTATACCCTACCGCAGTCTTGCCGTTAAGGGTATCAAAAATCTGTTGGTTGCTGGCAGGCCTATATCCTGCGACAACTACATTCAGGCAAGCGTTCGGGTTATGCCACCCTGCCTTTGCACCGGTGAGGCAGCAGGCATTGCGGCGGCTATGTGTAATGGTGATGTGCACACCGTTGACACCGATACTCTGCGAGCAAAATTAAAATCCTACGGTGCATATATATTGTAATAAAAAGAGCAGAAAGTACGATTTGTACTTTCTGCTTTTTAATCTTTATTCATCTTCCTCTTCGGTTTGAGGTAACTTTTCAATTCTTACACGCTCGATGCGGCGCTCACTGACGCCCTCAACGGTAAATTCGCAACCTGCAACGGTTACAGAAATATTTTCGTTTTCGTCGGGGATTCTGCCGATAATTGACATTATCATGCCGCCAACCGTATCATAGTCACCCTCGGGCAATTCGGTATCAAGAAGATCGGATATTTCGTCAACCAAAGCGGTGCCGTCAACGGTAAATGTAGTCTCGTCAATCTGCTCGATATTATCCTCATCCTCGTCGTCATACTCGTCCTGAATATTACCAACTATGGACTCAAGCAAATCTTCAATTGTAACAAGACCTGCGGTGCCGCCGTATTCGTCCGACACAATGCACATCTGCAGATGCTTTTCGGTCATTTCGGTAAAAAGCTCACCGCAACGCTTACTTTCGGGCACAAAGTGTGCCTTGCGAAGCAGACTGCCAAGTTCACCCTTCGGTAAGTCGTGACCTACATATTTAAGCAGGTCTTTAACATATATAATACCCTTAATATCATCAATATCTCCGTCATAAGCAGGGATACGGGAGCAACCCTCGGTAATAGCCAACTTAACAACATCGTCAAGGGTGCTGTCGTTAAGGTCAACGGCAACCATATCGGTGCGGTGGGTCATAACCTCGGATGCAACAATATCGTCAAACTCAAAGATATTGTTTATCATTTCAGCCTGATTTTCTTCAATAGCGCCCGTTTCTTCACCTGCATCAACAAGAAGCAGAATTTCGTCCTCGGTAACCGCCTTTTCCTCTTTGTTGGGGTCAATACCAAAAAGGCGGAGTACCAGATTGGTAGATACCGAAAGCACCGCCACAAAAGGACGGGAAATTGCCTTGATAAAACCAAGTGCACCCACAACGGCAAAGGACACCTTTTCAGGATTGTGCATTGCTATGCGCTTTGGCACAAGTTCGCCCAAAACCAATGAAAAGTATGACATAATAACAGTGATAATAACCACTGATGCGCCGTCTATAAAGGAAAGTGCCACATTATCGGTTATACTGCCAATTTCAACAAGCCAATTAGCAAGCGTTTTTGAAAAGCTGGTGGCGGCGCTTGCAGAGGTCAAGAAGCCTGCAAGGGTTACACCGATTTGGATGGTGGACAAGAAACGGGATGAGTCATCGGTAAGCTTTAATATTTTTTTAGCCTTACGATTACCATCTTCTGCCATTTTTGCCATTTTGTTAGTGTTGAGAGAGATAATGGCAATCTCACTCATTGCAAAGAATGCGTTAATCAGTATCAAACAAAACAGCAATACTATCTGCCAGATGATACTATTAGGCCCAGGGTCGTCTGTCATTATAAAATAAGCTCCTCTCAATATAAGAAATCACAGTAATAATAACCTATATTTTACATTTTGTCAACAAGGCTTGGTTTTATATTAGGTAAGGGTGCATCAAAGAACTTAAAACGGTCATAAAAACCTTGATGACAACACCGTAATTTTAATCGAGGAAAACGATATTAACAATGTTGAAACAGTTACCATTCAAATCCACTCTGATGGTAGGTCGCATTTGATATTAAGTTCATTGGAATAAATTAAAGGGCAGCTTAAAGCTGCCCTTATTTATTTGTTATTATGCTACCCAGGCGCCGCCTGCATTAAAGTAATACCAAGTTCCGCCGATAAGTTGCCAGCCTGTCAACATATTACCACCGGGGGCTAAATAATACCAGGTGCTGCCAAGGAGCAACCAACCTATTGCCATATCGCCGCCTGCATTAAAGTAATACCAGGTGCCGCCGATATTTTGCCAACCTGTCACCATATTACCACCGGGGGCTAAATAATACCAAGTGTTGCCCAGGAGCAACCAGCCCGTTGCCATATTTCCGCCTGCGTGGAAGTAGTACCAGGTGCCGCCGATAAGCTGCCAGCCGGTGACCATTGCTCCACCTTCGTTAAAGAAGTACCAAGTAGAGCCGAGGTACTGCCAACCTGTGAGCATATTTCCGCCTTCGCCGAAGTAGTACCAAACATTGTTTATATATTGCCAGCCGGTGACCATTGCGCCGCCATTAAAATAGTACCAATTGTAGTTTATGTACTGCCAGTTTGATTGCATTATGCCATCGGTGTTGAAATAGTACCAAACGTTGCCAATATACTGCCAACCTGTTGCTTTTATATTGTTTACATAGTAAAGCCAGCAGTTGTTGCTATTAAGTACCCAACCCTCTTTTGGTGCTATTTCACGAATATCGCCACAAACATTGCAGTCGGCGTCATCATCGTTGTCATAGATATGGTCAGGAACCTCGCGAATGTTACCGCATACATTACAATCTGTGTCACAAGCATTGTTATATACGTGGTCAGGAACAGAGCGAATCAAACCGCACTCGTTACAATCAGGGTCACATATGCCGCTGTAAATATGGTCAGGAACAGAGCGAATCAAACCACACTCGTTACAATCAGGGTCACAAACATTGTCATAGGTATGATACGCCGTGCCGATACAACTGTTATAATACCAAGACGCATTGGTTAATGGTGAATTATAGCTACCAATGTTGATTTTGTTTCGGTCTGACTTGTCGCCTCTATAGTATACTTTCTTGAGAGAGGTACAATTATAGAAAGCATAATTGCCAATGTTTGTTACGCTGTCAGGGATGGTGATGCTGGTGAGAGAGGTGCAATCTTCGAAAGCAGAGCTACCAATACTTGTTACACCATCAGGAATAGTGATGCTTGTGAGAGCGGTGAAACCAGAGAAAGCATATTTACCAATAGTTGTTACACTGTCAGGAATAACAAGGTCAGTTACTAATTCGCCGTTTAAATATAATTTTTCGGCATAATATAAGGGATTGGAAGCGTAATTGACAAAATTTATATTGCACCAAGCGGCTATATAACTAATATTTACGCTTGTGAGAGAGGTGCATTCTTCGAAAGCCCATTCACCAATACTTCTTACGCTGTCGGGAATGGTGATATTAACGAGGGAGCTGCAACCGTAGAAAGCATAGCCACCAATAGTTGTTACACTGTCAGGAATAGTGATGCTTGTGAGAGAGGTGGAATATTGGAAAGCATATTTACCAATAGTTGTTACACTGTCAGGAATAACAAGGTCAGTTACTAATTCGCCGTTTAAATATAATTTTTCGGCATAATATAAGGGGTTGGAAGTTAGATAGTCAAAATTTATATTGCACCAAGCGGCTATATCACTAATATTTACGCTTGTGAGAGAGGTGCAATTATAGAAAGCATAGCTACCAATACTGGTTACGCTATTGGGAATGGTGACGCTGGTGAGAGAAGTGCAATATCCGAAAGCCCATTCACCAACGCTTATTACGCTGTCGGGGATAGTAATGCTGGTTAGACTGCTGCAACTATGGAAAGCAGCGTCACCAACGTTTATTACGCTGTCGGGAATAGTAATGCTTGTGAGAGAGGTGCAATCAGAGAAAGCACGATAACCAATACTGGTTACAGGATATCCACCAAGGCTATCAGGGATAGCAATGTCACCGTTAATACTTGTATTACAACCGGTAATAGTCGCCTCACCATTTGATACGGTATAGGTATAATAGCCGCTTGTTGCCGCGCTTGCAGTTATTGCAAAGACGGGCAGAGCAGAGAATATGAGCACTAAACAAAGTGCCACAGACAGTATCTTTTTCATTACAATGCCTCCCGAATAAATATGTGTAAATTTTACCACCGCCGTAGTGATTTGTCAACAACGGACAGTTTCTCTCCCTCAGTCATTTTTGGCAAAATGACAGCTCCCTCATCAGAGGGAGCCAAGGCAGACGACACCCACCACATTCCGAAAATATACCGCGCCTTGTAGGGAATGCATTTATGCATTCCGAAACGGAACGGATAAATCCGTTCCCTACAGACGCGATTTATAGCAGAGCGTTGGATTTATCATTATGAGTGTTATCGGTTTCGTCTTTTGCTTCGCAAAATCCTGTTCCCTTTAGGCAATAGTGCCATTTTTTGTGTTTTTTGCCTCTTTTACTGTAAATTTCCTTAAAGTTTGTGCATTTTTAATCAAAATACCTATTTACACAGAGGGCTAAAAGTGTTAATATATATGTGTATGTAAATATGTCGGTAATCTTGTGTTACCCCCATAGTAATACCAATAAATTTCTTTTCTAAGGAGGAGCAATCCAAAATGGCAAGAAAAATGAAAACAATGGATGGTAATAACGCTGCGGCACACGTGTCCTATGCGTTTACAGAAGTAGCCGGTATTTATCCGATTACTCCCTCATCCCCCATGGCAGACTATGTTGACATGTGGTCAGCAAACGGTCTGAAAAACATCTTCGGCACCACCGTTAACGTGGTAGAGATGCAGTCTGAAGCAGGTGCTTCCGGTACCGTTCACGGTTCACTGGCAGCCGGTGCTTTGACCACCACCTACACCGCATCACAGGGCTTGCTGTTGATGATTCCTAACATGTACAAAATCGCCGGTGAGTTGTTGCCTTGCGTATTCCACGTATCTGCACGTTGCGTAGCAAGCCACGCTCTTAACATCTTCGGCGACCACTCTGACGTATATGCATGCCGTCAAACCGGTTTCGCAATGCTTGCAGAGAGCAATCCTCAGGAAGTTATGGACCTTGGTGCAGTTGCTCACTTGGCATCTATCAAGGGCCGCGTTCCCTTCATCAACTTCTTTGACGGCTTCCGTACGTCACACGAGCTTCAGAAGATCGAGGTTTGGGACTTTGACGACCTTAAGGAAATGACCGATATGGATGCTGTTGAAGCATTCCGCAAGCGTGCTCTTAATCCTGACCGCCCTGTAATGCGCGGCTCACACGAAAACGGCGATATCTTCTTCCAGCACCGTGAGGCTTGCAACAAGTACTATGATGCAATGCCCGCTATCGTTGAAGAATATATGAACAAGGTTAATGCTAAGATTGGCACCGACTACAAGCTCTTCAACTACTACGGCGCACCCGATGCAGAGCGCATTATCATTGCAATGGGCTCTATCTGCGACGTTGCAGAAGAAGTTATTGATTACCTTAACGCTGCAGGCGAAAAGGTTGGTCTTGTAAAGGTTCGTTTGTATCGTCCTTTCTCTGCTGAAAAACTTGCAGAGGCCATTCCTGCAACCGCAAAGAAAATTGCAGTTCTTGATCGTACTAAGGAACCCGGTTCTTTGGGCGAGCCCCTTTATCTTGACGTTGTTGCCGCTCTTGCTGCAACCGGCAAAACTGCTACTGTAATCGGCGGCCGTTACGGTCTCGGTTCAAAGGATACTCCTCCTTCAAGCGTATTCGCTGTATATGACGAACTTAAGAAGGACGAGCCTAAGAAGCAGTTCACCATCGGTATCGTTGACGACGTTACCAACCTTTCACTTGAAGAGAAGCCCGCTCCCAACACTGCTGCTCCCGGCACCATCGAGTGCAAGTTCTGGGGTCTTGGCGGTGACGGTACCGTAGGTGCTAACAAAGACTCTATCAAGATTATCGGTGACCACACCGACAAGTATGTTCAGGCATACTTCCAGTATGACTCTAAGAAGACCGGCGGTATCACCATTTCTCACTTGCGCTTTGGTGACAAGCCTATCAAGAGCCCCTACTACATCAACAAGGCTGACTTTGTTGCCTGCCACAACCCCTCTTATGTAATGAAGGGTTACAAGATGGTTAACGACGTTAAGCCCGGCGGTGTATATCTTATCAACTGCCAGTGGAATATGGAAGAGCTTGAGAAGAATATGCCTGCTGATGCAAAGCGTTACATCGCACAAAACAACATTCAGCTTTACACCGTTAACGCTATCGACATCGCCGCAGAAATCGGCCTTGGCAAGCGTACCAACACTGTTCTTCAGTCTGCATTCTTTGCACTTTCAAAGGTTCTTCCCGCTGAGGAAGCAATCGGTTATATGAAAGAAAAAGCCCAGAAGTTTATGAAGAAGGGTAAAGAAATCGTTGAGATGAACGAAAAGGCTACCGACGCCGGCGCAACCGCATTCGTTAAGATTGACGTTCCTGCTTCTTGGGCTACCATCGCTGACGATGCTGCTCCTGCTGCTTCAGAAGGTCCCGACAAGCTCGTTAAGATGGTCGACGGCATCATGTTCCCCGTTGGTAAGATGGATGGCGATTCACTGCCTGTATCTGCATTCGAAGATTGTGCAGACGGTACCTTCGAACAGGGTGCATCTGCTTACGAAAAGCGCGGCGTTGCAGTTCTCGTTCCCGAGTGGAATGCAGAAAGTTGCGCACAGTGCAACAAGTGCTCATTTGTTTGCCCCCACGCTACAATTCGTCCCTTCGCTCTTTCTGAGGAAGAGGCTGCTGCAGCACCTGCAAACACCAAGTTCGGTACTAAGCCCATCTTCAAGACCGGCTACAAGTACACCCTCGCTGTATCTCCCATGGATTGTATGGGTTGCGGCGTATGTATCGGCGAATGTCCCACCAACTCACTTAAGATGGTATCTCGTGAAAGCCAGATGGCAGAGCAGGAAGTATTTGATTACTGCGTAGCCAACGTTTCTGAGAAGAATGACATCAGCCCTGCTATGAACGTTATCACCAGCCAGTACAAGAAGCCCTTGCTCGAGTTCTCCGGCTCTTGCGCAGGTTGTGCAGAAACCGCTTATGCTCGCCTCGTAACTCAGCTCTTCGGCGACAGAATGTACATCTCTAATGCAACCGGTTGTTCATCCATTTGGGGTGGCCCCGCTGCAACTTCACCTTACACCACCAATGCAAAGGGTCAGGGTCCTGCTTGGGCTAACTCTTTGTTTGAGGATAATGCCGAGCACGGTCTTGGTATGTATCTTGGTCAAAAGGCTATCCGTGACCGCTTGTTAGCACAGGTTCAGGAAATGGCTGCTTCTGACAAGGCTTCTGCCGAGTTCAAGGCTGCTGCTGAAACTTACGTTGCTACTTACGAAGATGGTAACGCAAACGTTGCTGCTACCGATGCTTTGATTGCTGAGCTTGAAAAGGCTGCCGCACAAGGTTGCCCCACTGCTCCCGAAGTATTGGCAAGCAAAGAATACCTCTCTAAGAAGTCTGTTTGGATCTTCGGTGGTGACGGTTGGGCATACGATATCGGCTTCGGCGGTGTTGACCACGTTCTTGCTTCAGGCAACGACGTAAACATCTTCGTATTCGATACCGTGGTTTACTCAAACACCGGCGGTCAGGCTTCTAAGGCTTCACAGATTGGTCAGGTTGCACAGTTCGCTGCTGCAGGTAAGGCTATCGCTAAGAAGTCTCTTGCCGAGATTGCTATGTCTTACGGCTACATCTATGTTGCACAAATCGCTATGGGCGCAGATATGAACCAGACCCTCAAGGCTATCCAAGAGGCTGAGGCATATCCCGGTCCTTCACTCATCATCGGTTACGCTCCTTGTGAGATGCACTCTATTAAGGGTGGTATGGTTAACTGCCAGAACGAGATGAGAAAGGCTGTTGCTTGCGGTTACTGGAATATGTTCCGCTTCAATCCTGCTGCAAAGGCACAGGGCAAGAATCCTCTTACCCTCGACAGCAAGCCTGCTACTGCAGATTATAAGGAGTTCATCCTTGGCGAAGCAAGATACGCTTCTCTTACCCGCTCATTCCCCGAGCGTGCTGAGGCTTTGTTTGACAAGGCAGCAGAAAATGCTAAGGAGCAGAGAACACACCTTGAGAAGTTGGTTGAGCTTTATAAGCCCGAATAATTTGCAACTTCTCGCTAATGCATAACAACAAAGTCCGAAGAGCTAACGCTCATCGGACTTTGATTTTTGTGTCAGGTACTCAGTCTTTTAAAAAGGAATTGCGGGAATCAGGGCTTAACATAACAGACGAAAGGCAAGATGGTATCGACTGCATCGTTTGCGGATTTGATACCGAACTGACCTTTAAAAAACTTGAGGATTTAAGCATACTTTTGCTGGATAAAGATTTGCCCTACTTTGCCGCCAATCTTGATTTGGTATGCCCCACCGAGTACGGATATGTGCCCGACTGTGGCTCGGTAAGTGAAATGCTTTATAACGCCACAGGCCGCCGCCCTGTTGGTATCGGCAAGCCCAGTCCCCTTATGGTTGAACTTGCCCGCGATAAATGGGGCACCGCAAAAGAGGAGACTATGATTATCGGTGACAGGCTTTATACCGATATTGCCTGCGGCAAAAATGCTGAAATTCCTACTGTGTTGGTGCTTAGCGGTGAAACCGATATGGCAATGGCAAAAGCCTCACCCCACAAGGCAGATGTTATTTTAGACGATATTGGCGTATTGCTTGAACAGTTAAAAGGATAACAAAACTCCCGATTCAATTGAATCGGGAGTTTTTAATGAAGAATGAATGATGAATAATGAACAATGGAAAGTTGTATAGTAAAAGTGGACACAACGAAGAGTGAATGGTAAAATACATTCAGAGAGGTGTTCACTTTTACTATACAACTTTCAAATTATCACTTTTCCTTATTCTATCTTTCGTTATATAAAAAACAAACGTCACAAAAAGCCCTATGGGTGCTGATAGCACCCATAGGGCTTTTACAAATCTTAAAGAATAATTGAAGTGCCGTCCATTTCTTCAGGCTGAGGAAGTTCCATCAACTTAAGAATGGTGGGAGCAATATCACACAACTTGCCACCCTCGCGGAGAGTGCAATCCTTACCGATAACCACAAAGGGTACGGGATTGGTGGTATGAGCGGTAAATGCGGAGCCGTCGGTATCTACCATTCTGTCGGCGTTGCCGTGGTCGGCAGTAAGAAGCATTACGCCACCCATCTTTGCAGTAGCCTCTGCCACTCTGCCAACGCAGGTGTCAACAGTCTCAACCGCTTTAACTGCGGCATCAAACACGCCTGTGTGACCAACCATATCGCAGTTGGCGAAGTTAAGCACAACAACGTCGTACTTGCCGCTTTGGATAGCCTCAACAACCTTGTCGCAAACGGGCTCTGCGCTCATTTCGGGCTGCATATCATAGGTTGCAACCTTGGGAGAGGCAACAAGAATTCTGTCCTCACCCTCAAACTCAACCTCACGTCCGCCGTTAAAGAAAAAGGTTACGTGAGCATACTTTTCGGTTTCTGCAATACGAAGCTGGGTTTTGCCCATCTTTGCAAGATACTCACCCAAAGTATTGTTAAGTGACTGAGGCTTGAAAGCAACCTGAACGTTAGGCATAGATGCATCGTACTGAGTCATGCAAACATAGTAAACATCCTGTCTGCCGCCTTTACGCTCAAAGCCGTTAAAGTCGTCATCAACAAAGGTACGGGTAATTTCGCGTGCGCGGTCAGGACGGAAGTTGAAGAACACAACTGAGTCACCGCTCTTAATACGCTCAGTTCCCTCCACAACAGTGGGAAGCACAAACTCATCAGTCAGATACTTGCCGTCACCGTCAATAGTCTTGTAAGACTCGCGAACGGCAGCAGCGGCATCAGCGGTCTGATTGCCTTCGCCATAGACGAGTGCTGAATATGCAAGACCGACTCTGTCCCAACGGTTGTCGCGGTCCATACCGTAAAAACGGCCCATAACAGTGGCAATTTTGCCAACGCCGATTTCGTTAAGTTTAGCATTGCAAGCGTCAATAAAATCTGCCGCAGATGCAGGGGGAACGTCACGTCCGTCAAGCAAAGCGTGGATATAAACGCGGGTAAGACCTGCCTTTTTAGCCATATCAACAAGAGCATAAAGATGCTCGATGTGGCTGTGAACACCGCCGTCAGAAAGCAGTCCCATAAAGTGAAGGGCGCTATCCTTATCCTTGCAGTTTTCAATGGCTCCGCAAAGAGCCTCGTTAGAATAAATGTCACCGTCTTTTGCAGACTTGGTGATGCGGGTTAATTCTTGATAAACAACTCTGCCTGCGCCGATGTTGGTGTGACCAACCTCACTGTTACCCATCTGACCGTCGGGAAGACCGACATCCATACCTGATGCGCCGATAGCGGTGGCAGAATTTTCACTCATAATGCGGTCAAGGTTGGGGGTTGCGGCAGAGAATATGGCATTGCCCTCGTTAACGGGGTTGATGCCGAAGCCGTCCATAATAGTAAGAACAACGGGTTTTTTCATCATTTTCTCCTTGTTCGGTTTTTACTGATTTGAATTGAATTATTTGCTTGCAGCCTTTACGATAACAGAGAAATCTGCAGCCTTGAGTGATGCGCCGCCGATAAGACCGCCGTCAACATCCACTCTGCTAAGAAGTTCGTCAGCGTTGCCTGCATTCATAGAACCGCCGTACTGAATTGTAACTGCCTCTGCACACTTGGGACAATAAATTTCTGCCAAGGTGTTACGGATAACAGCGCAAACCTCTTGTGCCTGGTCAGCGGTAGCAGTTCTGCCGGTGCCGATAGCCCAAACAGGCTCGTAAGCGATGATAATCTGATTGAGCTTGTCTGCAGGGATGCCCTGAAGAGCAATCTTGGTCTGCATTGCAACCAACTCATTGGTAACACCCTGGTCGCGCTGCTCAAGATACTCACCAACACAAACGATAGCGGTAAGACCTGCCTCAACAGCGGCAACAGTGCGCTTGTTAACAGTTACATCGGTGTCGCCAAAATAGGTGCGACGCTCACTATGACCGGTGATAACATAATCTACACCTGCGGCAACAAGCATATCGGCAGAAATTTCGCCTGTGTATGCGCCGCTCTTTTCCCAGTGGCAGTTCTCGGCGCCGATTTTGATGTTGCTGCCCTTTGCAGCCTCAACTGCGGCGGCAATATCAATGTAAGGAACGCAGAGCACAACATCGCAGTCTGCATCAGCCACAAGGGGCTTCATCTCGTTAATAAGAGCAGTAGTCTCTGCAGGGGTTTTGTTCATTTTCCAGTTGCCGGCAATAACGGCCTTACGAACAGATTTTTTCATAACAAACATCCTTTCGGTATTCATAACATTATAATCGGGAGGAACGGCGTTTGCAGTCCTCCCGAATAAAATTGCAGTTTAATTATTTGTCGTTAGCAGCAGCTACACCGGGAAGCTCTTTACCCTCGAGGAACTCAAGAGAAGCGCCGCCACCGGTAGAGATGTGGCTCATCTTGTCACCGAAGCCAAGGTTGTTAACTGCAGCGGCAGAGTCGCCACCGCCGATAATGGTGATAGCATCGGTATCTGCCAAAGCCTGAGCAACGGTAACAGTACCGTTTGCAAGGCTGGGGTTCTCAGAAACGCCCATAGGTCCGTTCCAAACAACAGTCTTTGCAGACTTAACAGCATCAGCAAACAACTTTGCACTTTCAGGTCCGATATCAAGACCCATCCAACCGTCTTCAATAAGGGTTGCGGGAAATACTTTAGTCTCGATAGGAGCGTCAATGGGATCGGGGAATGCCTTGGTTGCAACGTTATCAACGGGCAACAAAATCTTTACGCCCTTTTCCTCTGCACGACTGAGCATTTCTTTGCAGTAGTCAATCTTGGTCTCGTCAACCAAAGAATTGCCAACCTTGTGACCCTGAGCGGTGATGAAAGTGTAAGCCATACCGCCGCCGATAATAAGGGTGTCAGCCTTGTTAAGAAGGTTCTCAATAACGCTGAGCTTGTCGGCAACCTTTGCACCGCCGAGGATGCAAACGAAGGGACGAACAGGATTTTCAACAGCGTTACCAAGGTACTGAAGCTCTTTACCCATAAGGTAGCCTACAACACTGGTTTCAACATATTCGGTAACACCAACAGTTGAGCAGTGTGCTCTGTGAGCGGCACCGAAAGCATCGTTAACATAGATTTCGCAAAGAGAAGCAAGTTCTTTTGAGAAAGCCTCACCGTTCTTAGTCTCTTCAACGCGATAACGGGTGTTCTGAAGAAGAACAACGTCGCCGTCTTTCATAGCCTCAACTGCGGCGCGGGCATTTTCGCCAACAACACAGTCATCAGCAGCGAAAACAACGGGCTGACCAAGATGCTGAGCCAAACGCTCGGCAACAGGAGCCAAAGACAACTCGGGCTTAGGCTCGCCCTTCGGCTTGCCAAGGTGTGAGCAAAGGATAACCTTGCCGCCGTCTGCAATAAGTTTTTTGATGGTGGGGAGTGCTTTTACAATACGGTTTTCGTCAGTGATAACGCCGTTTTTGAGAGGTACGTTGAAGTCGCAACGTACAAGCACTTTTTTGCCCTTGACGACGATATCGTCAACAGTTTTTTTGTTAAGAGTGTTCATAAATTAACATCCTTTCGTAAGGTTGATTAACAATAGTATAGCATACCTAATATATTTTAATACAAACTTTACCATTTTTCAAGACAATAATTCAACTTTAACCGCTTTTTATTAAGTTTGTCCAAAAATTGACAAATCATTCCCCTTTGCTTGTATGTATAATTGAAATTGTAGGGGTCGGCAACCTTTGACGACCCCTTTTTTGCAGGATGTGGACAAGCGCTATCCCCTACGAGCAATAAATTTGTCCCGTAGGGACTACCGACATTATTCATTAGCGAAGCGACTTCATTTTTCATTAAAAAAAGGAGGGCTTTCGCCCTCCTTTGCAACATTATCTTTCAATATTAAACTGCTCGCCGCAGCCGTAGTTTTCATAAACGTAGTCAATATCCTTATCGCCTCTGCCTGACAGACAAACAAGGATTGAGCCGCTCTTATGCGCCTTAGCATATTTAATTGCATAAGCAAGAGCGTGTGAGCTTTCGATAGCAGGGATGATGCCCTCGTACTTTGAAAGGAGGAAGAATGCCTCCATAGCCTCCTCATCAGAAGCGGTTACATAGTTAACTCTGCCTGCATCGCGCAGATAGGCGTGCTCGGGGCCGACACCGGGGTAGTCAAGACCGCTTGCGATAGAATAAACGGGCAAGGGCTCGCCATTTTCGTCCTGAAGCAGATAGCTCTCAAATCCGTGAAGTCTGCCCTTTGTACCGAACTGCATTGTTGCGGCGTGGTCGCCCACTGCAGAACCGCGGCCCAAAGGCTCAACGCCGTAAATGTCAACGGGGTCGGCAAGGAAAGGAGTAAACATACCAAGGGAATTAGAACCGCCGCCAACACAAGCGCAAACGGCATCGGGGAAAATGCCTGTCATTTCCAAAAACTGCTCGCGAGCCTCTATACCGATAACCGACTGGAAATCGCGCACCATCTTAGGAAATGGATGGGGGCCAAGAGCAGAGCCGATGCAATAAATCGCATTGTCGTACTCTTTAAGATAGGCGTCAAATGCGGCGTCAACAGCCTCTTTAAGTGTTTTAAGGCCGTGTGTAACAGGGATAACGTTGGCGCCAAGCATCTTCATTCTTATAACATTGGGGTGCTGTTTTGCAATATCAACCTCACCCATATAAATGTCGCACTCCATACCGAAATATGCAGCAGCAGTAGCAAGAGCAACACCGTGCTGACCTGCACCCGTCTCGGCAATAAGTTTTTTCTTACCCATATATTTGGCAAGCAAACCCTCACCCATACAATGATTAAGTTTGTGTGCGCCTGTATGATTTAAGTCCTCGCGCTTAAGATAAATCTGGCAGTTGCCGAAAAGTTTTGACAAACGCTCGCAGTGATAAACAGGAGTAGGTCTGCCCTGAAACTCTTTACGGATGCGGCGCAGTTCGTTAATAAACTGTGCCGAATGACAAATAGCCTCGTAAGCGTCGTTTGCCTCTTTAAATGCAGGCTCAAGTTCTTTTGGCAAAAATGCGCCGCCAAACTCACCGAAATAGCCTTGCTCGTTGGGGAATTCCTTTAAATAATTATCAAAATCTCTGTAGTTTTTCATTTTTTATGTACTCCTTAAAGTTGTGGTTTATCTTATTAAATTAATGAAAGTCGCCATCGTTTTGTAAGCAGTTTCATAAAATCACCTCAGAATATAATAAAACCCTTGCCCAAAATTATGGGACAAGAGTTAATCCTGCGGTACCACCCAAATTCACCGCAAAAGCGGTGCACTTTGCTCGCACATAATAATGCGATGCCATTGTAACGGATGGCTACCGGCGCTCATACTTTCGGCAAAAGCCGATTTGTGATTGCCCTCTTAAGTCCATTCATTTGCACTGCAACTGTTGTATTTTCACCCTCAACAACTCTCTGCAAGTGTCAGATGCAAACTACTACTCTCAATCATCGGTTTTCATATACATTTATACTATCACTCTGCAAAGGGGTTTGTCAAGTTTTTTTGCCCTTTTTCAAAAAATATTAGCAAGTGACAGTCGGTTGTCCCTTATAATATGCAGAATTTTTATCTTTGCGCCGTCTATATGGGATAAAAGTTCCTCTGAGCCTTCACTGTTGGCAAGAGCAGGCAACTCTGCCAACTGTTCTCCCAATTCCTCCACAAGACTGTGATTAACAAAAAAACTCAACTTCCACTCCTGACGGGAGTATTCTTTCTCTGCTTTTTCAAGTTGCTCTTTTGCCTTGTCAAATTCCTGATTTTCAGCAAAATCTGTCGCTTCGTCAAGCATTTTGCTCATCTTTTCACCGCAAGTGCCAATAGTAATTTGACCTACAGTGCAACTGATTGCAATAAAAAGAATAAGTGTTGCCGCCGCTATCAGTCGCCTCATTTGTTTTGCTCCTTTTCGATTATGCGGGAGTTTCCCTTTGAGTCAAGTGTCATAAGAAAAATTTTGCTCTTTTTCAGTTTTCGGGATGCTATTATCCCCTGCACCCTTTCAGGCTCTATTTTCATTGCCTCAATAAAGCGGCGCTGAATTTTGCCGTCGCACACTACAGGAGTGGGCAAGCCGTTGTCTTTGATAATTTTCCCTGCCGCAGAGTTAGTCACCGGTCGGTTTTCGGGAGTTAGCATCACCGACACACTGCCGTTGGTCTCTACAATGGCATACTCCACCTCGGTTATGTCAAATATCTGATTTTGGCGCAAACTTGCAAGCAGGTCGTCCATTGTTATGCGCAAGTTTTCCATAGCCTTTTGGTCAATTTCACCTTGGCGGATTACTATTACGGGGCCGCCGTTAACAAGCCGTCGCACGCTGCCTGATTTCATTGCAAGCACCGACAGAATAACTTCAAGAGCCACAAGAAGTGCCACCGCAGTAAGCCCGTTTATCATAGGTTGAGTAGAATCTTGAATAGGCAGGGAGGCAATTTCAGATACTAAAATGGTGATAACAAGTTCGTTTGGTTGCAAATCACCGATTTGCCGCTTGCCCATTATCCTCAGCCCGATTATTACCGCAAGATAAAGTATTGCCGTGCGAATAAGCATTACTATCATAAGCCGCCCCCTGTGATATATAGAATTATTTTGCCGTGCACCGTAATTTTTATGCATTTTTCACTTGACAAGGGTTTTAGGTTGTGATATTATACTAGTTGTCATTTGAATACGGAGAGGTATCGAAGTGGTCATAACGAGGCGGTCTTGAAAACCGTTTGCCCAAAAGGCACATGGGTTCGAATCCCATCCTCTCCGCCAAAAGTCTTATGAGCCTGATAAATAAATTTTGTCAGGCTCTATAAGTTTAAAAAACAATATAATTTGCAGAAGTACCCAAGTGGTGAAGGGGCTCCCCTGCTAAGGGAGTAGGTCGGGTAACCGGCGCGAGGGTTCAAATCCCTCTTCCTCCGCCAAGATGACTTTATAAAACTTAATAAAGTTGTAAGTTACTTAAATCTGAATATTTGCTTATCAAGAGCGACGGAGGGA
>JAZORF010000031.1:0-9945 GCA_045656545.1 Acutalibacteraceae bacterium | reverse complement strand
GGTTGTGTCCTTACGGATACAACCCCTTTCTGTCGGCATTTTTTATTCATCAAACAAAGACCCATACTGATTTGTGTTAATCAAGGATAAAAAACTGTTTTTCGTTACAATAACGTGGTCTTTAACCTCTATATGCACGGCTTTAAAAGCGTCTAACAACCGTCTGGTTGTTATAATATCTTCGGATGAAGGATTCAGTGTGCCGCCCGGATGATTGTGGGAAATAACTACGCAAGCAGAGTTGTTTCGCACCGCTATCTCGATTGCTTTGACAATGCTTACCTCTGTTAAATTGGCAGTACCTGCCGACATTTTTTCAAAGCCTAAAAATCCGCCTGAACCGTCCAAACACAATATCGAAAACGCTTCCCTATCATCAAAAACATACTGTTCTTGTAAAAACTCTGCAATTTCTTCAATATTGTTAAACCTGCTACGGTCTTGCTTTTTAAGCTTTAAATAAAACTTTGATATTTCAGGCACAAGTTTAATAAGTGTTGCTATATTTTCGCCAACACCCTCTACCTCGCAAAGTTTGTCAAATTCTGCATCAAAAGCCTTTTCTATTGAACCGAAATGGTTAATTATTCTGTGAGCTAGCTCGTTGGTATCTTTATAAGGCAATGCATAAAATAGCAAGAGTTCCATTATATTGTGGTCTTCAAAGTCCTTTAACCCCGAACTCAAAAATCGGGATTTTAACCTTTTTCTATGACCTTGATGTGGTCCCGTAATTTTTACAGACATTTATATACTCCTTGAAATCAATCTGCAGTTATGTTACAATTATATATCATAAAGTTTCCAATTTAAAGTCTTTTTTAAGGAGTTTTTGTATTTTGAGGCAAATTATTGTCAAAAACAACGATGCGGGGCAACGGCTTGATAAATTTTTAACCAAAGCCTTTGGAAATATGCCCAAATCGTTAATGTATAAGGCTATAAGAACTAAAAAAATCAAAATAAACAGAGGTCGCTCAGACATTGCCTACAAGCTTTGCGAGGGTGATGTGATTG
Source organism: Acutalibacteraceae bacterium (assembly GCA_045656545.1). Classification (GTDB taxonomy): domain Bacteria; phylum Bacillota; class Clostridia; order Oscillospirales; family Acutalibacteraceae; genus RGIG2206. The sequence goes on along the minus strand of JAZORF010000031.1, from coordinate 8,928 downwards.
ATATTTATCTTAACGATGATGTGCTTACCCCTGCAAAAAGCAGATATGAATTTTCGTCGGCGCCCGACAAAATTCAAATTGTTTATGAAGATGACAACATTATGCTTTTAAACAAGCCTGAGGGATTGGCAGTGCATCCCGACAATAACGAGTACAGAGACACTCTGATTTGGCGTGTGCAGCATTATCTTTTTAATAAGGGTGTATATATACCCGACAACGAAAATTCCTTTAAACCCGCTTTGGCAAACAGAATTGACCGAAACACCTGCGGCATTGTAATTGCCGCAAAAAATGCCGAAGCATTGCGCATACTTAACGATAAAATCAAATCCCGTGAACTTGACAAGTTTTATCTTTGCGTTGTTCACGGCAAAATGAAAAAGCAGTCAGAGTTATTAGAGGGTTACCTTGAAAAGAATGAAGATAAAAATCAGGTTTATATTTCGGGCAAAAAGACTGACGCAAACAGGTTGATAAGAACAAAATACACTGTGCTTGATTATAAGAACGATTTGTCACTGCTTGAAATTGAATTGCTGACAGGCAGAACTCATCAAATCAGGGCACATCTTGCTTCTATTGGTCACTCACTGCTTGGTGACGGCAAATACGGAGTGAACAAAGAGGACCGCAAAAAAGGATTCGTTCATCAGGCGTTATGCTCATACCGTCTGCGCTTTTCTTTTAAAACCGATGCAGGATTACTGAACTATCTTAACGGTAAAGAGTTTATCATCAATTCAGTTTGGTTTGCAAAGGAATTATTTGATTATGATATTTAAAAAAACTGCAGTGCTGTGCACTGCAGTTTTTTAATCAATCCAAGCAGATTCGTTTTCGTATTTTTTGGGTCTGCCCATAAGATTTTTGATTGCATCCTTTGGCGGAGTATCGCCGTAAAGAATGCTGTAACACTGATTTGAAATAGGCATTTCAACATCATATTTTTCACAAAGTCGGGCAATAACCGCAGCGGCGTGATAACCCTCAACAGTCATACCGATTTGCTTTAACGCTTGGTCGGCAGACACTCCTTGGCCGATTAAAATGCCGAAACGACGGTTGCGGCTATGCATTGACATACAGGTAACAATCAAGTCCCCCATTCCAGTAAGGCCTGCAAATGTATCTGCCTTTGCGCCCATTTTAACGCCAAGTCGAGCAATCTCGGTAAGTCCGCGAGTCATAAGTGCCGCCTTGGTATTATCTCCTAAAGAAAGTCCGTCACATATACCGCAACAAAGTGCGATAACATTTTTAAGGGCACCACCAATTTCAACGCCAACAACATCATCGTGAATATAAACTCGCAAAACAGGGCTGATAAGTTCATCCTGCACATATTGTGCAACGGCCTTGTCACTGCAAGCGGCAACAAGAGATGTGGGCACACCCAAAGCAACCTCCTCTGCGTGAGAGGGACCCGACAGAATTACAACAGGGTTTTGGGGCAGTTCATCGGCAATAACATCTGAAAGAAGTGTAAGAGTTTCGGTTTCAAAACCTTTTGCCACATTAACAACAACAGTTTTTTCGGTTATAACCGATTTTAGACTTTTGGCAACGCTTCGCACTGCAAAAGACGGCACCGCTATAACAACAATATCACTTGTTGCGACAGAATTTATATCGCCGTCAATAACAATACTATCGTGTAGTTTGATGCCTTTTAAAAGCTTTTCGTTGCCTCTGTTGGCTTTTAAATGCTCTACCTCTGATTCAAAGGCAGACCAAAGTGTCACATTATGGTGGTTAAATGCAAATGAGTTGGCAAGTGCCATACCCCATCCGCCTGCACCTAAAACTGTAATTTTTGCCATAATATCTTCCTTATTTCTTACTTTTAAAACTAATGGGTTTTTCCTCGCCTTTTAAAAGACGGGCAATATTCTCTTTATGGCGGATAATTACAAGGCCGCCAATTAAGAGACCACACAGATTGATGTAAAGACGGGGAAAAAGGGTTAATCCGTCTGATACAAAGAAGTTTGCAAGAATAAACTGAATTGCGCCCATAATTGAGCCAAGAGAGACAGTTTTGGTAAGCACAACAATAATTACAAACACAAGCAATACTGACAGTGCTACCTGCCAATCAAGGCAAAGCAGCACGCCCAAAGAACCTGCAACCGCTTTGCCACCCTTAAATTTGAAAAGCACAGGGAAAGAGTGACCTATAAGTGCGGCAAATCCGCAATAATAGAGAACTGTTTGCGGCTGAAGAACAATATTAAGCGCAAGTCCTTGGGATGCGGGAATTATAATCAGATACTTGCAAAGAATCATTGACAAAAAGCACTTTATCATATCAAAAACAAAGGTTATAACGCCTGCTTTAAGTCCTAAAACACGAAGCATATTGGTAGCGCCTGCATTACCGCTTCCGTGATTTCGAATATCGTCGTGAGATGTAATTTTGGAAATGATTACACCAAACATAATACCGCCCGCAAAGTAGCAAATAGCCACTGATAAGAGACACAACAAAATATAATTAAGCATTATTTGCCCTCCCCACGCTCGCGAATAATAAAGCGCACAGGTGTGCCCTCTAATCCGAATGTAGACCTGATTTGATTTTCAATATAGCGCTGATAAGAATAGTGGAACAAGTCCGCCCTGTTACAAAAACAAACAAATGTTGGCGGTTTTGTAGAGGGTTGAGTAATATAATAAATTCTTAGTCTGCGACCTTTATCTGTTGGGGGTTGCACCCTTGCAGTTGCATCGGCAAGCAGGTCGTTCAGCATACCCGTTGTGATACGCATTGTATTCTGTGTATGAACATATTTGATAAGCTCGAACAATCGGTCGATACGCTGACCTGTTTTTGCCGAAATAAATATAATGGGAGCGTAACTCATAAAAGCAAAATCATTCATCAACTTTTTACGGTATGAGTCCATTGTATGACCGTCTTTTTCAACGGCATCCCACTTATTAACAGCAATTATACATCCGCAGCCTGCTTCAAGAGCAAGACCTGCAACCTTTGAATCCTGCTCGGTAAAGCCCTCCACAGCATCAATCATAATTACACACACATCGGCGCGCTCTACTGCCATTTTTGCACGCAAATTTGAAAAATGCTCAATGGCATCGGTAACACGGCTTTTTCTGCGCAAACCTGCAGTATCTATAAAATTAAACTTACCGAATTCGTTATCAACAATAGTATCAATGGCATCACGGGTGGTGCCTGCAATATCGCTGACAATTACTCGGTTTTCACCTGAAATGGCGTTAACAAGAGATGATTTGCCCACATTAGGCTTGCCGATAACTGCAACGGCAATGCGGTCATCATCTTCTTCACTGTCAAACTGAGAAATATTATCAAAGACGGCGTCAAGCAAATCGCCTGTGCCACTACCGTGAACAGATGAAACGGCAATGGGGTCACCCAATCCTAAATTATAAAACTCGTAAAATTCAGGAGGAACATCGCCGATTTTATCGCACTTATTTACGCACAGTACGATGGGTTTACCGCTTTTTTGAAGCATAGCGGCAACTTCTTGGTCAGTAGCAACAACACCGCTTTTTAAATCGGTAACAAGAATTATTACCGATGCAGTTTCAATAGCCATTTCTGCCTGACGGCGCATCTGACTGAGTATAATATCGTCACTTTCGGGCTCGATACCGCCTGTATCAACAAGCATAACAGTCTTGTCGCGCCACTCGCAATCACCGTAAATACGGTCACGGGTTACGCCCGGTGTATCATCAACAATAGATAAACGGCGGCCGATAAGTTTATTAAAAAGGGTAGATTTACCCACATTTGGTCTGCCGACTATTGCAACAATAGGTTTAGACATAAGTTTTTTCCTTTCACAAATTTAAATCAGTCTATCTTGCCATTATTAACTATACATCAAGAATAGCGTTTAAAAGTTCAAATCCGTCACTTGAGACCTGCACAACCTTAACGCCAAGTGCTTGCTCAATATCTTCGCATGAGTAGTCGTCAAGGGTGACGTCACCTTCACTTCTGAACATTGCAGAGGGAAGCAAAAGTCGGTCACCAAGATTTTTGCCCTTTAACTGATTTATAAGGTCGGTTGCGGTCAAAAGACCTGCAACTGTTATTTCGTGCCCAAAGTAATCATTGACAACAGGCACCACTTTACATTCAATATTATGCCATTTTTCTTGCACCTTGTCAACAAATTGAGTCAAAAGCGGTGCTGCCGCCACACCTGTTGCTATGGTACAGTTAGATTTATAATCGGCGCCCTCTGTCATTTCAAGAGCCCCATTGAATTCATCTTCGAGCAAAGAGCACAATCCTACTCCGTTGTCAAGTTGGTCATAGTCACCGTAATACTCACTTTTTGGCAAAGGTCTGCCTGACTTGATATAAAACTCATCGGATGCAAAAACTATTCTCTCACCATATTTTGTGATACAATCGTCACCCATTTTTTCAATGATTTCAAGGGTGTTTGTTGCGGTGTCTTTGTTATACCCCACAAGATGTGCCAAGCCATCGCGAAATTTTGTAAGCCCGACAGGTACACAAGCAACGCTTGTAACTGCAGGATAAAGGGCGGTTAAATCGGCAATACTGCGTTTTAGTTCGTCGCCGTCGTTGATGCCGGGGCAAAGAACAAGTTGACAGTTGATTTTTACCCCTGCCTCTGCCAATCGATACAAAATTTTAAGGCTATCCCCTGCCCATTTGTTTTTCATCATTTGAACGCGCAATTCAGGATTGGTTGTGTGCACCGAAATGTTAATAGGACTGATGTGCATTTTGATAATGCGGTCAACCTCGTGCTCGGTTATGTTAGTAAGAGTGATATAGTTGCCAAACAAAAAGGACATTCGCGAGTCGTCATCCTTAAAATAAAGGGTCTCGCGCATACCCTTGGGCATTTGGTCAATAAAACAAAAAATGCACTTGTTTTTGCAACTGCGCTGTTTATCCATAAGGTAGGTGTTGAATTCAAGTCCGATTTCGTCTTCTTCTTTTTTTCGGATAACGCATTTTTTCATCTTGCCGTCACGCTCAAAAGTTAGTACAAGATGCTTATCCCTGATAAAAAAGCGGTAGTCAAGCACATCCTCAATGGAGTTGCCGTTGATTGTATATAAAATATCGCCCGATTTTATGCGCTTTTTGTCGGCATAAGAGCCTTTTACAACATTGGAAATAATAACTGACATTCGGCAACCTCCTATAACCTTTAAATAAACAAATATCCCCACTAATAGTGGGGATACGTACATCTAAAACAATCAGGCTTTCTCTGCAATTACCTGTCTGCCGTTGTAATAACCGCAGTTGGTGCAGAGTCTGTGCGGACGCTTGTATTCGCCGCACTGTGGGCATCTTACGAGCTCGGGAGCTTCCATCTTCCATACATTAGAGCGTCTGGTGTTCTTTCTGGCTTTAGATGTCTTTCTCTTTGGTACTGCCATCTTAAGCGCCTCCTTTATAAAATGGTAATTTTTTAATTAAAGAAATTTTGACAACGCATCTGCAAAGGGATTATTTCCTTCACCCGAACAGTTGCACTGTGCTTTGTTCAAATTTGCACCGCAGTTGCTGCACAAGCCTTTGCAATCGGGTTTGCACAAGTGCTTGGTTGGTAGCGAAAGCAACACGTCGGTACGGACAAGCGACTCAACATCTAACATAAAGTTGTCGACAACAACATAATCGTCACGCTCTTCATTACTCATAGAGGTGACCAGTGTGTAGCACATTTCAACCTTGTTTTGCTTAACGCAATCGGTGCCGCATCTGTCACAAGGGGCATCATAATCGTAACTTGCGGTGCCTTCAAAAGTGACTGCACCTGCGCGATTATAAACACCGCCGACAAACTTGACCGATGATGACAAAGGATAGTAACCGCTAACCTCTGTGTCGCTGAAATCAAATGAAAGGTCAATATTCTGGCTAGCGCCGTCAGTTATAAAAATTGAACGTAGCTCTAAAACCACAGAATACACCCCATTCCGAACAAAGTTAATTATATAATTTCAGTTATATTTTGTCAAGTGGTTTTTGCAAAATATAACTTTTAAACAAAAAAAAATGCCCGACCGAAGTAAAAGTCGGGCATTTTGTATGCAATGATTAGATTTTCTTAGCAAATTCGAATGTCTTTGCAGGAATATCACTCTCGTCACAAGAAACTGTGAAGGTGATGTTTGCTGCAGAATGACCACACATACCTGCCAACTTTTCAATAAAATCTGCAAACTCGTTATAATCACGACCGCCGATGCGAAGGGTTGCATCAACGAAAATGTCTGTCAAATCGTAGTTGCCTGCACACATACCGGCAATAAAGCCATAAAGTGCTTCGTAACCGACTATACCGTACTCTTCTGAATTAACAAGTCGTGCACGGTGAGTAAGGTCATAAGTAAGTTTCAGCCCTTTTTCGATGCAAACAACGTTACCCTTTGATGCATCTACGGCGGCGTTGACTAACTCAACAAGCCTTTTTGTTTTGCCTGAACCTTTGTTGCCAATAATTAAAGAAATCATAAAACCAAACTCCTTTTGTATATTTTCACATACTTAAAAGTATGTAGTTGCCATTATTTACCCAGTCTTGCCTCAAGCTCTGCCTTCTGTGCTTCGTAGCCTTTCTTGCCGAGCAGTGCAAACATATTCTTCTTATAGCTTTCAACGCCGGGCTGATTGAAGGGATTTACACCGAGAATGTAGCCCGAAATTGCACAAGCCTTTTCAAAGAAGTAGATAAGTTCGCCCAAATTATAAGCGTCGGGCTTTTCTACATTGATTACGAAATTAGGCACGCCGCCATCGGTATGAGCAAGCACAGTGCCCTCGAAAGCACGCTGATTAACAAAAGACATATCCTTACCTGCAAGGAAGTTAAGACCGTCGCCGTCATCCTCTGCCATAGGAATGGTTACGTCCTTGTCAGTCTGGTTGAAGGTTACAACCGTTTCAAACATTGTACGGGCACCCTCTTGAATAAACTGACCGAGAGAGTGAAGGTCAGTAGAAAATATAACTGAACTTGGATAAATACCCTTGTTATCTTTGCCCTCGCTTTCGCCAAAGAGCTGCTTAAACCACTCGTTCATCATAGTAAATCGGGGCTCGTAGCTTACTAGCATTTCCATAGATTTGCCCTTGCGGTAAAGGATGTTGCGAAGTGCAGCATACTTGTAGCAATCGTTTGCCTCAACATCGCAAACGCTGTATTTTTCTCTGGCTGCGGCGGCGCCTGCCATAAGTGCATCAATATCGGCACCTGAAACGGCAATGGGGAGCAAACCAACTGCAGTAAGAACAGAGAAACGTCCGCCAACATCATCAGGCACAACGAAGGATTCGTAACCCTCGGCATCAGCAAGTTCTTTAAGAGTGCCGCGTGCCTTGTCGGTAGTGCAGTAAATTCTGCCCTTTGCACCCTCTTTTCCGTACTGCTTTTCAAGCATATCGCGGAAGATGCGGAAAGCAATTGCAGGCTCAGTAGTGGTGCCTGACTTTGAAATTACATTAACCGATACACGTTTGCCCTCGCAAAGAGAGATAACATCCTTAAGTGCAGCACCGCTGATAGAGTTGCCGATAAAGTAGATGTCGGGTGTATCTTTTTTAAGATTGTTGTAGTAAGGTGAGGTTAAAAACTCGATTGCGGCACGGGCACCAAGATATGAACCACCGATACCGATAACGATAAGCACATCAGTATCAGAAATAATCTTTTGAGCAGCTGCCTTAATACGAGCAAATTCCTCTTTATCATAATTAACGGGCAAATCAACCCAACCGATATAATCGTTGCCCAAGCCTGTGCCACTGTGAAGTTGGTCGTGAGCCAGTTTAACCTGAGCAGAAATGCCTGTTAATTCGTCGGCGCCGAAAAATTCGGCTGCGTATTTGTCAATAAACTTGATTGCCATTTGGGTATTACCTCCAAGAAAGTTATCTTTTTCATATATATTGTACTATAAACTATACGGTTTTGCAATACATTTTTGTATATTTATAGTAAAAAATGCTGTTTTTTTATTACAAGCGCTTTTTAAGCCTAAGTTTTTTCTTTCGCTCACGCTTTGCTTTAACATTTGCCATAACTGTCATAACAACAAAAGCGATTACAAGCGCAACAAAAAGCACAATAACAAAGGGATTGCCGATAAAACCACTAATCCAACGCCACAAGAGAAGCACTACACTTCCCTCTACCTCCTGACCTGCAAGAAGAGTTATCTCACCGATTGGCTCACTGTCTTCATCAGTGGGGTTTGTGAAGTAAATTTTTGCAGTGCCCAATTTTTCATTTTTCTTTATTGGGGCATCAAAAACCTTTTCGTCAAGTTTTACCACATATTCAATAGTAGACAGGTCGGCATCCTTTGGTAACAAGGCAACTACCGACTCCCCTGCTACAAGGGTTATATTATCTACTTCCCAAGATAAATCCACCTTTGCGGAAACAGAGACCTGCTCACCTTTTGAAACAACCGTTTTGTATTCAAAATTGCCAAATGCCCATTTGTAAAGGCTTATTGAGTCACTAAAATCAATTCTCTTTTCTGCATTGGGGTCACATCCTGCAAGAATACAAACATAGCGTTTGCCGTCCCTTTCGGCAGTAGATGCGATGCAAAGCCCCGATTTTTCGGAATTACCTGTTTTGCCTGCCAATGTGTATTTGTAGTAATAATTTGTGGTGCGGTCAATAAGTCGGGTAGTTGTGCTGAGCAGACGGGTGCCGCTTTTATTCGTTTCGGGTACAGTGTATCGGGTTTGAGACAAAATTTCTGCCACAGAGTCAATATTCATTGCCGCAGAATAAAGTTTGAACAAATCCCTTGCGGTAGTGTACTGTTTTTCGTCAAAAAGTCCGATTGGGGTATTGAAACTGCTATCTTTCATACCCAAATTCTTTGCCTTTTCATTCATAAGTTTAACAAAGC
>JAZORF010000030.1:0-125565 GCA_045656545.1 Acutalibacteraceae bacterium | reverse complement strand
ATGCCCTCAACCATATTATCTTCGGAAGTCTTTACGACCTTGAGATCGCCACGCTTGAGTTCGTTATAAAAGTCGTTCTCGGTAACTTTTTCCCATTCGATAACCGCAACCTGACTGTCAGGAATGATATATCTTTCTGCGGTTTCGACTTCTTCAAGGGTGTAGTTAGTGCCTACAAGCACATTCTTGAACATTGCCACACCGCTTTTATCGGTAGTGGCGAAAAGGTCAACGGTCTGTCCCGAAGTGGACTTGCCGTAAAGGTGGAACTTCACGCCCTCATTCATATTATCTTCGGAAGTCTTAATGACCTTCAAATCACTTCTCTTGAGAACGTTCTTAAAGCTCACGGAAGCCGTCTGTCCACTCACGACCGTTACAGTCTTGGACTGCTGCGGCTCATAATAACCGATAGACTGTTCTGTAACGGTGTAATTGCCGGGACTAAGGTTATCAATGACGATTTCGCCGTTAGAACCCGTCTTAACAGTCTTGTTCACACCGTTTCCGGTAATAGTAAAGGAAATACCCGAAACATTACCGTCCTCAGAGGTCTTAACGATTTTGGCAGAACCTAAACTGACCTTGATATTGAGATAACCCCTCACGGGATCGTTTACTTCTGCGGCAAAGGTAGACAAGTCCTGAATACCTGAACCGGGTGTAATCACCCCGTCAGACCAAACAACAACACCCTTACGGACAGAACCGTTCTTTGTAGCGTTAATGCTTACTTTACTCGTAGGTGCTTTATTTGCGGTAATAGTCAACTTATTACCACTCACTGAGAAATTGATACCCGACTCACTTGCGGTAAAAGAATAATTACCCAACACGTTGTTTGTGTCGGTGAGTGTAGTGGAATAGTTTGTGCCGTTCCACTCAAGTTCAATGTCCTGAGCCTTAGAAGTAGACTTTGCAAAGAAGCTCGGTACTTTGGAGTGCTTCTGCACGTTGGATACCATACTGTTGTAATAGCTGATATACTGACTGTAAAGCGGGTGGCTCTTGCTTACACGGTCGTTTACTGCATCATAGCTACCCGTATCAACGTGGTTAAAGTTGGAGTCACGCTCACCGACAACTGTTTCCCAAATAAGAGTCTGTGTTGCCATAATATGAGCCATCTTATCCGCATCAGCGGAGTTCTGAGAACGCCAATCAATATCTACCGTTCCGGTGTAGCCGTACTGAAAAATACGACCAATGAACAACTTGATCTCGTCAGCAGAAATTGTCTTGTTGTAGGCTGACGGGTAATTGTCCCAATAGTTTTCATCACGCTTCGTCATAACATCGCCAATGTTAAGTGGCGTACCGGGTTCGATACAATAACACGCATTTCCCGACCACGAACCGATGGTATATACTGTGATCTTTTTAGTGGATGCGGCAGACCAACCGTTCATATACTTGAGTTCGCCGTGTCCCCAATCACCGCCGAAGTTACTGTCACCTTCACGGGGGAAGGAGAACATTACGACTTCATCGGTGGTGTTTTCTGCGGCAAAGGCGGTTGTAGAGCCGATGCCAAGAAAAGTAGAAAGGCACATCACAACTGCAAGCAACGCCGACGCACCTCTCTTGAAAAAACTCTTTTTCATTAGGTTTTTACCTCCTTTTGACATAGAAAAACGCACCGATTTTTCACGGTGCGTTCTTTAGAATATTTTGTTAAGCGTAGCCGATATAAATATCGTAACAATCATTGCCGACCGACTCTGCCCAAATCCATACATCGGTTATATCCTCGTCGTTTGCATATCGGTTCAATCGGCTTTGTATATCTCTTTCGAGGTAGATACAATGCGAACCTGCTCGGATAGGATTATCCCAACAATCAACTGCGACAGTATCCAAAACAAGACCTTTGCTCTGTGCATAGCTTTTTGCAAAGCCGATCCAATAGTCAATATCAAAGGCTTTGGGTTGCTCTGTCGGTTCAGGTGCTTGTGTTTCCGGTTCGGGTTCAGGCTTAGGCTTAGGATCTTCCGTAGGCTTTGTCTGTTCCGTACTCGGTTTGGTAGTATCAGGCTTGGTTGTTTCAGGTATCTTTTCTTCAGGCTGCTTAACGGGTTGTGTTTCTGTGGGTTTCTTTTCAGGTTCGTCCTTTTCAGTCTGTGACTGAGCAGGCTTGGTTTCGCTTGTTTCCGGTGTTTTCTCAGGTTTTTCCGTTGGTTTACTCACCGAAGAAGAAGTAGGTTTTTTATCCTCTTTTTCTTGGCTTTCGGTAGGCTCTGTAACAACTTCATTTTCAGTCGATGAAGCGGTGCTTTCCGTTTTGGTAAGGCTCGGTTCATCAGTTAAGTTCTCGTCTTGTTTTAGCTCCGAAAATTCACCAACCGAAGAAGAACTGATGTCGGTGTCCTTCAGTAGTTCGTTTGTATGCGAACATCCCACAAGCAACACCATTAACAGAACAAGCAGAATGGGTAAAAAGTGTTTTCTCATAAACTCACGCTCCTTTGCTTTTCTACCCACATTGTACGGAGATTTTCTTGCTCCGACAAAGGTGCGAATTTATGAGGGTAAACTTAAATCATAGCAACCACCTCCTTCAAGTGTAAATTGTGCCATTTCTTTATGAGAAAGACATATACTTTCGAGATAGTTTATTCAGGGAGATAGTATATATCTTTTTCGGTAAGTTAGCTTGTAATTAGGGGTTAGAGTGTGAGAAAGGGGAACAGGAAATTTATACTCCTACTACCTTGTGTCACGCTCTGCACGTTTTCGCAAAAAGTTGTTGTAATGCTCCAATGCCTTACAAACAAAATCCTCCGTCTGATTTAGTGGAACACTCTTTGGAATGAGTTGTCGCACACGATCACCACGAAGGACTATCTTTTCACGCTGATTCGGTTTTTGTTCTGACATAATGGCTTGGATTGCTTCAGGTGTGAGTTTTCCTTCCTCAAACATCTTTCGCATACGGATTGTTTGGTCGTGGGAAGGGGTACAGTCGTTCAAGTCGATTTCATCAACAAGGTCACGCTGACAATCTTCATCAAGATACGAAAGCTCTACGGCAGGTCGCATTTTCATTTTTCCCTCATCTACGAACTCAAGAAGTTCGGGTACGAGATAAGTCAATCGAATGAAACGGCGAACTTGGTCTTGGCTTTCGCCAACTTGTTCCGCAAGCAACTCACGGGAAGTCTTAGACTTCTGTGCCGTTGGCACAGAAGTTAAATCTGTACGGCTACCTTGACGTTTCATTGCTTCCAAGCGCATTTTATATGCAAAGGCTTTTTCGCTCGGTAGAATTACCGACCTTTGCAAGTTGCTTTCTACCATTAAGATAGTAGCTTCATCACGGTCGAGTTCAACAACTTCACATCTCAGAGTTTCAAATTCTGCAAGTTCACTTGCTCGTTTTCTTCTATGACCTGAAATGAGTTCGTATCTGCCATCTTCTTTTTGACGAACAGTAGCAGGTGTAATCACACCACGTTCTTTGATGCTCTCAACGAGCTGCATCATATCTTCATCGTCACGTACTTTATATGGGTGATCGGGAAAATCGTCAATCAGCTCTAAGGGAATATCTCGGATTTTGGCGAGCTTTTCATCATCTCTCATTTCCTGAGTCGAGAAAATATCATCGAACTTGGGCAGAGTGAAGTCGCTCTTTCTTCCTGCCATCGGCTAACACCTCCTTTGAAAATTCGGTGTAGGCTTTAGACACCGTGCTATTAGGTTCGTAGGCATAAATACTTTTGCCTTTGGAACTGACCTCTGCCGCTTTAATTGCAATGGGAATGTGGGTGTTATATATCTTTATATAACTTCCGAAATTCTCACGCAAAGCATCTATGGTACTTTTGGCAAGGTTTGTTCTGTTGTCTACAAGGGTTAAGAGAATACCATCTATATTGAGTTTGGGATTGATATGCTTCTTTACCTTTGTAATTGTTCTCATCAACTGTGTCATACACTTCGCCGGAAGGTAATGTGCCTGAACGGGAATGATTACGCTATCTGCCGCCGATAAAGCATTGAGAGTCATCATACCGAGCGAAGGTGAGCAGTCTATTATGATATAATCGTAATTGTGCTTTACTTCATTCAGGTAGTTTCTCAAAATGGCTTCACGGTTCATTGCAGTTACAAGACTGATTTCAAAATCAAATAAATCACTACTTGAAGGAATTATATCCACACCTTCTTTGTGATGTAGAATGCCCTTCATAGGGTCTTTGCATTTATCCTGCATAACTTCAACCATTTTGTCCGGTAACGCAATAGGAAGGTTATCTGCGTCTTGCCAACCAAGACAAGTTGTGAGGTCTCCTTGTGGATCGGCATCTACAAGGAGAACCTTCTTACCTTGCATAGCCAATCCTACACCTAAGTTAACGGTGGTAGTTGTTTTTCCAACACCGCCTTTTTGATTACATACAGCAACCGTTTTACAGTTTGGCATTACTTATGCTCCTTTCGTTAGATTTAGCATCCTAATATAAGATGCTATGTATAGACCAAAGCGTGTACTTTGGTCGTATGTTATTTTTGCAATATTTGTCCTCAACACCCCTTGCTGTGGGAAGTACATAGGTAGCGATGTGCTACATCACTTCATAGGAATTTCACCTCTGCCGGGTTCTCCGCCAGCTCCGTAGAGAAGTATCATTATGATTCTGACTGTCATCGCCATATCAGGGGCAACCTGATATTTATAACGGGGGTTCTCGCTCATTCCAATAAAGGAAGTCGTGGCGTACTCATTAAAGTGGCTAATCATCAGAAATAAAGTCCTACGTACCTGATATTCAATTTTCAAGGAACGTTGAAAAAGTTGCTCCTAATCGGAGTTAGAAACTAACCCTTTCACTTATTTGGAATTACACCCCCGAAATGCACCCCTATTTTTTGAAAAAAGTTAAAAAATTTTTTTGCAACAAAAAAAGCCGCCTACTCCGATAAGGGAATAGACGGCTCTGAATTTTCGCTCAGTTAATGAAATATAAAATTGTATATATAAATGTAGATGAATGTAGAGAACAAATCGTTTATTAAATAAAAGAAAAAACCGAATAACAATCGCCTTTAAAATTAGCAAGATTTTTAGCTGAGAAATCCCTTTTCTTAGCAGAGTGGGTGAAATTCTTTGCATAATAACATTTTTCTTGCTAATTTTTATTAGCAAAGCGTTCGCCTAAGTAGGTGATTGTTCCATAGTTCACAGTTCATTAGCAGACAGACTCTTGCTAAGAATTTTCTGCATTGAATTATAAAAAGCTTAGAAAAAAGAAAGCCTGAAAACCTTGTAAAATCAAGGCTTTCAGGCATTGTTTGTGGCACCCCCTGCGAGAATCGAACTCACAACTAACCCTTAGGAGGGGTTTATTATATCCATTTAACTAAGGGGGCGTTTAGCTAAATTCTATTGAATTTTAGTGGTATTTTAACTTATTGTCAACCGCTTTTCATCAAAAGGCGATTGTTGTAACATATTCTTAGGAGGCGGACGCTCTATCCAGCTGAGCTATGGGCGCATATAACTACCGTATAATACTAAACCATAGCAATAGTTTTGTCAATAATTTTTTACTTAATTATCATTGATTTAGAAGTATACTTATATTATAATACTAACATACGAAAGGATGATTTTATGAAAATTATTAAACCTACCGAAATCAACAAAAATATTATTGATATGATTTCAAACGAATGGATGCTTATCACTGCAGGTGACGAAAATGGATATAATATGATGACTGCCAGTTGGGGTGGAATGGGTGAAATGTGGGGCAAGGATGTTGCTCTTTGCGTTGTAAGGCCACAGCGACACACCCTTGCATTTTTAGATAGTGCAGACCGATTCACTCTTTCGTTTTACGGTGATAACAAAGATATTCATAAGGTTTGCGGCAGAATGTCAGGTAAAGATTGCGACAAAACCGAACTGACAGGACTTATTCCTTCTTTTGTTGATGGCACTGTTACTTTTGAGCAAGCAAACACCACTATTGTTTGCCGCAAACTCTACCGCAGTCAGATAAAACCTGAAGAGTTTATTGACAAATCTCTGCTATCAAATTATCCCGATGATGATTATCACTATGTTTTTGTGGGAGAAATTGAAAAGGTTATCGTTAAGTAATTACTTTTTATATTTATTCATTATGTCGTATGTAGCGGCTGATATTGCTCCGATTACCATTATTCGCAGTCCTATTTTAATAATCAAATCGTAAGACGGTATATCTTTTGAATATGCAAAAACTGCAAAAACAAACGCTCCTAAAGCGGCAGATAGAGATACAACAAGTATCTTTACTGCCGTTTTTGATATTTTAATTTTACTCATAATATTCACCCCTATTTAATTTTAATTCATAAGAAAAACATAAACAACAAGTAAATATTGGCAAGAACGACAACATTCGCTTTTATTTTTAAGACTACGGTTATATAGTCCTTATGAAAGGGTGGTTATTTTGAGTAAAAGTTTAATTAAAGCCTATGTTATTTCAAAAGGAAAGATTGATTTAAAGAAAGCAAGTCACTACGGCGTTGTGATATGTAATGAGGGAAAAACCGTATACAAATGCGATAATATTTCAAATCAACTTGAAATTGTGCAGAAATTTGCAGAAATGTTGAACAAATCCTTTCAATAATCAAAATTTTTGTTGTAAAATCTATCCATAGTGTGCTATAATACACTGGTAGCACAATTTATTGTCAAAACAATAAACTTTTATGGAGGGATATATCTATGAAATGTCCTTATTGCGGTTTTGAAGAAACCAACGTTATTGACTCTCGTCCTACCGATGAAGGTGAACGAATTCGCCGTCGCAGAGAGTGTTTAAGTTGTCAGAAACGGTTCACTACCTATGAACTTATTGAAAGCTTGCCAATTATAGTTATTAAAAAGGACAAGTCTCGCGAAGTATTTGACAGACAGAAGCTCTTAAACGGTCTTTTGCGCGCAAGTGAAAAGCGTCCCGTATCTATCGATACCCTTGACAGAGTTGTTGATGAAATTGAGACCGTTTTGCACAACACTCTTGACAGAGAGGTCTCATCTGTATACATCGGCGAGCTTGCTATGGAAAAATTGCGTGATATTGACGAGGTAGCATATGTACGCTTTGCATCCGTATACCGCCAATTTAAAGATATTAACACCTTTATGGAAGAATTATCAAACTTGTTAAAGGAAAAATAAATGATTCAGTTCACTTGTTGCTTCACAGGTCACAGACCCGAAAAATTGTTTGATCAGTATGATGAGGCAGAAATATATAACCGTATAGTTTATGCTTTAGAAAATGCCATTGCAGATGGATACAAAACCTTTTTGTGCGGTGGCAGTCGCGGTGCAGACTTTTTATTTGCAGAGGCAGTTATTGCTCTAAAAGCCACGCATCCCGATATTCGTTTAGAGTTTATGCTACCCTGCCGTAATCAGTCTGAACTTTGGAGCCGTGAGGACAGAGACCGTTACAGCAATTTACTTGAACTTGGTGACAGCGTATTTTGTCTTAGCGACAAATATACAAATGGTTGTATGCAATATCGCAACAGGGTGATGGTTGAACGCTCTTCCCTGCTCATTGCAGCATGGAACGGTACAGAGGGCGGTACGGAATACACCTACAAATACGCCAAAAAGCGCAAACTCAGGATTGTAGATATTATTGACCGACTGCCTGAAGAAACAGATCAGTTATCCTTTTTATAAAATCACTCAGTGCCATAATGAACTTAGTTCGTAACGGCACTGTTTTTTTATCTTTATTTATAACAACATTTATAAATGAATTTTCATTAGCATCAATATTTAATTCATTACCCATAAAATGAAGATAAATCTGTTTTTCATTTATGTCACAACAAAAAACAGGTTTTGCATCTTCAAAGCCCACACTTCTTGTATTCAAATCTGCATAATAAATTCCAAATGTTAGCAAACAAACAAGTAAAATCGAATATACTACAACAAAAAATTTACGCACTTAAACCAACTCTGAAATAATTGACATATTCAAATGAGGTTGCAAAGCACTGTTTATAGCAAGAGATACCGCTTTTGCCGCCCTTTCAACAAGCAAATCAATTTCTTTTGGGGTAACAACCATCTTTTCTCCTCTTGGCTCAACGAGTTTAGAGCAGTCATTACCTGTCAAGTCGTTGGCTAATGTAACTGCATCCACAACCGTTGGAACACCAACTGCAATAACAGGTACACCTAAGGTTGCTTCACTAATTGTAGTACGGCGGTTACCTACTCCCTCGCCGGGTGAAATACCCGTATCACACATCTGCACTGTACACCCTAATCTTGACAAATTACAACTTGCAAGAGAATCAACACAAATAACACAACCGGGCTTAACCTTATCCACAATGCCTTTAATTATCTCAGCGGTTTCCATACCGGTTTGGCCCAACACTCCCGGTGACAGCACCGAAACACCTCTAAGCTCACCCAAACCAACAGATTTTGAGACCTCTGATTCAATATGACGGGTTGCAATTATACCTGACGCAGTTTTTGGACCAAACGCATCAGGGGTAATTGCGGTATTACCAAGTCCTACAACCAATACAGAGCAGTTTTTAGGTAACATTCTTACAAGTTCTGTTTTAATAGAATTTATTGCAATCTCATCAGCAGGTGAATCGGTAAAAGGTAGCACTTCAATTGTAGTGTAATGTCCTTTTGGCTTATTTAAAGTTTCTTCAGCAAAATCGGACTGAATATGCATTCGCGTTATTTTAATATTTTTAAAGCTAATAACATCTGACTCAACGCCGTCAATTTCTTTACCTAATCGCTCTTTACACTCTAAAGCAAGGTCAGTTCTTGTGCTCATTTTCATATCACCTACATAGTTTTTTATAATTGTTCCCTTTTAATGCAATTTTTATTTAAAAAACTCTTGCATTTTTGATTAAAAGGTGATAATATACTTTAGTGACTGATTTTAGAATCAAGTTCTAAGGAAATTAAAGGAGGTGGAATTATGCCTAATATCAAGTCAGCTAAAAAGCGTGTTCTCATCGCTGAAGCAACCGCCGCTCGTAACAAGGCTGTAAATTCTGCACTGAAAACATCCATCAAAAAGGCTAATGCCGCTATCGAGGCTAACGACGCCGGTAAGGTAGAGGCTGTTAAAGCTGCTGTTAAGAAGATTGACCATGCTGCCTCCCACGGTATTATTCACAAGAACAATGCCGCACACAAGAAGTCAGCTCTTGTCAAGAAACTTAATGCTACTCTTTGATTGTGATTGAAATAACTCCCGCTTTTTAAGCGGGGTTTTTTCTTTTATAAAACAAAAACAGAGATTGAGGTTAACTCAATCTCTGTTTTTGTTATTCAACCGATTTTAAGGATTCAATCATATCTACTTTATTCAGTTTAGGACGCATTGCAAAACTTATAATCAAAGTGAACAATACTGAAAGCAAAGCCGATAATCCGTAACTTAACGGGTAGATTGTTCTTCCAAACATAACAACATCAATCTCAGCAGTATTTATTACGTACATTGCAAGCAAATATCCCAAACCCAATCCAACCGCGGTGCCAATCATAGACAGAAATGTGTTTTCACCCAAAACGTACTTATATGTTTCTTTTTTAGTAAAGCCCAGCACTTTGAGTGTAGCAATCTCGCGTTTACGCTCGGTAATATTTATATCCGAAAGGTTATAAACAACCACAAAGGAAAGCGCTCCTGCAGAGACGATAAGCACCATAATTACAACATTCAATAGTTCAATTATATCTTCAAAAGTTTTCTTCGAATCAGAATTAAGGCTTACTCCCAAAATCTTACCTGATTTCAATAAGGATTCTGCAACATCATCCTCCTTATTGCCATCATATTTACAAAGAGCAGTATTATATTCCGGAGTCTGCTTTGTAAGTTCATTATAGTAACTATTTGACAGGTAAACATAGTGATGTGCGTAATTTTCTACAATGGCATCAACTGTTATCTTAACTGTCTCACCGTTTATACTTAACGTTGCAAAATCGCCTTTGTTTACGTTAAGTAATTTAGCGAGTTTTTCAGAAACAAGACAATTATTACTTGTCAAATTGTATTTTGCTCCGCTTTTTCTGTTATTAAGGTTTATAAAGTTTACTATCTGCTTATCATCTTTCGGCACAACTACATATGCTTCCTGCATATTATCCCCGTTACTTATTTCATGGGATTTTTGATAGCAAATAAAACTTTCATCAACACCGCTACTATTTATAATTTTTTGAGCTTCGTCAACATCACTGTAGTAAGCAGTTATCTGATAATTCCAAATATCATTAAACTGATTTTCAATAATATCAGACACTGAATCACGAAGTCCAAAACCTGTAAGCAACAATGCTGTACAACCTGCCACGCCAACAACAGTCATTAACTTGCGCTTTTTATGGATAAACATATTGCGGGCAGATACCTTTTGAGTAAATGTAAGCTTATTCCATATAAATGATATTTTATCAAGAAAAATACGCTTACCCGCGGGAGCCGATTTTGGTCGCATAAGTTTACTTGGCGTGTTGGTAAATTCACTGTAACATGCAAGCACAACTGAAAAGACAATGCACACACACATTAACAAGGAAGAAACTATGGCAATATCAACCCTAAAAGGAGTATATATAACATTTATACTATACAACATTGAATAGGCATAAAGAATAACTCTTGGAAAAAGAATAAATCCAATGGATAAACCAATTACACAACCAAAAGCAGTAGCAACAAGCGCATAAGAAATATATCTTAAAGCAATAGATATGTTTGAATATCCTAATGCTTTCAATGTGCCTATTTGCAGTCTGTGGTCACTTACGAGCCTTGTCATAGCAGTCAGACAAACAAGCATTGCAACAATCAGGAAAAATGTTGGAAATACAGTTGCTATATTTCCTATCCTTTCAGCGTTATCACCATATTCTGCGTTACCGGGCAAATCAAATCGGTCAGCATAATACCACAAACTGTCATAATTTGAATAAATTGTGCTTACTGCATCAACTGTTTCTTTCAACTGTTTCGTAAGTTCTTCGCGAGCAGCATCATACTCTTGTAAACGTGTATTATAATCAATCTGTGCAGAGCGGTATGAAATTGTCATTTTTACAAGTTCATCTGCGGTGACCTGATTCTTATTATTAAGTTCACCAAATATTTTATCTGCAGAAGCATAAGCCAAATCATATTCATTAAAAGCAACATTAAATGCTTCACTCTTTTGAACGGCTATGGCACTCTTTTCGGTAACTTGCTTGCTTAAAGCGTCAAGTTCCACTAACTTAGCATTAACTTCATTTTGAAGCATAACATAACCGGGCACTGTTTTGTCGGGCATTGCACTCATTTGTTGTTGCTTTTCTTCAATTTGAAGTTTTAATGCATCGTATTGCTTTAAAACTGACTCATAATCCAAGTCTGCCTGTTCACACTCAGTTCGTAGCTTGGATATCTTTTCTCTGTCAGCATCGTATTTAGATACTTCTTCTTCAATATAGGTTTCTGTTTCAAGAAGTGTTTGCTGATATCCGATACTCTTTTTGTTAATTAACTCCCCTGTTCTATCAAGATAATCCTTTGTAGTAACAAGATTATTGTATTCTTTTTCAAGATATTCTTTTTTATCATAAACGTGATTTGTTATATCATCAAGTTGTGGGTCATATTTATTCAAATCAAGTTTTCGATAGTCATATGTACCGCTAATAATATCTTTAAGACGGTTAGAAATAATATAATCCAACCGTTCAATAGCCGCATCAAGTTTATTCTTATAGTCTTCAGAATAGCAATTGTACTTTCTTAAAAAATTGCACCTAACAAAAAGAGTATTATAATTCCCTTCAAATGCATCTTGATTAAGAAACACGGCTGTATCAACTTGACCTTTACCAAGATTAGTAGTTCCATATTGGGTGCCTGAAATATACATTGCCGAGTCAACCAAACCAACAACCTTTAACTTTGTTTTCTTTAGCGGATTAGAGTTGTTATCTTCAACGTAAATATCGTCACCAACTTTTATCGGGAGCCAAATACTGTTTGCATCGGCAACACATTCATCTGCAGATGTAGGAAATCTGCCTTCAACAATATCGGGAGTATTTATTTTATTACTTAAAGAGTAGTATTTAATTACATAGTCAGAATCATTAACATTTGACACTGCATCAAAAACATGAGCTTTTACAACAGTAGAATCTACTTGCTCTTTAATCATATTTATATCATCGTCTGTAAACCCTTCAACAGAGGTGATACTGAAATCCATAAGCTTTTGAGATTCATAATATATATTTGCCGATTCGTTCATATCAGGTTTTGCCGCTCTAACACCCGCAAAGAAACCAACACCTATTGCAGCAATAGCAAAGATGGATATAAACCGACTAATATTCGATTTTAAATCTCTTACACCTGAGGTAAAACTTATTCTTTTCATAACAACCTACTTACCATTCTATATCCTTAACTGATTTTGGATTTTTATTGATTATAATTGATTCAACCTTACCACTCTTAAGTGCTACAACTCGATCTGCAATAGGGGCAACTGCTGAATTATGAGTTACAATCACAACCGTCATACCCTCTTTTTTGCAGAAATCCTGTAAAAGTTGAAGAACTTTTTTGCCAGTTTCATAATCGAGGGCTCCTGTTGGCTCATCGCATAACAACAGTCCGGTTTTTTTGGCTAATGCACGGGCAATTGCTACACGCTGCTGTTCACCGCCTGACAATTGTGATGGAAAATTGTTAATCCTGTCTGAAAGTCCAACTTTTTCTAAAATTTCATTTGTTGGTACACTATCTTTACATAACTGTGAGGACAGTTCAACGTTTTCGCCTGCAGTCAAGTTGTTTATCAAATTATAAAACTGAAAAACAAAACCAACATCATAGCGTCTATACTGTACCAATTCATTGGCATTCATCGAACTGACGGTTTTATCTGCAACAACAACTTCACCTTCAGTACAAGTATCCATGCCACCCAACAAATTGAGCACTGTTGTTTTACCTGACCCTGATGGACCTGTTATAACAACAAGTTCACCTTTATCTATATCGAAGCTTACTCCGTCAACGGCGCGAATTTCAACTTCTCCCATTTTATAAGTCTTAACAACATCTTTTAATGACACATAACTCATATAAATAATCCTTTCAAAATAAAACTTGAAAATGCTATACAAATATAGCATAATAACAGTAACGGAAGTGAAACAATGAAGAAGTTTAATTTTAAGAAAATAAATATTAAAGAATTTCTAATAACATACTTTGTAACCGACAAATGCAAAGAAGAATTGGAAATAAAAGATGTTTGTCACAAGCACGATTCGGCTATTGCAGTTTTTACAACATTAGCAGTTGCAATAATTTCAATGTTGTGGATAAGTATGGGTTATTTGCGCCCCTATTTCAGAAGCAGTGAAGATTTTATATACAACACCCTTTATGCAGACTCTGAACCTGACGAAAGCAAAGGCAAACCAATAAACATAAACAAGGCAGGTAAAACAGAGTTGGTTGAAATTGAAGGAATCGGCGAAAAACTTGCTGATAGAATCTTAAACTACCGATATGAAAACGGTGATTTTGAATCCATTTATGATTTATTGGAGGTTGAGGGTTTGTCTCGTTCAACTCTTGAAAAAATCATGGATAAAATCACTTTATAAACGGGCATATGCTCGTTTATTTTTTTATCATTACAGCGCGAGCCACCTTTATTCCGTCAACTGCAGAGGATGTTATTCCTCCTGCATAACCTGCACCCTCTCCACAAGGGTACAATCCCATAACATTAGACTGACAGGTTGCATCTCGTATAATTCTGACAGGTGATGAACTGCGAGTTTCGGGTGCAGTGAGAACTGCATCACCGCAGTCAAAACCAGGCAACTGATTTGCCAAAGCAGGAATGCCTGCTCTGATAACATCTGTTACTTTGCTTGGCAGACAACAGGATATTTCACCTGCCACAACTCCGTTTTGATAGGACGGAATAACACTGCCAAAATTGATGGTTGCTTTATTTTGCATAAAATCAGATAATCGCTGACATGGTGCTTTATAACTGTCAGTAAAGTTATATGCTGACTTTTCTATATTAGATTGAAAAGCCATTCCTGCAAGCACATCATTACTGCCAAAATCAGCAGTTGACACACCTACAAGCAAGGCACTATTTGAATTAACACCATCTCGCGCATGATAACTCATTCCATTAGTAACAATTCCACCTTCAGTACTTGTTGCCGAAACAACAGTACCGCCGGGGCACATACAAAAAGTAAACAAGCCTTCCCCGTTAACTCGGGTTGAAAGATTATAACTCGCAGCGCCAAGTGCATTATGGTTGTAAAAATCACCATATCTGCCTTTATCAATAGTTTCTCTTAAATGCTCAATACGAACACCCACAGCAAAATTCTTTTGCTCCATTGCTATATGTTTTTCTTTAAGCATTAAAAATGTGTCGCGAGCACTATGTCCAACTGCTAAAACTATTGAGTCACAGTCAATAGTATTGTTTTTGCCGTTTTGTGACACAACAGCTCCCACAACTTTTGAATTATTGATAACTATATCAACTAACTTTGTATTGAATAAATAAGCGCCGCCGTTAGCCTGTATATATTTTCGAATATTTACAACAACGTTTCTTAAAACATCTGTACCGATGTGGGGATGAGAATCAAACAAAATATCTTCAGGCGCGCCAAAATCAACAAAGCTTTGCAAAACGCCTTTTCTGAACTCGCTGCTAATACCCGTATTAAGTTTTCCGTCAGAAAAAGTGCCCGCACCACCCTCACCAAACTGAACATTAGACTCACAGTTCAGTCGATGAGTATTTATAAATTTTTCGACATCATCTACACGTTGTTCAATCGGACTTCCACGTTCAACAATAATAGGACTGTAACCGTATTTTATGAATTCAAGTGCAGCAAAAAGCCCAGCGGGACCACTGCCAATAATAACAGGTTTGATATTCTTTTCTCGAACAGGTGTAAACTCTTCGATTTTTTCTTCTTTATAAAATTCCGCTGATTTGCAGTTCCTGCAAATTATCGATTCATTATTTTTAAGCTCAATCAACAAAGTATAAACAAAATGAACATCCTGCTTTTTTCTTGCATCTATGCTACGGCGCATAACCTTTATTGACTGAATATTATTCTCATCAGTTTTTAACTTTTGAGCAGAGCACGCTTTTAGGTTGTTACAATCATCCAAAGATACGTTTAAATTGCGCAAAATAATCATTTATGAACTCCCTTTGCTGCAGATTTGCCTGCTACAATTCCGCTAACCCAAGCCCAATGCAGATTAAATCCGCCACAATCACCGTCACAATCAAGTGTTTCACCGCAAATATACAAATTTGAGATGCTTTTTGTTTCAAAGGTTTTAGGATTTATTTGTGTTAAATAAACGCCGCCGGCAGTAGTTTGAGCGTTTTCAAAATTACAGGTAGAATTTACCTTAACAGTAAAATCCTTTATTGCAGACGAAATCTGACAAATTTGCTCATAAGAATATGAACGGGGGTCGTCATTCACACTCAAACCGCAATATTTAATTATTGCCTGTCCTACCCTTTTGTGCAGTAATCCAAGAGTAAGATTTTCAGCAATAAAGTTATACGCGGCATCTTTTCGCAGCATTAAATAATCAACTATATACTCAAAACTAAGGTCGGGCAAGAAATCAACCGACGCAAAAACCTCTTTATTGGTTTCATTTACAAATCGAGAGATAAACATTACTGCGGGGCCTGACATTCCATATTCGGTAAACAAAACTTCTTCTCTGTTCTTTACGGTATGCACACCGTCACACAAGGTAACAAGAGCATTTACCTTTACGCCTTTTAAGGCTTTTATAGGTGCAAGTTCAGTCTTCACTGGCACAATGGCAGGCATAGTTTTTGAAGATTTTATTCCCAACTCTGACAGCAACTTCACACCGCTACCGTCAGAACCGCTGCTTTGCATTGCATTACCGCCACAGGCAACAATCACACACTTAGCCTTGAAAATGCCCTTTGTAGTATCAAGAACAAAGCCTTTTTTGATAGAATTAACCTTGCAGTCACAAATAATATTTACATCAAGCCGTTCACACTCATAACGAAGTGCATCAAGCACTGCCGCAGATTGCAAACTATATGGATAAAGATTGTTGCCCTCAGCAACAAAAGGTATACCCAAAGTAGCAAAAAAGTCTTTTACAGTTTGACTTGTGTTTTCAATAACATCGGCAACAATTTCAATATTATTGCTATGAAAACGGGATGCAGTCATATCCAAATTTGAAATATTGCATCTTCCGTTGCCTGTTGCAAGCAGTTTTTTTCCAACACGACTGTTTCTTTCAAGAATTGCAACCGACACATTTGGATTGGTACGGCATGCAGAAATAGCAGCTGCCAAGCCTGATGCTCCGCCACCAATAATTAAAATATCATACATAACCGTACCCCCCTTAATTTAAACAAATGCCGCAGTGAGATACTGCGGCATTTTAGTCTTTTCTTAGCCGATAAATGCCTTATGAACGGCAGCAACAGCCCTATCACTCTCGTTAACGTCAATCAATACAGAAACTTTGATTTCACTGGTAGAAATCATTTGAATGTTAATGCCAACCTCATAAAGTGCTTCAAACATCTTTGCAGCAACACCGGGATGAGTTTCCATACCTGCACCAACAATTGAAACCTTAGATACATTGGTATCACATGTTACCTTAGCGTCAACTGCATCGGCAAGAGTCTCCATAGCAAGATCTGCCTGGTCCTTAGGAACGGTAAAAGCAATATCTTTTGTACCGTCACGACCAACTGACTGAAGAATTATATCCACATTTATCTTTTTAGCAGCAAGCTTGTCGAAGATCCTGAAGGCTACACCAGGAGTATCTGCAACGCCAACTATTGAAATACGAGCAACATTATTGTCCTTTGCGACACCGCGAATAAGCATTTTTTCCATTTTAGTCTTCTCCTTAACAATAGTACCGGGTTTACGCTCAAGGCTTGAAAGAACCTCAATCTCAATCCCGTATTTTTTAGCCATTTCAACTGAACGGTTATGAAGCACCTGTGCGCCGAGTGTTGCAAGTTCAAGCATCTCGTCATAGGTAATTTCGTTTAACTTTTGAGTGTTTTCCACTTTGCGAGGGTCTGCAGTATAAACACCGTCAACATCGGTATAAATCTGGCATCTGTCAGCTTTAAGTGAACAAGCAAGTGCAACTGCACTTGTATCAGAACCGCCACGACCAAGAGTAGTAATATCTTCAAACTTGTTTATGCCCTGAAAACCTGCAACAACAACGATGTTCTTTTTAGCAAGTTCAGTTTCAAGCCTTTCAGAAGAAACGGTCTTGATTTTTGCAACACCATAATTGGAATTAGTATGAACACCTGCCTGCCAACCAAGTAAAGAAACAACAGGATATCCCAACTTCTCAATAGCCATTGCAAGCAATGAAATAGAGATCTGCTCACCTGCTGAGAGAAGCATATCCATCTCTCTTTTTGATGCTTTGGGATTTATCTCTTGCGCCTTTTCAATAAGGTCATCAGTCGTGTCGCCTTGTGCAGACACAACAACAACAACATCATTGCCGGCTTTATAGGTGTCGGTAACAATACGAGCAACATTCATAACTCTTTCAGCATTTGCTACTGAACTGCCACCGAATTTCTGTACAATCAATGACATACTAAACACTCCTTAATTATTATAATACATGAATTAACGAAATAAGTTCAAAATTATTTGCAATCAGTTTCTCGGTAATATCTGCCTTTGTACCTTCAGTAATAAAAGCAAGTTCACTACCCTGCTCAGACAAAATTTCTATATCACCGAACAAACTTGAAGCCTTTTCAACAAATGCCTGATAATCATCAGCCTTAACTCTAATGAACATTTTGCTCAAGAACTTGTCAGAATCTTCAACATATGTTGATTCAGCCTCATCCCAGTATACATACTTACGGGCAACAATGTGTTTAACACAGTCAACAACATCGGCAACAACAGCACTTGCTGTAGGTAATTTTCCTGCGCCACGGCCGTAAAACATTACATCGCCAATAGCATTGCCGTTAATAAGAATGGCATTAAAGACATCGTTAACAGAAGAAAGTTGACTGTCATTAGATATAAATGCGGGGTAAACTGCAGGAACAATATTGCCGTTTTCAAGTTTGACAACATTACCGATAAGTTTGATCACGCCGCCCCACTTTTCTGCATACTTTACATCTTCAAGTGTTATGTTTCTTATACCCTCTGTTTTAATCAAGTCAGGGTCAACATTTTTGCCAAATGACAAGGATGCCAAGATAGCAATTTTACGGCAAGTATCAATACCGTCAACATCGGCAGATGGGTCGCGCTCTGCATAGCCTAAATCCTGAGCCATTTTAAGCGCATCATCAAAACTCATATTCTCGTCAACCATTTTAGTAAGGATAAAATTGGTTGTTCCGTTAAGAATACCTGTTATGCTATAAATTTCATTTGCAGTAAGACACTGACAAATAGGACGGATAATTGGAATACCACCACCAACACTTGCCTCAAAGAGCAAATTAAGATTGTTCTTCTTAGCAATTGTAAGCAATTCCTGACCTTTAACAGAAATAAGTTCTTTGTTTGATGTAACTACGCTTTTTCCTGCAAGCAAACAACGCTTTACAAAATCATAAGCAGGATTAAGACCGCCCATGCATTCAACAACAATTTTAACTGTTGGGTCATTTTCGATAACTGCAAAGTCTTTTGTAAATCTGTCAGCAAGAGGGCTTTCTGGAAATTCACGCAAATCAAGAATATATTTTACGTTAATATCGTCAGCTGCGCGCTTTGAAATGCTATCTGCATTTGTTAGCAAAACTTCAGCTACGCCTGAACCAACTACGCCGTGTCCCATTATAGCTATATCTATCACACAAATCACCAATCCTTTCACGGCAATTATATTTTCAACTATACAAGGTAATTATATCATAATGATAGTTCTATTTCAAGAAAAAATGTCAAATAATAATATATATTTGTAGTTATCAACATAACTTTGGAGTGATTACACCTTGAGTTCAACAAATCTTTACAAACTTATTAACATTTGGTACTATATTACACTGATTTTTCTGATATTTTTAGCAATAAAATTTGCTTTACCAATTCTTTTACCTTTTATTCTGGCAATAATTGTCGCAGCAGTTTTAAAAACGCCCATAAACTTTTTGGAGAACAAATTAAAACTTAAACGAAGTTTTGTTTCGTTTGTAACAGTAACTATAGTTTTGCTCATAATCTTATCCTCTGTCGGACTTTTGTTTTATAGCGTTTACGACTGGTTAAGTGAAACTTTGGAATATTTACCCAAACTGCTTCCCTCACTTACGAAATTCACCGAAAACGCAACAAATTCTCTAGCAATTTTGGGAGAGTCCTTGCCCCAATCCTTCGAGTCAACATTAAAACAATTACCAAGCAAATTTATTGAGGGAGTAACCGACTGGATAACAAAAACCCTAAGCAGTTTTGCTAAAGGGATACCCGACGGATTTTTAACAGTAGTTATAACTATACTTTCTTCCTACCTAATCACAAGGGATTACAATAAACTTGGCGCATTTATTAAAAGCACAATTCCGTCAAAACTATATAACAACATTGTTAAAATAAAGAGTTTGTTTTTTGCAAAAACAGTTGGAATTATAAAAGGTTATTCAATCATAACACTACTAACATTTTTACAACTGTATATCGGTCTTGGCTTTTTAAAAATTAACCACTCAAGTGCAATTGCGGCAGTTACTGCCATAGTCGATTTGTTTCCCATATTAGGTGTGGGTGCAGTTTTAGTGCCTTGGGCAGTTCTATCATTTATTACTGGGAATATTTTGCAAGGTGTAGGACTATTGATTTTATATTCCATTGTCACAGTTATTCATAATATAATTGCACCTAAAATTGTTGCAAACCAAATAAAACTCGATGCTTTAACTGTATTAGCGTCTATGTATATCGGATATTCACTTGTGGGATTTGGAGGGCTAATTTTTGCACCTTTAATCACATCTGTTGCCCGAGACTTAATTATGAACGAAAAAACTGAGCCCCAAAAGGCTCAGTTATAACTTCGGTCAAACTGAATCACACAGTTGTATCGACTATCCAACAAAGAAGCTCCTTCTTGGATTGCTTTTTCAATAACAGAAAGTTCTGTATTGACAGTATACGGAACAACCACATCGAATATTAAATTTATGCACTTTTCACCTTTAACTATTCTAAAATCGTGAATACTAAGCACGGGATCAATATTAGTTACAACAGAGCTGATTTTATCCCTAAGGAGTAACGTCTCTTCTCCTCTATCAATAGGGTCCATATGTATAACAAGAGTAATATTTAACTCTTGACCGATTCGTTTTTCGCACTCGTCAATATCTTCGTGGCACTTAATCATATCGGCATCTGCAGGCACTTCAATATGTACCGATACAAAACATCTGCCGGGTCCGTAATCATGAACAATCAAGTCGTGCATTCCGCAAAACATTTCTGACTGCATAATGCGCTGTTTTAAGTCTGCAACAAATTCTTCGCTTGGCGGCTCTCCCAACAGTTGACTAAGCATTTCATTAGCAAACTTAAATCCGCCTATTATTATAAAAGCAGACACCACAATACCGATATACGGGTCAATATTTACCGGTGAAAAAATCGATATAAGCGTGCTAATAAGCACCGAAGTCGTAGCGATTGTATCGTTAAGACTATCTTGTGCAGTAGCCATAACAGTTTTAGATGAAATGGTTTTGCCGATATATCTGTTAAAAAAGTACATCCATACTTTCAAAAAGATAGACGCAACAATTATCACAACAGAAATCACGCTGAATTTAATGGGTGTTGGGTTAATTATTCCTTCAACAGAGGATTTTACAAGTTGAAACCCCACAAAAATAATAAGTGCAGAAACAATAAAGCCTGACATATATTCCATTCTGCCGTGACCGAAAGGATGCTCTTTGTCAGCAGGTTTTGAGGCAAGCTTAAACCCAAGCAAAGTAACAACAGAAGACGCCATATCAGCAAGGTTATTAAAAGCATCTGAAATTACAGAAATACTGCCTGAAATAATACCTGCAACAATCTTAATCGCAAACAAAATAGCGTTACAGGCGATGCCTGTATAACCGCTTAACTTTCCGTAGGAATTTCTTGAAGCTGCTGAGGTTGTATCTTCAGGAGTTTTAACAAACAGCCTGATTAAAGCCTTTGTCATAATATCACCTTACATTTTACTTCCTTTTGAACCCTTGAAACCACCTACACCCTCTAAAATATTGGATTCATAGGTATAAACAAGGGATTCTTTTGTGCGTTGGCGCTTGAATGCCAACTCAATCAGTTTGTCGAGCATTTCAGGATACTTAACACCCGTTGCTTCCCAAAGATAAAAAGCTAAAGAGCCGGGTATTGTGTTGATTTCATTAACATAAACCTTGTCGTTATCACAATCAAGCAGATAGTCTATACGAACAACACCCGACGCTCCGATAAGTTTGAAAACTTCGGTAGAAATGTTTTGAATTTCTGCTTTCTTTTCATCGCTAATATCGGCAGGCAACCTTCTTTTAAGGGACGCCATTCCCTTAGAACCGCTGTTTGACAGATACTTATCACTAAAGGTCAAAACATCATCGTAATTCATCGGCTCCTCACATTCAGATGCCGTACAATCATCAGCGTCGCCTAAAACAGAGCAGTTTATCTCGCGCAGATTGGTGATTGCATGTTCTACCAATACCTTTTGAGCAAAAGAGGTTGCCAAATCAATAGCATCAACCAGCTCGTTTTTATCCTTTGCCTTGCTAATACCAACACTTGAGCCAAGATTTGCAGGCTTAACAATAACAGGATATCCAAACTTATTTTCAATCTTCTCAATAATTTCGTCACGCTTTGCAGACCACTCTTTCGCTCTGAAAGCAAAATGAGGCAAAGTAGGAAGGTCGGCAGATAAAAGAGCAAGTTTAAACAAATCTTTATCCATACCGATTGCAGAAGACATAACATCGCAACCTGTATAAGCTATGCCCAAAAGCTCAAGCCATCCCTGCAAGGTGCCGTCTTCACAATTTGTTCCGTGAACAACAGGAAGCGCAACATCAATTTCAGATATGACCTCGCACTTCTTTATTCCTTTTTTGCGATGAGTACCAACAATGCAGGGTTTAGAGTCAACCAAAGTTATAACTACAGACTGATATACATTTTCAAGTTCTGAAAGTTTGGCGCGCTTGAAAACATTTATATCCAAAAACTCTCTGCTAAAAAGCATTTTTCCATCTTTGGTAATATAAACGGGCAAAACATCGTATTTATCGGCGTTAAGATAATTCATAGCCTGAACAGCCGAGATTATAGCAACCTCGTGTTCAACCGACTGACCGCCGAACAAAACCAAAACTCGTGTTTTCATATAAAAAGCTCCTTATTTAGCATAGTTATCAGGCAAATCGTTTTCAAACAAAACAACAGTATTACTATCGGCAATCTGGCGTAATAACACCATAGCATCCTTAAAAGTAGGAACAATGTGCAAGTGTTCATCAGATATTCCCGCTTCTCTTGCACCCTCTGCAAGAGGAACAGAACGCTCTATACCTACAAGCACAACATCGTCAAGCTTTTGTGACGCTAATTTGCCAAGTGCTTTGTTGCACTCATACTCATCATCACCCAATTCAACCAAACCGGGTGTAACAATTATACGACGCATACCCTCAAATGAAGCAAGCACATTAACCGCCTCTGCCGAGCCGGTGGGATTGGCATTATAGGCATCATCTATTAAAACTGCACCGTTAATAAAAGCCTTCATTTCAAGACGGTGTTCAACTGCTTTAAGGTGGCTTACAGCGTATTTTATATCGGTTTCGCTTACTCCTAAATCAAGAGCTAAACCAACGGCGCCTGCAATATTGAGCACATTGTGAACACCAAGCAACTTTGACGACAAATGAAGTTCCGTTTTGCCGTAGCAAACATCAAACTGCACACCGTTGCGGTCGCATTTGATATTACTTATCTTGATATCGCAGTCGTCACCTGTGCCAAAAGAAATAACATTTTCATAATTTACTGAATATGCTCTTGCCGCTTCACTGTCAAAATTAACATAGACCTTGCCACCTTTTTTAGCGACGGCATCAGCAAGCTCAAACTTGGTTTTCGCAACATTGTCAACACTTTTAAATGTTTCAAGATGTTGAGCACCAACGGATGAAATCACAGCAATATCAGGATTTACAATATCGCAAATTTCTTTAATATCACCAATGTTTTTGGCCCCCATTTCACAGATAAACAAACTATCTGTAGGCTTTAACTGCTCCCTTACAGTACGAACAACACCCATTGGTGTATTAAAACTTGCAGGGGTATAGGTAAGATTATATTTTTCTTGCAAAATTCGAGCAAGAATAAACTTTGTACTTGTTTTACCAAAACTTCCAGTAATACCAACAGTGCGCAATCCACTTGATGATTTTAATATACGCTTGGCATCTTTTATAAACCGATTTCTAAAAAAGGCTTCTGCAGGTGCATTAAAAACATTAGCAAGCAAAACTATAATAGGAGTTTCAACGGCAAACACAAGCAAAGGTATCACTGCAAAATCATTAGTTTTATATAAAAGCACAGCCAACACAAATGTTGCAATAAGAAGCAGTGATGCAGTTATATACATTCTTATAACACGTGGAGTGAAAACTAAAGGTTTAATTGCTTTTTTCTGACGTTTAACAGAACCTGATATAGCCCAAATCAGAAAAGCAAGTGTGACAACACAGCTAACAATTCTGTAAGAGTTAACAACAATTGCAAAGGAAAGAATTATGGCGCAAATCCAAGCAATGCGGATTATATAGCGCTCTGAATTTTTGCCAAACCATTTTAAGTATCGAGAATTAAAGTAAGAGTTTTGCTGAAGCATATGAAAATCATCGGTTGAAAGAAAAGCCCCGCCAAGCAAAACGAAAAAAAAGGATATAATACATTCGTATTGCATAATCAACCTCCAAGAAAACTCTTAATTATTGCATTAACTTCATAAGGACTGTCGATAAACGAGAAGTGGCCACCGCCCTTTATAACACACAAACCGCTGTCGGGAATAAGTTTTTCCATTATGCGAGCATCTGAAACAGGTGTTGCAGTATCATTCTCGCCCCAAATAAGCAAAGTAGGTGCCTTTATATTAGGCATATACTCCTGCAAATCCTCATTGACCGCATTAACAAGGGTTTGACGCAGCACAGGGGGTGCATTTCGATAGTCTGCAGATCCGAATTTACTGCGCAATTTTTCAAGAGAGGAAGCAGTGTATTTTCTCCAAAGTTTAAAAGATAAAAATGCTTTTGAAATCTTAAACACCCTTTGTTTAACCTTGGATTTAAAACTCTTTTTAGGTTTTACGCCTGCACTGTCAAGCAAGATTATTTTAGATGCAGTTAGTCTGCCGTCACCTACACCTTTGATGATTACTCTGCCGCCAAAAGAATGACCGATAAGCACAGGGTTGTCAACGCCCAACTTTGCCAAAAATTCGGCAACAAAATCAACATAATCAGAAACAGTCCAAGCATCCTTAAGCATTTCACTTTGACCGAACCCAAGCAGGTCGGGTGCAATCATTCTAAAAGAGTCACAAAAATTGTTGATTATATAATTAAACGCACCGCAAGAAGAGCCCCAACCGTGTAATAAAACAACAGTAGGACCCTCACCTTTATCAATATAGTTAACATTGTAACCTTTTACATCTATATTCATTATGCAACACTTCCAGTCGCTAATATATCACTATTCATTATATTATAGCAGATAACTTGAAAAAATAAAAGAGTTTTAATAAGAAATATTATTCTTTTTTAAAAACAATTCCATATCTTGTGGTAGATTTGATGAAATTGTAATGCACTCACCTGTTACAATATGCTTAAAACTTACCGTTGAGCAATGCAAAAAGTGTCGTGATACACCCTCTGTTTCATCTCCATAAAGGTCGTCACCCACCAGCGCAAAGCCATTACAACTGAAATGAGTTCTTATTTGATGAGTTCTGCCAGTATAAAGTCTCGCTTTAGCCACTGAATAGCCGTTATTATACGAAATCCTTTCATACTCAGTCAATGCGCTTTGCCCATCATCACGCACTGTTCGTTTAATTTTACTTCCATCACAAAGTCCAATTGATTGGTTAAAAAAGCCTGATTCATTTAATTTTCCGTTGCAAATGCATAAATATTCCTTATCAAAAGTTGTGGCAGCGGATAACTTGTTTTTAGCAATTACAACTACACCCGAGGTGTTTCGGTCAATTCTGTAAACAGGTCGAAAAACTGCGGTTTCTCCCCTTTTGCTGCACCGATACATAAAATCGTTACCGATTGTTTGAGTCTGGTAGACTTTGGTAGGATGAACGACAACCCCTGCAGGCTTGTCATAAATTATGTAGTCATCATCCTCAAAAAGTACATCAAATCCTAAGTCAATAGGTGTAATATTTTCAGAATCTTCTTCATCGCTAATGGTAATTAGTAATCTATCATTTGTTTTTGCGGGTTCAACAACAAAGACGGGGTTATCGTTTAGCAAAACACCATTCTCAGTCTTTTTTAGATTTGAGATTAATGAAGATGAATATCCCTTTGATTTTAAATAACGTTCAATAGTTTTACCCGTTTCATTTTCTGTTATGATATATTCTATCTTTCGCACTACTGTCACCTTGATAATATTTGGTTATATTGTAACACATTAAAACCTTAAACGCAACGAATATGTATTTTTTTATAAAAACGATGCATTTTTTAGTTGACAAAACATAATTTTATGGTATAATACTTTAGCGCGTTAAGAAAATCAACTTTTGTCACACGCGGGCCATTAGCTCAGTTGGTTAGAGCAACCGGCTCATAACCGGTCGGTCCGGGGTTCGAGTCCCTGATGGCCCACCACTATATAGGGGTATAGCTCAGTTGGTAGAGCAGCGGTCTCCAAAACCGCGTGCCGAGGGTTCGAGTCCTTCTGCCCCTGCCAAAGAAAGCACACTGTTTGGTGTGCTTTTTCTTTTGCAGAAGGACGAGAACCAGGTCAGGAAGCGAACACCGAGCATTTAACACCTCTTGTTATATTACAAAACATTTGATATAATATCTTTATATGCACAGTAAAGGATATGATTTTTTGCATCAAAAAGACTATATTTCAATGTACAACAAAATTTTCAAAATATTAAACGATTTAACTCCGTTAAAGGCGGATTGCGGTCAACTTTGCGGTGGAGCATGTTGCAAAGGTGACAAATCAATCGGCATGAGACTTTTTCCTCATGAAAAAAGCGACCTTAACATTATCACTACTGATGATGGCACCAGATTGGCAGTGTGCAACGGCACTTGCAACAGAGATGAGCGCCCGTTGGCTTGCAGAATATTTCCCTTTTCCCCCACGATTGATGATAAAAACCGAGTATATGTTGAACTTGATTACAGAGGATATAATCTTTGTCCAATGATTGAACATTTTGATGAAATCATGTTTGACAAACGTTTTTTGAGAGCTATTAAAAAGATTGGTAAAATTCTTGTAAAGGATGAGGAATGCAGAAAATTCTTACAAGAATCTACCGAAGAAATTGATACATATCGCTCTTTTTTATTTAAAGAATAGTCCTATTCATTGACTATTTTTTTAATTTGATATAATAACTTTGCAATTATGATTTTGGAGGACTAATTATGATACCTGCACTTATATTATTTGCTGTTACATATATCTTGATGCTTGTATTCAGTAAATACCGTCCGTATATTGCTCTTACTTCGGCGTTTATTTTTATTGTCACAGGTATGCTGCCAATTGTAAAAATCTTTGGCGCGTTAGACTTTAACGTTCTGTTGATGATTGCCGGCACAATGGGACTGGTTGCTTTATTTATCGAAAGCAAAATGCCATCACTACTTGCCGATTTAATAATGTCAAAAGTACCAAATGTTATGTGGGCAGTAGTTGCTATGGCTCTTTTTGCAGGAATAATTTCTGCATTTGTTGACAATGTGGCAACGGTACTTATGATTGCTCCTGTTGCGCTTGAAATTTGCAGAAAACTTAAAACCAATCCTGTTCCTTTCATTATTGCAATTGCAGTTTCATCAAATCTTCAAGGAGCTGCAACTTTGGTTGGAGACACAACTGCTATTATGTTAGGTTCTGCGCTTGATATGAGTTTTATGGACTTCTTCTGGTACAAAGGCAAGGCAAGCATATTCTTTGCAGTTGAATTGGGAGCAGTTTTATCAGCACTAATCCTTGCGTATTTGTTCCGAAGGGAAAAAGGACTTATTCCAAAGAGCAACGAATTAACAAAGGTTACAGACTTCGTACCTACTGTTTTGCTATCGGGAACGATTGGTTTGCTTATTATAGCTTCCTTCATTCCAAATACTCCCGCTATAACAAACGGTGCGATTTGTTGTGCTTTATTAGTTGTTGGACTTATATACAATTTCTCTCGCAAAAAGAACCTATCAGCAATAATTGACCCATTAAAAGAAATTGATTTTGAAACCATCGGCCTTTTGGTTGGTCTTTTCTTGATGATAGGCGGTATTTCAGAGCAAGGCGTCATTGATGCGGCTGCAAACTTGCTTGCAAAAGCCGGTGGTGGCAATTTGTTTGTGCTATATACCGTTATAGTTTGGGCATCAGTTATAATCTCTGCATTTATAGACAACATTCCTTATGTTGCAACAATGATTCCTGTTATAGCAGGTCTTGCATCCGCTTTAGGTGTTGATCCAACTGTACTTTATTTTGGACTGTTGTCGGGCGCTACTCTTGGCGGCAACTGCACACCTATTGGTGCATCAGCAAATATTACGGGTATTGGCATATTGCGAAAAGAAGGTTATATTGTTAAAAACGCTGACTTCTTTAAAATTGGAATTCCATTTACACTTGCCGCAATAATACCCGCATACATATATATTTGGATATTCTATGGTTTATAAAATTAAAAGCCCTGTCACTGACAAGGCTTTTTTTCATATAAAAAACAATTATCTTCGTGAGAATTTATTATACCTACCGCTTGAAGATAGGAATAAACAACAGTTGTTCCCACAAAAGTCATACCTTTAGCTTTTAAGTCTGCAGATATTTTATCCGATAAATCAGAATAAGTTTTATCGTTTTCATATATTATTTCACCGCAGGTAAAATGCCAAATATACTTTGAGAAGCTACCCCATTCTTTTTGAATTTTCAAAAAAATTTTTGCATTATTTATTGTAGCAATTATCTTTCGTAAGTTTCTGATAATCAGGTTATTGTGCATCAGTTGTTCAATCTTGTTTTGGTCGTACAAAGCGATTTTTTCAGCGTCAAAATTATCAAATGCAATTCTAAAATTCTCACGCTTATTTAATATAGTTTGCCACGATAACCCCGCTTGAAAGGGTTCTAACACCAAAAATTCAAATAAGATATTATCATCAAATACCGGTCTTCCCCACTCATAATCGTGATATTTTACATACACTTGATTGTTAATATTACACCATTTACATCTGTTCATATTGTCACCTTATGATATATTGATCTTGATATATGAATAGTTTTCTGCTAAAGTAATATAAAAAACAAAAAGGCATGGCATCCTATGGCAAATAAAGATTTAAAACAAAACTTAATATTTGCGCTTAAACGGCTTTTATTATGCATTGTTTTCGGTGCTTGTTGCGGGATTATTGGCTTTTTGTTCTTTAAAGCTATAGAAACAGTCACCACCTTCAGAGCAACTTATAGAAGCATTATTTACTTGTTGCCATTAGGCGCACTTTTATCTGTTTTTATAAACAAAAAATTACAGACCTCATGTTTGAACACAAACACTGTAATCAACAGTGTAAACGACAAAAGCAACCTAAACCCAAAAATTTTACCCGCTATTTTTATTTCTGCAGTTATTACGCATCTGTTTGGAGGCTCCGCAGGCAGAGAGGGGGCCGCTTTACAGATGGGTGGCGGTGCTGCAATATATATGGGAAAAGCGTTCAAACTTAAAGATGATGACTTGCGCACATTAACCGTTGCGGGTATGGGCGCAGTATTTTCTGCACTATTTGGCACACCTTTGGGTGCTTTTGTTTTTGCATTAGAAGTAGCGTACAGTAAAAGAATTATTTTAAAATCCATTCTTTCAACTTTGGTCTCAAGTTTTTCGGCATATTTTGTAAGTGTTTCATTAGGCGCTCATCCTGAGCGATTTAAAGTGACACAAGTCAACTATGAAATTAGTATTATTTTAATAGCAATGCTTATTTCTCTCGCAGTATGTATAGTTGGCACACTGTTTTGCCACGCATTAAAATATTGCCATATTTATTTTAAAAAAGCAATAAAAAATGAGTATCTTTTAATTTTTATCGGCAGTATTTTTATAGTTTTACTAACTGTAATCATTGGAAATCAAGATTACAACGGCAGCGGCAGCGAATTGATTGTAAGAATATTTGAAGAAGGAAAAGTCAACTATTATGACTTTTTATTAAAACTAGTTTTCACCGTTATTACTATCTCGGCAGGACTAAGAGGCGGTGAAATAGTGCCTTCTTTCTGTATCGGCGCCACACTTGGTGGTTTTTTAGCATTAACTTTGGGGATTGATATTACAATCGGTGCCGCAATTGGTATGGCTGCTATTTTCAGCACAGTAACAAAATGTCCTATTTCAACAGTATTTATTTGCTTAGAATTATTCGGCATAAAATGTTTACCACTATGTATTTTAGCTACCGCTGTTTCGGTGTTCATATCAAGTAAAAACGGATTATACGATTACAAGCGCAACAACTTTGCCCTTCTTAGATTTATAAAAGCATCCCGAATTTAATAGTCGGGATGCTTTTCTTTTATCCTAATGAATCTTTTTTATTTGTAACTACCTTATCATCATAACAACTAAATTTTTCATCAATATTAGACGGAAGAGTTTTCTGAGTTAACAAACTGACAATAGGAACAATTAACAATCCGCCAATCATTGCAAAAACGCCTGAGTAGAGTGAATTGGTAAACACAAATCCAAGCGCGTTGTTGGTAATGGTTATCCATCCCACGCTCTTGCAAAGTTGAACAATTTCAAGTCCTGTACCGAAAGCAAAACTCGCAACAACTGCAGCTTTTGTGGTCTTCTTCCAATACAAACCATACAAGAAAGGCGCCAAAAATGCGCCTGCAAGTGCGCCCCAGGATACACCCATCATTTGAGCAATAAAGACCGAGTCTTTCCATATGCTATCTTTGAGAATGGCGATAACAGCTGAAATAGCAATAAAGAAAACGATGAAAATTCGCATAATCAATACATTTTTCTTTTCACTAATCTGCTTTTTGCGTGACAAGACTGGAGTGACAACATCTAATGTTAATGTTGACGATGAAGTAAGTACAAGTGAAGACAAAGTCGACATTGAGGCTGATAAAACCAACACAATAACCAAAGCAACAATTACAGGTGCTAAGTTACTAAGCATAGTGGGCACAATCTTATCAAACATAATTTTGTTACCGTTGATAAATCCGCCGTCAAGCATCTTATCAAAGTAAAGTCTGCCAAATCCACCTAAGAAATAGCATCCACCTGCAACAATTACCGCAAACACGGTTGAAATAATTGTTCCCTTTTTAATAGAGTCTTCATTTTTAATGGAGTAGAATTTGCCCACCATCTGAGGTAATCCCCAAGTGCCCAAAGAAGTAAGCAGAACAACAAATAATAACGAAACAGGGTTTGGTCCAAAGATTGAAACAAAATCGTGACCTGCATTATTACTTGTTGCCAAACTGTTAACAGCGTTTGCAAATCCTCCGTTATCAACTAAAACAGAAATTACAACTGCTACTATGCCAACAAGCATTATGATACCCTGAATAAAATCGTTGATAGCAGTAGCCATATATCCGCCAAAAATAACATAAATGCCTGTAAGCACTGCCATTATAACAACAACCGACCAGTAAGGAATATTAAACACATTATTAAATAGTGAAGAAAGTCCGTTGTAGAGTGATGCAGTATAAGGAATTAAAAAAACAAACACTATAAACGAAGCAACTACCTTCAATTTTTTCGAGTCATAGCGCTTTTCAAAAAAGTCAGGCATGGTTTTTGAGCCCAAGTGTTGAGTCATAACTCTTGTTCTTCTTCCAAGAACTGACCAGGCAAGCAACGAACCGATAAATGCGTTACCAAGACCAATCCAAGTTGATGCCAAACCAAAATCCCAACCAAACTGACCTGCATACCCTACAAATATTACAGCAGAAAAATATGATGTGCCAAAAGCAAAGGCAGTAAGCCAAGGCCCAACTGAACGGCCACCAAGAACAAACCCATCAACATTTGTTGAATGTTTGCGACAAGCAATACCTACGCCTATCATCAATGCAAAAAACAAAATAAGCATTGGTACTGCTATTAAAGCAGTGGGAGTAACCGCTCCAAAATTAACTTCAAAATTTGACATAAAAGACACCTCTTGTTTGCTTTAAAGTTTTAAAGCGCTAAATTCGCTGACGATACTTTAACACTTTAAAGCAAGTTTGTCAAGACTTTTTTGAAAAAAATTAAAAAGATTTTTTGTTTTAGGTTGACAATTTTGATTTAAAGTGTTAAAGTGTTAAGTATAAGTACAACACAAAAAGGATTGATTGTATGACTATTGTTCATTTGCTTGAAAAAAATGCTAAAGAGTTTGCTCAAGACACTGCTTTGGTTGAAATAAATCCCGAGCAACCCGAAACCCGTCGTTCCACATGGCACGAGTACGAGTTGGTAGAGCCCACTCCCCGCGTTAATTACTACCGCCGCGAAATCTCTTGGTCGGTATTTAATGAAAAAGCTAACCGTCTTGCAAATATGCTTAAACAAAACGGCATTGGAAAGGGTAAAAAAGTTGCTATTTTACTTATGAATTGCATTGATTGGTTGCCCATTTACTTTGGTATATTAAAGGCTGGCGCATTAGCAGTTCCTCTTAATTTCAGATATTCTTCTGATGAAATTGATTACTGTTTAGAATTAGCAGAAGCTGATGTGCTTATTTTCGGCACAGAGTTTATAGGTCGTGTTGAAGCGGTTGCCGATAAAATCAGTAAGCGTTGTACATTGGTTTATCTTGGTGCAGGTTGTCCCGCTTTTGCAGATGACTATAATGACCTTATTTCAGAGTGTTCAGGCAGTTTTCCCGAATGTACTTTGGAAGAAAGTGATGATGCCGCCATTTACTTTTCATCTGGCACAACAGGTTTTCCAAAGGCAATACTTCACAACCACGAAAGCCTTATTCACTCTTGTAGAGTTGAGCAAAACCATCACGGACAAACCAAGGACGATTGCTTCTTATGTATTCCCCCGCTTTATCATACAGGTGCAAAGATGCACTGGTTTGGCAGTTTGCTTACAGGTGGTAAGGCAGTTATTCTTAAAGGCACACAGTCTAAAAACATTTTAAGTGCCGCAAGCACAGAAAAATGTACTATCGTTTGGTTGCTTGTTCCGTGGGCACAGGATATTCTAAACGCCCTTGATTCAGGCGAGATAAAACTTGAAGATTATGACCTTTCACAGTGGCGCTTAATGCACATTGGCGCACAACCTGTTCCTCAAAGTCTCATTAAGCGTTGGCTTGAATACTTCCCCAACCAGCAATATGACACCAACTACGGACTGTCTGAATCTATCGGTCCCGGTGCTGTTCATCTTGGTGTTGAAAATATACATAAAGTTGGTGCAATCGGCGTTCCTGGTTACAAGTGGGAAGTAAAGATTGTTAATCCCAATGGCATTGAGGTAATGCAGGGTGATGTTGGTGAACTGTGTCTCAAAGGTCCCGGTGTTATGACTTGCTACTACCGTGATGAAAAAGCCACTGCAGATACATTAAAAGACGGTTGGCTGTATACAGGTGATATGGCTATGCAGGATGAAGACGGTTTTATTTATCTTGTAGACCGTAAAAAAGATGTTATAATTACAGGTGGCGAAAACCTATACCCCGTTCAAATTGAGAATTTCTTAGCTGCACATTCTAAAATCAAAGATGTTGCCGTTATAGGTCTTCCCGATGCAAGACTTGGTGAAATTGCTACTGCAATCATTGAAGTTAAGCAAGGAATGACTTGCACAGAGGAAGAAATCAACGAGTTTTGTATGGAACTTCCCCGATACAAGCGTCCTCGCAAGATAATTTTTGCCAATGTTCCCCGTAATCCAACCGGTAAAATTGAAAAGCCAAAACTTCGCAAGATATACGGTGCAGAAGGTCTTGTAGACTCACAAAACAAATCGTAAAGGAAGGAATTTAGATATGAAAAAACTGCTTATAGGTAATCAAGCCGTTGCAGAAGGCTTGCATGACGGTGGTTTGGGTTTGGTTTCAAGTTACCCGGGCACACCTTCAACAGAAATCACTGAATTTTTAGCAAAATTTGACGATATTCACAGCGAATGGGCTCCCAACGAAAAGGTTGCCGCAGAGGTTGCTTTCGGCGCAAGCCTTGCAGGTGCTCGCTCTGTTTGTGCTATGAAACACGTTGGTCTTAATGTCGCCGCAGACCCCCTGTTCACTCTGTCTTATACAGGTGTAAACGGCGGTATGGTTATATGCGTTGCAGACGACCCTGCTATGCATTCATCACAGAATGAGCAAGACTCCCGCCATTATGCTATTGCCGCAAAGGTGCCTATGCTTGAACCTGCCGATTCTGCCGAAGCATACGCTTTTGCTAAATCAGCATTCGAGTTGTCCGAAAAGTACGATACCCCCGTTTTGCTTCGTATGTGCACCCGTATTGCTCACAGTCAATCAATAGTTGAGCAAGGCGAAAAGGAGCCAGCCGTACTTAAAGATTACAACAAAGACCCTGCAAAATACATAATGATGCCCGGTAATGCCATTAAGCGTCACCCCATCGTTGAAAAGCGCACCGAAGATTTGCGCACTCTTGCGGAGGACTGCATTTACAACACTGTTGAAATGAATTCGGACGAAATCGGTATTATTACTTCAGGTTGCTCTTACCTTTATGTTAAAGAGGTAATGGGTGATAAGGCAAGCATACTAAAAATTGGTATGCCTAATCCCCTGCCTGTAAATATGATTAAAGAGTTTGCCTCAAAGGTTAAAAAACTTTATGTTATTGAAGAACTTGACCCAATTATTGAGACTCACGTTCGTTCACTTGGAATTGAGTGTGTAGGTAAAGATTTATTCTCACCACTTGGCGAATTTTCACAACAAACTATTTCAAAGGCATTCGGTTTGGCAGACAAAGAGTCTGTAAGTGCAGATTCAGTTATCCCTGCCCGTCCTCCTATGATGTGTGCAGGTTGCCCTCACAGAGGTATGTTCTATACCCTATCTAAAAACAAGATTACTGTTATGGGTGACATCGGCTGCTATACTCTTGGCGCCGTTGCTCCTCTTAACGCCCTTGACTCTACACTTTGTATGGGTGCATCAGTGTCAGGACTTCACGGATTCAATGCCGCAAGAGGCACCGATGCGGAGAAAAAGTCGGTTGCAGTTATCGGTGACTCCACTTTTATGCATTCGGGTATGACAGGTCTTGTAAACATCGCTTACAATGCTACCAACTCAACTGTTATTATTCTTGACAACTCAATCACAGGTATGACAGGTCACCAGCAAAATCCCACAACGGGATTTAATATTAAGGGGGACCCTGCCGCAAAGGTTGATTTGGAGGCTCTTTGCCGTTCACTCGGTATCAACAGAGTGAGAGTTGTTGACCCCTATGACCTTAAGGCTTGTGAAACCGCCGTTAAGGAAGAACTTGCTGCTGAGGAACCCTCTGTTATCATTTCTCGCAGACCTTGTGTGCTTCTTAAGAGTGTTAAGCACGAAGCTCCTTTAAAGGTTGAGGCAGATAAATGTAAATCCTGCAAACGTTGTATGGGACTTGGATGCCCCGCAATCAGTCTTAAAGACGGCAAGGCTAAAATTGACAACACCCTTTGCGTTGGCTGTGGCGTATGTAAGCAGTTATGCGCATTTGACGCTATTATCTAAGGAGGTTTAGCAAATGAATACAAAAAGCATTATGATTGTCGGCGTTGGCGGTCAAGGTAGTTTGCTTGCCTCAAAGCTTTTAGGCAGACTGCTTGTTGACGAAGGCTACGACGTTAAGGTAAGTGAAGTTCACGGTATGAGTCAACGTGGCGGCTCTGTCGTTACCTATATCCGCTATGGTGAAAAGGTATACTCCCCCATTATTACCGACGGTGAGGCAGATCTTATCATTTCTTTTGAAAAGTTAGAGGCTGCACGCTATGCCCGTTTCCTCAAAAAAGAGGGCAGAATTGTTGTTAACACCCAACAAATTGACCCTATGCCTGTAATCATCGGCGCGGCAGAATATCCTGTAAATGTTTTAGA
Organism: Acutalibacteraceae bacterium; assembly: GCA_045656545.1. GTDB lineage: Bacteria > Bacillota > Clostridia > Oscillospirales > Acutalibacteraceae > RGIG2206. Next base: position 89,970 of record JAZORF010000030.1, on the reverse strand, counting down.
TGAACTTAAAGACAAGGGCTTAAATGTTGATGCATTTGATGCTCTTTCATTAGCAGAGCAAGCAGGCTCATCAAAAGCTGTTAATATCGTACTTATGGGCAGAGTTGCAAAGCAATTTGACATCACATATGACAGTTGGATTAGTGCTATTGAAAAGTCGGTTGCACCTAAATTTGTTGAAATGAACAAGGTTGCATTTAATTTAGGATACAACTCATAATTTTTTAAAAACCACTTGACTATTGGCATTTTAGGTGCTAATATATATGCAATAAAGACGCTTGAGCGAAAACCAGTACCCGAAAATATCATTTTCAGAGAGTTGCGGTTGGTGTGATGCAACATTGTAAAGTCGGTGAATTCATTTCGTTAGTTGTTGGCTGAAAGTTAATTCTGTGTAGGTCAAACGGGTTCGACCGTTATATCGGCAAGGGTGTGTTTGCACTCGGAGGCCGTTATCGCGAGATAATGGTAAATAGAGGTGGTACCACGGGATTTTCTCGTCCTCTGTATTCCGAACGGAATGCAGAGGACTTTTTGTTTCTTCTGCAATCCAACCCAAAATTCCATAAAGAGCAGAAAGGACGAATTAAAATGGAACAGCTTTATTATCAAAAAGAAATCGAAACTATGCCTGTTGATGAAATCAAAAAACTTCAATCAGAAAAATTAGTCAAACAGGTAAAGCATGTCTATGAGAATGTGGAGTATTACCGCAACTTAATGGACGAAAAAGGTGTTACTCCCGACGATGTAAACGGCATTGAGGATTTACACAAACTGCCTTTTTTGAAAAAGGATGATTTGCGCGAAGCATACCCATACGGCTTATTAGCAAAACCTCTTAATGATTGTGTTAGAATTCACTCCACATCAGGCACAACAGGCAAGCGTGTTGTTGCATTTTACACTCAGCACGATGTTGACTTGTGGGAAGATTGTTGTGCAAGAGCAATAGTTGCCGCAGGCGGCACTAACGAAGATGTTTGCCAGGTTGCCTACGGTTACGGACTGTTTACAGGCGGTGCAGGTCTTCACGGCGGCTCACACAAGGTTGGTTGTCTGACACTGCCTATGTCATCAGGCAACACTGAACGTCAGGTACAATTTATGACTGACCTTAGCGCAACTATTCTTTGCTGCACTCCTTCCTATGCCGCATATGTTGGCGAATATCTTAAAGAGAATGGATATAAGCCCGAGGATATTCCTCTTAAGGCGGGTATTTTTGGTGCAGAACCTTGGACTGAGGAAATGCGCAGAGGCATTGAAGAAACTCTTGGTATTAAGGCCTATGATATTTACGGTCTGACCGAGACTTCAGGCCCCGGTGTTGCATTTGAGTGCTGCGAGCAATCAGGTATGCATATTAACGAAGACCACTTCTTAGCTGAAATTATTGACCCCGACACAGGTGAAGTGTTGCCTGAGGGTAGCAAGGGCGAATTGGTATTTACCGCTTTAGATAAAGAGGCGTTTCCCCTGCTCCGTTACAGAACACGCGATATTTGTATTCTTTCACGCAAGCCTTGTTCTTGTGGCCGTACCCATATCAAAATGACCAAGCCAATGGGCAGAAGTGATGATATGCTGATTATCCGTGGTGTAAACGTATTCCCAAGCCAGATTGAAACTGTGCTTCTTAAAGAGGGTTATCAACCTAATTATCAGATTGTAGTTGACCGTGCAAACAACACCGATACATTTGAAGTTATGGTTGAAATGAATCCCGAACAGTTTACTGATACTGTAAGCGGCGTTACATCTCTTGAAAAGTCCCTTGCAGGTGCTATGAAAACAATGCTTGGAATAAATCCCATTGTTCATCTTGTTCCGCCAAAGAGCATTGTTCGCAGTGAGGGCAAAGCAGTCAGAATCATTGACAAGCGCAAGCTGATTGATTAAAAAGGAGTGGTATTATGTCTTTAAAACAACTTACTGTATTTGTAAAAAACGAGCAAGGCGCACTGGTTTCTATCACTGAACTGTTGGCAGAAAAAGGCGTTAACATCCGCGCCCTATCAATTGCCGATACCGAAGAATTTGGTATTCTTCGTCTTATAGTCAGCGATAACAACGCCGCTTGTGTCGCACTTAACGAAAAAGGATATCTTATCAAAAACACCGATGTTGTCGGCGTTAAGATTGGCGATGCACCAGGCAAACTTTCTATGGCTCTTAAAGTGCTTGATGATGCTAAAATCAATATGGAGTATTTGTATGCATTTATGGCGCGCACCGAAAAGCACGCTTATGTTGTGCTCAGAGTTGCTGACAATAATGCAGCAGAAAAAGCACTTGAGGATGCAGGATTCCATATTATTACCGATGCAGATGTTTGCAAATTATAAACTTAAATGTTCATAAAATAAAAAATGGCAAGATAATTGAAAAAGAATTAAACTAAGCGCACACACTAAATTTTGGTGTTGTGCGCTTTTTTGTTGAACAAAGATGTTTTTTGTGTTAATATGATGTTGAGGAAGTGGTTAAATGAAAATTAAGACAAAGATTTTACCATTTGAAAAGGTTATGGAATTACCAAAAGAAAAGGCACACCGACCAATTAAACCGAATATATTTTTCAGAACACTTATCAGGGTTTTATCTATTCCCGATTTGTGCAAAGTTAAATTTAAATATACCACTGAAAGAATGGATGAATTTGGTGATTCGCCCTGCCTTATATTGATGAATCACTCGAGTTTTATTGACCTTAAAATAGCATATAAGATTTTTTATCCAAAACCTCTTTCAATCGTTTGTACATCGGATGGGTTTGTAGGCAAAAATTTGCTTATGCGACTAATTGGTTGCATACCTACAAATAAGTTTATTACCGACCTGTCGCTGATAAGCAACATAAACTACGCTCTTAAAAAGAAAAAGAGTAATGTTTTGATGTATCCTGAGGCAAGTTATTCTTTTGACGGATGCGCCACTCCCCTGCCTAAGCGTTTAGGTACACTGCTTAAAAAACTTGACGTACCAGTAGTTACCGTTATAACCGAGGGCGCTTTTGCCCGTGACCCCCTTTATAACGGATTGCAGTTACGAAAGGTTAATGTTTCTGCAAAAGTTTGTTGTTTATTCAGTAAAGAAGATTTAAAAAATCTTTCTGCTGAAGAACTGGACAGACAGTTGAACGAAAAATTTAGTTTTGATAACTTCCGTTGGCAACAAGAGAACAAAATAAAGATTGACGAACCATTCAGAGCAGACGGACTCAATCGTATTCTTTACAAATGTGCTCACTGCGGTGCTGAAGGTACCACAGTTGGTAAGGGCACAAAACTAATTTGCAACAACTGTAAAAAAGAATACAAGCTTGATGTTTACGGCAACTTGCAGGCAACTGACGGTGAAACAAGGTTTAACCATATTCCTGATTGGTTTAATTGGGAAAGAGAATGTGTGCTTAAAGAAATAACAGACAGTACATATAAGCTTGACTGTGATGTAGATATTGGTATGTTAGTAAATCACAAGGCTATTTATATGGTTGGTGAAGGTCATCTTACTCACACGGCAGATGGTTTTAACCTTGTAGGATGTGACGGCAAACTGAATTACAGTCAAAAGCCTGCAGCAGCATACAGTCTTTACTCTGACTATAATTGGTATGAAATTGGTGATGTAATCTGCATCGGTGACAAGAAAGCTCTTTATTACTGCTTTCCTAAAAATTGCGGCGATGTGGTTGCAAAAGCAAGGTTGGCAACCGAAGAGATGTTTAAATTAAACAAAGCGCAAAAGGTATAGAAAAAGCGTGTTCTCAAACGAGAACACGCTTTAATCTTAAACAAACAGAGATACCCAACCCCAAATCCAGATTATAATCAATAAAATCGGGATTATGAAAGAGCAATGAACTCTTAACCATTTAGGCACTGCAACACCTTTGCCGATGTTGGCTTCTTCTGTAAATTTATCCCAACCCCAACCTTTACGCTTGAGAGTACAAAACAGAACATAAGCAAGGGAGCCCAATGGCAGAATATTATTAGAGATAATAAAGTCTTCCAAATCAAGAATTGCCGTACCTTCTCCCATAGGTTGAATGCCTGATAGAAGATTAAATCCAAGTGTACATGGCAATGACAAAAGAATAACTGCAACAATGTTTATGATGCAGGATTTTCTTCTGCTCCAGCCCCATTTTTCCATACCAAACGAAATAATATTTTCAAACACAGCAGTAACGGTTGACATAGCGGCAAAAACCATAAACAAGAAGAACAAGGTGCCCCAAATTCTGCCGCTTGCCATTGCATTGAAGACATTTGGCAAGGTTTGAAAAATCAAATCGGGACCTTGAGCGGCATCAATATTAAAGGCAAAGCAGGACGGAATGACAATCAATCCTGCAACAAAAGCAACCAATGTGTCAAGAGTTGCAATTGAGATAGACTCGCCAAGCAGTCGTCTGTCTTTGCTGATATAGGTGCCGAAAATAGCCATACTACCCATACCGATAGACAAAGTGAAAAACGCTTGACCAAGTGCAGCAAACACAACTTCGCTTATACCGTATTCTGCCATACGCTTAAAGTCGGGAATAAGATAATATGCCAAGCCTTTATCTGCACCAGGTAAAGTCATTGTTCGGATAGCCAAAAATGCAATAATGGCAAGAAGGGCAAGCATCATAACTTTGTTAACCTTTTCAACACCATTTTTAAGGCCCATTGAACAAATTAAAAATCCTAGCACGACGGTAAGCACCATAAAAGCAATCATAATCCATGGATTGCCAACCAGGTCACTAAATTGTTTTGAGAAATACTCTGTATCTTTTCCAATAAAATTGTCAGGAACAACAAAGTCACCTTTTATCATTTTGAAAAAGTATGCAAACATCATACCTGTAATTGTGGTATAAAACATCATTAGCAAGTAATTACCTGCCATACCCGCCCAACTGATAAGATGCCACTTGGTTCCCTTTGGCTCTAATGTAGCAAAAGAACTCGCTATACTGCGTTGACTTGCTCTGCCAACAGAAAACTCCATTGTCATAATAGGTAGTCCAAACAGCACCAAAAAGAGCAAATAAATAAGTATAAATGCTGCACCGCCGTATTTACCAACAATATAAGGAAAACGCCAAACATTACCCAGACCGATTGCACAGCCTGCAGAAATCAAAATAAACCCTAATCTTGAGCCGAACTTTTCTCTTTCCATAATTTCACCTACATTAAAAATCAAGCCTTAGCAGTTGCTAAGGCTTGTAATATTATCTGTTAAGAATAAGTTTTGTTAACTCAACAGGCTCAACAATCTTGTCGCCTTTGTAAACACGCATATTACCGGAAGCAATCTCATCAATAAGAATTACTTCACCGTTGTTATAACCAAACTCAAACTTAATATCCCAAAGATCAAGGCCAATTTTCTTAAGGTCATCAGCGACAATCTTTGTAATTTTAAGAGTTTGCTCTTTCATGCTTGCAAACATCTCTTCACTCATAACACCAAGAGCAGCCAATCCTTCGCTTGTTACGAGGGGATCGCCCTTTTCGTCATTCTTAAAGGTGCATTCAACATAGCCACCCTCAAGAACGGTGCCGTCTGCAATGTACTCGCCATATCTACGAATAAAGCTGCCGGTTGCAACCAAACGGCAAATAACCTCAAGGCCGTGACCGAAAACGGTAGCAGGTAAAACTTCCATAGTAGCATTGTCAACATCAGCGCTAACATAGTGAGTTTTGATACCTGCTTCTTTAAGCATATCAAAATAATAAACAGAGGTGCGCAAATTAGCCTTGCCAATGCCCTCGATAGTAAGACCGACAGTGTTTTCGCCCGGATCAAAGACACCATCTTTACCTGTGCAATCATCCTTAAACTTAAGCATTACATTGCCGTTATCAAGACCGTAAACATCTTTTGTTTTGCCTTCATAAAGCTTTTTCATAAAACATTCATCCCTTCAATATTTGTCTGTCGGGGGTACCGACTACTTTAACAGAATGATGATAACACAATAATGCCAAAAAATCAATATATTTGACTTACAAAATTATAAAGAAATCTAATTATGATTAAAAATATTTTTTTCGTTTAGAGTTAATTTATACTATTCAATCAAAATCGGTGGCCATTCTACAAAAAGAATCAAGGCACAATTCATCACAATGAACTGTGCCTTTAAATTTTGCGAATTTTAGTTTTCTTTTGCTTCGTTTTCCTTACTCTTTTCGTTAATTCGGTCACTGTCTTCCTTAGTAAATCCTTCTGTACTTTCCTTCATAAACATAATCTTTACAGTCATAAGTATAAGCTTAATATCAAGCAAGAAAGAGTAATTTTGAATATACATAAGGTCAAGTTGGAGTTTGTCGTAAGGAGTAGTATTATACTTACCATAAAGTTGAGCGTAACCTGTCAATCCACCGCGAACTTTAAGGCGGTAAGAAAACTCAGGAATTTCTTCACAATACTGAAGCACGTGTTCTACTCTTTCGGGGCGAGGACCAACAAAACTCATATCGCCAAGCAAAATATCAATAAGTTGGGGAAGCTCGTCAAGACGGGATGCACGCAAAAATTTGCCAACAGGAGTAATTCTTGGGTCATTCTCTTCGGCGGGTTTTGCACCGTCTTTTTCTGCGTCAACAATCATACTTCTAAATTTGTGAATTTTAAAAACTCTGCCATCAATAGTACTTCTATCCTGACGGAAGAAAACGGGACCGCCGTCATAAAGTTTGATTGCTAAAGCGGAAATCAAAAGAAAAGGTGAAGAAATAATTAGGAAAACCAATGAAAATACGATATCAAATGCACGTTTTAAAACTCTTTCAACAAATGTAAGACCCATATTTCTGTAAAGAAGCAACGGTGAATCAAACATATGCACCATTTCAGAGCCGCGTACCAATATATCAGAAACTTTAGTTGTACTATATGCCCTGATATTATTTTTAAAGCACATTTTAAGTATCTTGTTTCGTTGTTCCGAGTGAACATCGTATACAATGACAGTGTCGTGATTTTTAACAAGTTCTTCCAGCTCGTCATTTCCTACTGAAACATTGATAACACTGTTTACAACAAACTTGTCTTTTCTCAATTTCAGTTTTTCCAAAAAAACAGTTGGCTCATACTCATCATACACTACCAATGTTTTTCTTGCGGGGAACATTTTTTTCATAAGGAAATCGCCGCCGAAAATCAATGCAGTTATAATAACTGCATCCCACGCAATCATAACAAGCAACGGTACAGGTGTTACAAAATGAGCAGTCAACAACACAATCTGCAAATAAATAATAAATGTCGTTGTAACTGTAGCCAAAATTTGCGCGATTATAAGATTTGTTCTGCGATAAGTTCCGTATTTCAAACCATCGTAGGACTTTAAAAACAATAAAAACAATATTACATAAACTAAATAGAAAAACCAGTTACCTTTTTGTACAAACGGAACAACAATATCGTCGTTATAATCTTTAAGCCATACGTGTGCAAAAACCAAGGTTTCGCAAACAACTAAAATGCCTGCAAAAATCGTGCGTATTAACTTTTTAAATTGTTCAGTACCTTTCACAAAATCACATCCATTTAAAATCATTCGTTATGCTGATTTCTTATTTTTCTGTTAAATCTAATTAAATATTTTTATCAATAAACTCTTCGATTATTTTTACTATATTACCTGTATTGCTTACATACTCATTTGGAGTAAAATGCCTTGCTTTTTCAATAACTTCGCCTAAATCATCGCCATCATTAAAAACGCAGATGTAACCTTTTTCAAGGCAGTTTTCCGTTATTTCAATTTGATGGTCGTTGATATGCTCACCATATTTTTGCAAGCGAGGGCAAACAATAACCCTTTTTTTAAGTTTTAAAGCGTCAATAATTGAACCAACACCGCCGTGAGTTATAATTAAATTAGCAACAGACATAAGTTTTTTCAGCTCGTCCATTGGAATCAGGTCCATAATTTGCATATTGTCTGAGGAGTATTTGGTGTTGCCTGCTTGAACGATAACCTCTTCATTTATAGCACCGCTAACCACTTGCTGTTCGACAGCGTTAAGCAAACGAACAAACGGTTTATCTTGAGTGCCTAATATAACTAAAATCATAATATCACCTTTTAATAAATTGAGCCACCGTAAACGGCATCGGGGTAGTTGTTAAGCATCTCTTCCCACTGAACGATAAATAGGTCGGAAATAGGATACACCATTTTGCCGGATGAAGTTTTGGTATTACGATTAGCAAAGGTTTCGATAAATATAATTTTGCTACCAAACAGCTTACCGATATAGCACATCGGCACAGCGGTATGTGTGCCGGTAGTAACAATAACCTTTGGGCGAAGCTTCACATAAAGAAAAAAAGATTTTAAAATGTTATAAGCAAATTTAAAAAAATAACTGAATATATGATATTTAGTACCGTACAAAAGGAAATCAACCTTGTGTTTTTCCTTTAGCTTTAGGTTGTTTTTAGTTTTCTCAGTAATAAGGTGGTAATCGTACTTTTCAAACAAAGGTTGTAACTGGAGCAACTCTGACAAATGCCCACCTGTGCTTGAAATAAACAACACCTTAGCCATTATTCTTTCACCTCGTTAATTTGCGACGTATATAAACAACTCTAAAATAACTATAAAGAAAAATCATATAGTAACTCACGATATAGTCTTTCACAAGTATACCATATATGCCCATTTTAGTCAAGGTGCATTTGCTTATGAGAAACTCATGATGAAAGTTGGGTTGTAAACGCAGATAAGTTGCTCAAAAAAGACAATATAATTATAATCAGACCACACACACGCTTTGTTCACTTCCCCGCTCACACTCACAACTATGTTGAGGTAGTATACATGTACAAAGGGTCAACAAATCATTTTATTAACGACACAAGTATAACTCTAAATCAAGGGGAGCTTTTGTTTATAGGTATAAATGCTACCCATTAGGTATTATAAACAAAAGAATCTGATTGAAAAGCCGTCTTGTTATGAGAGCAATCGGCTATATTGAAGAAAACTACAAAAACTGCAGTCTTACCGAATTTGCAGTAAGTATGAAAATCGATGTTGCCCAACTAAGCCGAGAAATCAAATCAAAAACTGGTCAAACCTACACAGAGATTCTACAACAAAAGCGATTATTTCAGGCGGTATACCTTTTAAAAAGCACTAATTTAAGCGTATTTGATATTGCTACAGCAGTAGGATACAATAACACAACATATTTTTACAAGTTGTTTTTTAGTCTGTTCAGAACAACTCCACACAAATAAATTTATTATTTTAATCAAATTCAGTTCTTGAAAATGCTATGATTAGTGATATAATTGTGGTGAAGCGTAATTTTATATTGTTTACAGAGGTAATAATTATGAAATACTATTTAGCAGTTGATATCGGTGCTTCAAGTGGTAGACACATCTTAGGTCATCTTGGAAACGGGAAAATTAAGCTCGAAGAAATTTACCGATTTGAAAACGGTATAAAAAAGGTTGACGGTCATTTAATATGGTAACAGAAAATCTTTTTTCAAATGTTATAGCAGTTCTTAAAGAGCGCTCAAAATTCTGTAAGGTGATTAAATGAATACCAAACCATATGCAATTGCTTTGATTATTGGCTCAGTCTTGTTGGAGCTTGTATGCTTTAAAAACATATATATTTTGCAATTACCCGGTAAACCAACAGTACTTATATTGCCTGTTTTCTTTTTCATAACAGGTGTAATATTGCTTATATTTAACAAAAATAGAAAAAACGCAGACGAAAAAGACGAGCAGTAACATCTGCTCGTCTTTTTGTATTATTCAAGTCTTTTTTGTCGCAAAGTAAAATTTATATTTCGTATTCTTTTCACGCTTAAGGTTAATACTTTTATTGTATTATTCTGGAGGCGATTGTCATATATAATAAGGTTGAAATTTGCGGAATCAACACATCCACACTAAAGGTGCTTAGTGAAAGTGAAAAAGAAAAACTTCTTTTAAAAATCAAAGAGGGCAACAAAAACGCCCGCGACGAGTTGGTAAACGGCAATCTAAAATTGGTGCTTAGCGTTGTTCAGCGTTTTACAGGAAGAGGTGAAAACCTTGACGATTTGTTTCAGGTAGGCTGTATTGGGCTTATAAAAGCCATAGACAACTTTGATACCTCTCACGGAGTACGGTTCTCTACCTATGCAGTTCCGATGATTATAGGCGAAATAAGGCGCTATTTACGGGATAACAACGCGGTCAGAGTATCACGCTCTATAAAAGATACTGCTTACAAGGCAATGCAAGCAAAGGAAAAACTGCTTATTAAATTACAACGAGAACCAACAGTTGAAGAAATTGCCGTTGAACTTGAAATTCCAAAAGAAGAGGCGGTAATTGCCCTTGAAAGCATTGTTGAGCCATTATCACTTAACGAACCCGTATATTCAGACGGTGGGGATACCATTTATGTTTTAGACCAAGTAGGTGACGGAAACGATGACCGAAACTGGCTTGAAGAAATTTCCTTTAAGCAGGCAATCAGTGAATTGTCTGAACGGGAACGCAACATTTTGTCTATGCGATTTATGATGGGAAAGACGCAGATGGAGGTTGCTGCAGACATAGGCATATCTCAAGCGCAGGTTAGCAGATTAGAGAAAAACGCTCTTGACAGAATTAAGAAGCAGATATGAAAAAACCGCGGTTCACCGCGGTTTTTGATTATTTTATTGCGTTTTTAAGAGCGTCAACTTTATCGGTCTTTTCCCAAGGCAAATCCAAATCAGTTCTGCCAATATGACCGTATGCAGACAGGTTGCTATAAATAGGATTGCTGAGTCCTAAATCTCTGATAATTGCTGATGGACGAAGGTCAAACACCTTAACAACTGCATCTGAAATATCACTTTCGCTCTTTACACCTGTGCCAAAAGTATCAACCATAACCGAAACAGGTTGTGCTACACCGATTGCATAGGCAAGTTGAACTTCACAACGGGAAGCAAGTCCTGCAGCAACAATATTTTTAGCAACATAGCGAGCGGCATACGCAGCAGAACGGTCAACCTTTGTGGGATCCTTACCTGAAAATGCGCCACCACCGTGACGTGCATATCCGCCATATGTATCAACAATAATTTTTCTGCCTGTAAGACCTGTATCACCCTGAGGACCACCTACAACAAAACGACCTGTGGGATTAACAAAAATCTTGGTATCGTCATCAAGTAAATTTGCAGGAATAATAGGTTTAATCACAAGTTCAATCATATCTTTGCGAATTTGCTCAAGAGTTACAGACTCACTGTGCTGAGTAGATACAACAACTGCATCAACTCTTACAGGTTTGTCGTCATCATATTCAACAGTAACCTGAGTTTTGCCGTCGGGACGGAGATAGTCAACAACACCTTGTTTGCGGATATCGGTAAGACGCTTTGCAAGTGAGTGTGCCAGTGAAATAGGCAGAGGCATCAATTCTTCCGTTTCGGTACAAGCATAGCCAAACATCATACCCTGGTCACCTGCTCCGTTTTGCAGAGCTGAATCCTCACCGCCGTTTTTAAGTTCAAGTGAGTTGTCAACACCCATTGCAATATCGGCAGACTGCTTATCAATTGCAGTCATAACGGCACAGGTGTTGCCGTCAAAACCGCTTTCGGCACTATCGTATCCGATTTCGCGCAAAGCATCCCTTGCGATAGATGGAATATCAACCTTTGCAGTGGTAGTAATCTCGCCCATAACGGTAACGATACCTGTGGTACAAAATGTTTCGCAAGCAACACGAGCTGCGGGGTCCTGCTTCAATATTTCATCAAGCACTGCGTCAGAAATTCTGTCGCACACTTTGTCGGGATGTCCCTCCGTTACTGATTCTGATGTAAACAGTTTTTTCATAATAATTCTCCTTTAAACAAAAAATATCCGCACCAAAAGATGCGGATAACAAAACTCATCTTTCGGTATTATACCGCAGGATTTAGCACCTTGCTTTTGCAGGTTGCCGGACTTCACAGGGCCTGTTCCCTCTGTCACTCTTGATAAGATAAATATTAAATTTCAATTGTGCTAAACCGATAAAATCGGCTTGTTGAAACGCTAAAAAAGCGTTTCAACAAACTTCATTCATTATATCATAAAATGTCGTTTTGTCAACCTTTTAATTAAAAAAACTGGAAATTACCATTAAGTACCACCAATATAACAAAAACAGATAAAACAACAATTACCGCAGAGGCAGTCAAAAGAATAACAGTAGTTTTAACATTGATTTTTGCATTGTTATTACCGCTTAAAAGTTTTGATTTTTTAAGAGCAGTTGTAATAGGCTTATAAATTATCATTGTTATTGCAGCATTTATAATGCCTTTGCACAGGTTAAAGGGCAAAATCAAAGTAGGAAGAATAGCAACAACATCGCTGCGAGCAACACCCATATAATAAGGAGTAATAAATAAGTTTGCAAGAAGCATAACAGCAGTCATAGAAACCACAGCGACAATTGCACCGATAACAGCGCCGCTCATAGTTCTGCGATATTTATATATTGTTCCGCACACAAAAGCAAAGGCACTGCTTGACAAGGCATTCATTATAAGCCCGTAAACACCTGTATCGCTAACCGAGATAAACTCAAAAAAAGCAACAACGATTGCAGATATTACACCATAAAGTGGGCCAAACAAAAAAGCAATAACCGATAAAATTGCATCCTTAAAATCAAAGGTTAAAAAACTAACCTTGAACTTAAAGACAAACATACAAAGATATGCAACTGCGCACAGCATTGCAATAGTCGACAATTTTTTTAGATTGTTTTTAGCGTTCATCAAACTCACTCCTCAAAATAAAAAGCCCTGTGATTAAACACAGGGCAAATAGACACAATTATAATAACTGCGTTTATCTTCTTTCATCCGGACTATACCGTCGGTTTCGGAATTGCACCGAATCAACCAAAAAGGCTCGTGGACTGTCACCACCGGTGAGGAATTACACCTCGCCCTGAAGATATTAAACTATTAGATTAACTTACTTTTTAAGGGCACGCTCAAGCCAGATTGCGCCAATATCCATAGCGTTGTAAAGACCGATTTTTTCGCTCTTTTTAATAATGCGCTCACGAGGACGAAGTTCACTGTCGGTGCTGAGAAGTTGCACCAAAACTTTGTCTGCCATTTCTAAATCGCCCTCTTTTTTAGTGGAAACGATTTGAATCATAATAACAAACTCTTCTGACATATCGCCATAATAAAGGGTGTTGCCGTTGCGAACTAACGGGCGGCCTTTATATGTTAAAAACTCTTTTTGGTCAGCCATAAGGGCACCTCCGTATAAAATTAAATATAGAATAGTATATCACACATATTTTTGCTTGTCAAACAATACTATTCTTTTGTATTCTTTAAAAAATCAAGATAATCCTGCAATATTATTGTTGCCGCAACAGCATCAACAACATTTTTACGCTTTTTACCTCGCACATCACCTGCATTCAATGCAGTATATGCACTGACAGTTGTGTTTCGTTCATCGCGAAGCACCACTTCTACCCCACTTTGAGCACCGATTAACTCGGCAATTTGACGACAGGTTTGAGCACGCTCGCCCTCACTGCCATCCATATTACGAGGAAGTCCCACAACAATACGCTTTGCATCATATTCTTTGGCAATCTGTGATATTTTATCCACAAGTCGCCCTGTATTATGCTCGTGAATTACTGTTTTTGGGAAAGCCAAGGTCTGCAACGCATCACACAAGGCAATTCCTGTGCGGGCAAGGCCTAAATCCACCGACATAATTATCATTACATTACCTCTGGTGCAGTGATGTTGAGCATATTAAGAACATTTGCTATAACCTGACGTACGCGCACACAAAGGAAAAGACGGGCGTTTGTCAAATCATCCTCACCGCAGTTAACACGGCAAGAATTGTAATACTTATGAAGCAAGGTTGCAAGGTCAATTACATAACGGGTAATACGAGATGGGTCATAAGCCTTTGCAGCAGAGACAACCTCGCCCTCAAGTGAAGCAAGCTGACGAATAAGTTCGCGCTCTTCGGGTGCCACAAGGCAATCAAGCTTATCGGCAGACAAGGTCTTGTACTCAATGCCCTGTGCAGCAAGATTTTTAACAATACTGCATATACGGGCGTGAGCATATTGCACGTAATAAACAGGATTTTGAGAGGACTGCTCAACCGCCAAATCCAAATCAAACTCAAGGTGACTGTTAGGCTCGCGCAGATTGAATATCAGACGTGCAGCATCAATCGGCACCTCGTCAAGCAAGGTTTCAAGAGTGATAGCCTTACCTGAACGCTTTGAAAGTTTATATGTTTCACCGTTTTTAACAAGGCGCACCATCTGCATAATAACAATATCCAATCGGGCAGGGTCTACTCCCAAAGCCTCAAGTGCGGCTTTCATACGAGGAATATAACCGTGATGATCAGCGCCAAGAATGTCAATTGCAATGTCATAGTTACGCTCGCAAAGTTTGTTGTAGTGATAGGCAATATCGGGCACAAAATAGGTTGGAATTCCGTTAGCACGAACAAGCACACGGTCTTTTTCTTCACCAAAATCGGTTGATTTAAACCAAAGGGCACCCTCAAGTTCATAAGTGTGGCCTGACTGACGCAATTTTTCAATTATGCGCTCAACTGAGCCGTCATTGTGAAGTTGAGACTCCTTAAACCAGCAATCGTAGTTAATGCGATATTTTTCAAGGTCATCGTGTAGTTTTTGAATGTTGATAGGCAATGCATACTCACAAAGAGCATCGCGGCGCTCTTCACTGTCAGTATTAAGATATTTGTCGCCGTAAAGTTCAATAAAATTCTTGGCGTGGTTAACAATATCTTCGCCTAAATATGCGTCTTCGGGCATTTCAATATCCTGACCCAATTGCTGTAAATAGCGCACCTCGAGAGAAGTTTTAAACTTTTCAATTTGATTGCCTGCATCGTTGATATAAAACTCTCTGTCAACCTCAAAGCCTGCATAATCAAGCACTGCGGCAAGACAGTCACCAAGAGCACCGCCACGGGCATTGCCTATATGCATAGGACCTGTGGGGTTGGCAGAAACAAATTCAACAAGCACTTTTTTACCTGCACCGTAATCGGAACGACCGTAATTGTCACCGCAAGTTTCAATATCCTTAAGAATATCGGAATAAAATCTGTCACCTAAAAAGAAGTTGATAAAGCCAGGACCTGCAATCTCATATCGGTCAATATAGGTGTCTGCCAAATCAAAATATTCAATCAGGGTCTCTGCAATCTTACGAGGCGCATTATGCAATGCTCTTGCCCATACCATTGCGGCATTAACAGCATAATCACCGTGAGAGCGGTCTGCAGGTACTTCAACATTAAATGATGGCAATGGCACAGCCTCAAACTTACCGTCTGCGACTGCTTTGCCTGCGGCATTCATAATGATATCTGTAATGTCTTTATTGGCTTTTTTAAGTATTTTTGACATTTTTATATTCCTTTCACTAAGCAAGTTTTGCTTTGATTGTTACTGAATTAACACTTATCGGTGCGGCATTTATATCCACCGCATAAACAAGGCTTATATCGGCACCTTTTTCGGAAAAACTAACATTTACCTCTCGCCCTGTGAAACCGACCATCATACCCATTGCACCCATATCGTAGTGACCCACACATCGCTCCCCTGCTTTGACAATCAAGCGGGACGCTGCTTCTCCACTGCGCTGAATGGTAACTGAGTCATCGGTTGCTTTAATAAAAGCAGAGGAGTTTCCGCTTCCATCATCCTCATCATAGTAGAGTCGGCAAACGCCATCCTTAATAAGCATTTTGCCAGTTGTATTAAATTCCATATTTTCGGTATCGCCGTCAGATTCAACGGCGCTTATAATTGATATAACTACATCTGTCACGGCAAATTCTCCTTAAATACTATGGACAGAAAATTATAACATATTTTTATTCTTTTTGCAACATCTTATTTGACTGTGAATATTATTGTCACTTTCCGCAATTTTTAGCAAAGCTATTAAAATTGTACAGTGGAGTTTGTTCACACAATGTTGAAAACAGCAATTTTATAAATTATAATTGTGCTATAAACAATGCTATATTAGAAAGGATGTTTGTTATGGGATTGATTATTGCAAATAACTTAAAGAAAAAGCGCAAACAGTTAGGTCTTACTCAGCAGTTAATGTCAGATTTGATTAACCTTGAACGCTCTACCTATGCATATTATGAAACCGGAAAAACCTCCCCTTCCATTGAAACAGCAGCAAGAATTTGTGCTCTGTTTGACTGCAAAATTGAAGATTTGCTTATTGAAGAAGTTGAAGAGAATCTTGTTGCAGAAAAATCCACCTTTACCCTCAAGCGCAAAGAAGAAGACCCAATCCCTACAATCAAGGTGGCAAGTCGCTTAATCACTAAAATCACAAAGTTATCACTTAATGACAGATTAGAAGTTGAAAAACTTATTGATGAATTGATTGATAAAAAAGCAAAAAAATAATTAAATAATTAAATTTTAAAAGGATGAACGCTTTGTTCATCCTTTTATTTTTATATTCTGTTAAAAGAAGGACATTTGTGCACTGTCAGGCAAGAAATCAAGGGCGTGCAGTTCATCAAGAGCCGCAACCAATGATTTACCCAATCCGCCAACAAGGGTGAGTTCTTCCTTTGAGATAAAGGACTTATCACTATGAGCAACGTTATAAATTGACTCTGCCGCATTCTCACCAACACCGCTTATTGAACTGAATGGCAAACGGATTTTACCGTCTTCAATTTTATAAAGTCGTGAATCGGAGTTATAAAAATCAATAGGCAGGAATTCATATCCTCTCGCAAACATTTCGTTTACTATCTGTAATATTGCATGGCGTGAATTATCCTTTGCATTGGCAAGTTTGCCCTTTGCCTCAATTTCCTCCATTACGGCTTTTACAGATGCTCTGCCACCCATAAGCACCTTTGCATCAAGGTCATCACAGCGAACGCTGAAATAGGCAGCATAATATTCAAGAGGATAATAAACCTTGTACCAACCGAGTCGCAAGGTAGAAATCATATAAGCCGCCGCATGCGCTTTTGGGAACATATACTTAATCTTAAAACAAGAGTCAATATACCACTGAGGAACGCCATGGTCAAGCATTGCCTGAACATGCTCTTCTGTAAGCAGTTTGGTGGCTTTACCTTTTCGTGTAATCTCCATAATCTTAAATGCCATTTTGGGATCAACACCCTTGTGCATAAGATAGGTCATAATGGAGTCACGAGTACCGATAACCTCTGAAATGGTACAAGTGCCGTCTTTAATAAGTTCCTGAGCGTTACCAAGCCAAACATCAGTACCGTGGGACAAACCTGAAATCTGCAACAAGTCAGAGAAGGTTTTAGGTTGGGTTTCAACCAACATTCCGCGAACAAAGTTGGTACCTACTTCAGGAAGCGAGAATGTGCCGGTCAGTGAGCCAATATCATCGGGGGTAACACCAAGTGCATCTGTTGATGTAAACAAACTCATAACCTTGGGGTCACTCATAGGAACATTCATAACCGAAATACCGGTATAGTCCTCAAGATACTTGTATATGGTGGGAACGTCGTGCCCGAGTATATCGAGTTTAAGAATAGTATCGTGTATAGCGTGGAAATCGAAGTGAGTAGTCTGCACGTCAGAGTTAATATCATCAGCAGGGTGCTGGATAGGACAGAAATCATAAATCTCATATCCCTCAGGCACAATAACCATACCCGCAGGGTGCTGACCTGTTGTGCGCTTAACACCTGTGCAACCAAGGGTAAGACGCTCGGTTTCTGCTTTGTTGAGGATTATTCCCCTCTCCTCCGCATATTTGCGAACGTAACCGTAGGCTGTCTTATCAGCAACGGTAGCAATAGTTCCCGCTTTGAAAACATTTTCCTTACCAAACATTTTCTCGGTATATTTATGAGCGCTTGTCTGATATTCACCTGAGAAGTTAAGGTCAATATCAGGCACCTTGTCTCCGTCAAAGCCCAGGAAGGTTTCAAAAGGAATATCCTGACCGTCGCGGTTCATGGGTGTATCGCAGTGAGGACAGTTCTTCTCGGGCAAGTCAAAGCCTGAACCATATGAACCGTCGGTAATAAACTCACTATGCTTACAATTAGGGCAAACATAGTGAGGCTCCATAGGATTAACCTCTGAAATACCCGCCATTGTTGCAACAAATGATGAGCCAACTGAACCACGGGAGCCAACAAGATAGCCGTGCTCAACCGAGTCGGCAACCAATTTTTGCGCCGAAACATACATTATAGAAAATCCATTTTTAATAATAGAGCCAAGTTCTTTATCAAGTCTCTTTTGAATAATTTCTGGCAATGGATCACCGTATATTTCGTGTGCACGCTCGTATGTAACCTGCTGAATTATATCATCAGAACCCTCAATGGTTGGAGGATAACTGCCGTCCGGAATAGGTTTAAAGTACTCGCACATATCGGCAATTTTATTGGGGTTGGTTACAACAACCTCGAATGCCTTATTCTTGCCAAGATAGGCAAAATCGTTAAGCATTTCTTCGGTAGTTTTAAGATAAAGTGGTGCCTGCTCATCGGCATCGTCAAATCCTTGACCTGCCATAAGAATTGCACGGAATTTTGCATCTTCAGGGTCTAAGAAGTGGACGTCACCCGTTGCTACAACAGGTTTACCTAATTTATCGGCAAGTTTAATAATAGTGCGATTGATGTTATTAAGTTGTTCATCAGAAGCAACTGTACCTTTTCGCACCATAAACTCGTTATTACCGTTTGGTTGAATTTCAAGAAAATCGTAAAAATCGGCAATTTCAAGCAATTCGCCCCACGGACGATTATTAAGCACTGCCTGATAAAGTTCACCCTGCTCACAGGCAGAGCCGATTATTAAGCCTTCGCGGTGTTTTTCTAGTTCACTTTTAGGAATAAGAGGCTTTCTTGAAACGCCCTTATGTTGATAGTACTTAACGTGTGCCATTGACACAAGCTTGTACATATTTCTAAGACCTGTAAGGTTTTTGACAAGAATAATCTGATGATAACGCTTAAGAGTTCTTGGGTCACCGCCTGCAAGATGAGTATTCAAATTACTCATAGATGTACACTCATCCTCGGTCTGCTCTTTAAGCATATTAAGAAGTTTGACAAAAATCAAACCAAGCACATTTGCGTCATCAACTGCACGGTGATGATTAAAGCCACCCAGTCCCAACGCATCTGCTACTGTATCAAGTTTGTGATTCTTAATATCGGTGAGCAGAGCGCGTGCCATTGGAACGGTATCAAGATAAGGATTATTGAAGGGAATTCCTAAACGCTCTGCTGAGGCACGGGTAAACGATATATCAAACGGAGCATTGTGAGCAATCATCAACCTATCGCCGCAAAACTCTAAGAATTTGGGCATAATTTCAGACTCATCAGGAGCCGAAGCAACCATTTCGTCAGTGATGCCTGTAAGCTCCACAACCTTTTGAGGAATAGGCTTGTGGGGGTTAACAAAAGATGAGAATGTATCCACAATCTCGCCATTTTTAACAAGCACTGCACCGATTTCGGTAATTCGGTCATTGGTACTGCTAAACCCTGTGGTTTCGTAATCAAAGACTACAAACTCGCCATCAAAAGACTCGTTACACTCACCGTTCAGTGCAGGTACCAAGTCATTAACAAAATAGGATTCACAACCGTAAATTGCTTTGAACTCAGGATCTTTTTTACGAATATCCTCAACAGTATTCATAATTTCAGGGTATGCCTGAACAACACCGTGGTCAGTAATGGCAACTGCACGGTGCCCCCAAGAGTGAGCACGCTTAATAAGTTTTGACGCATCAGTCATACCGTCCATTTGTGACATTTTGGTATGCATATGCAATTCAACACGCTTTTGCTCTGCCCTATCGGTACGCTTATACTTATCAACAAAAGCGATAACAAGCGGGTCAAAAACATATTCATTCTCATATTTATCGTTAATAAGTGAACCGTAAACAAGCAAACAGGTACCAGGGTTAACATTTTCAAGCCAACCCTCCTGCCCATTGTCAACATACATCTTGACCTGCACAGAATTTGTCTGGTCGGTAATGTAAATATTGATTCGGAACTTGTCCCCTCTTTTAGTGGGATTCATATCCTTAAAGAAAACCTCACCCCAAACAACGCATCGGCCTGAATCAGGGGTAACATCCTTAATAGGAGTCGGTTTGCTTCTGATTTTGTCACTGCCGAATTTTGACCAAACAGTTGTTGCCGTATCTAAATAAACGGGCAATCCATCAGTTGGCGGATCAATATGAACAGGTTTTGCCTTGGGTTTAGACTGTTCAAGCACCTCGGGCGAAATATACACCTCGTCAACTGCAGTCTCACCCGAAAAGGTAACATCTCGTTTAAGACCAAACACCTTGAATATAGCGGCAGAGATACGCTCGTTCATATTTTCGCGGCTTGATATACCGCCGTATTTAAGTTTTATGTCAACCTTTTCGTCGGTAATTTCAAACTCACATTCGTTGAAAACACCTGCAAGCGTAGCAGTGCCTGAAATCATATAATCAAGCATAAAGCGCAAACTTTCGGCGCAGAAAAGTTCACCGTCCATATGAACAGAGCAACGGATATGTGAAAGTTTAAGGGCATCGTAAACGAACTTTAAAAGTTTGCGATGTCCATTAAAATCAATGAGGGCTTTATAGTGCAAGCCTAAATCAAGCCAACGAGTTTCTTTATTTATATCAATGTGTGTTATGTAAACCTTTTCGGGCTCGATGGGTAAATCAATCTTTTCATCCATCAGAACGCCAAACATCTTTGAGAAAGGTATCGCGTTCAAAATTTACATCCTCTCTATCTCTGCTATCAGTTCATCTATCAATTTATCTTCGGGTATTTTTCTTATAATCTCGCCTTTTTTAATAAGCACGCCGCAACCGTCGCCGCCTGCAATACCTATATCGGCTTCTTTTGCTTCACCAGGGCCGTTTACTACACAGCCCATAATCGCTACCTTAATATTCTTTTTGCAGTTTGCAAGGCGTTTTTCCGCCTCATTAACAAGAGATACAAGGTCAATCCTCGTTCTGCCACAGGTGGGGCAAGAGACTATCTTTACCCCATCGTTTTTAAGCCCCACAGACTTCAGCAGGTCAATAGCGGCAACAACCTCTTCCACGGGGTCATCGGTAAGAGATATACGGATTGTATCCCCTATTCCGCTAAGAAGCAAACCGCCGATTGCCGCAGAGGATTTGACTATACCCATACGCTTTGTGCCTGCCTCGGTAACACCAAGGTGAAGTGGATAATTGCAACTTTCTGCCGCGAGTTTGTATGCATTAAAGGTGGTAACTGTATCAGATGATTTTAGTGACAAAACTATATCATTAAATTCAAATTTTTGGAGAAGTGATGCGTGATAAAGTCCGCTTTCAACCAATGCTTCAGGAGTTGGCGCACCGTATTTTGCCAAAATTTCTTTTTCAACCGAACCTGAATTAACGCCGATACGGATGGGGATATTCCTCACTCTGCAAGCATCTGCAACAGCCTTTACACGACTGTCATCACCGATATTACCGGGGTTAATGCGAATTTTATCAACGCCTGCCGCAACACATTCAAGAGCAATACGATAATCGAAATGAATATCGGCAACTATGGGTGTGCTGACCGCGTTTTTAAGCGCATCAATAAGCGTAACCGCAGACACATCGGGTACTGCAACACGAATTATTTCGCAACCTGCCGCCTCTAAACGCTTGGCTTGAGCAACATTTGCGGCAACATCATAAGAGGGTGCATTAAGCATTGACTGTACACTGACAGGTGAATTTCCACCCATCAAAAGACTGCCGATTTTTACCTGATTTGACTCTCTGCGGTTAATCATATTATGCATCCTTTCTTTTAGAATAGTTTAACTACATCACTGATTAAAATGACTACTGCCAACAAAATCAGCAACATAAAGCCTGCGGCGTGAATCCAACCCTCGTATTTTGCAGGAACAGGCTTTCGGAATATCATCTCGAAAAGTATAAACAAGCATCTGCCGCCGTCAAGTGCAGGCAAAGGCAAAAGATTAAAAATTCCAAGATTAACTGTAAGCAGTGCGGCAATATAAATCAGTGAAGTAAGGGACTGCTTTGCCGCATTACTCACTGCAACCGTAATGCCAACAGGTCCGCTCATATCTGATAAGCCAAATTTTCCGCCAATGAGGTCGCCCACCGACATTATTACAACTCTGCCAAGTGAAATTTCGGTTTTTGCGGCATTTTTAATAACAGACAGCACACTTCTTGGCTCACCGTAAACATAAAAGTCAAGGGCTATATACTGCTTGCCGTCTTCATATTCCTTCATAGCGAATTTTACATCGTTAAGAACAACTTTTTTGCCGTTACGTTCAACAACAAAATCCATTACGCCATCTTCACTTGTGCCAAAAATATAACTCAAATCGTTAAAGGTATAAACTGCTCTGCCGTTTGCTTCAATAATAGTATCCTTCTCTTTAAGACCGTACTGACTGCTAACGGCTTTTTCATTAAATTTTGAAACAGTTGTGGTGGCATACAAATCCTGACCTGCCACAAAACCGACACAAAGCACAAAGCCTAATATCAGATTAAAAAGGGCGCCTGCAACAACTACCAAGAGTCTGCGCCACGGCTTTTTATTACCGAAGGCACGAGGGTCAGTTGAATCTTCATCCTCACCCTCCATAGCACAATAGCCGCCAAATGGGATAAGGCGCACAGAATATGCCGTCTCACCCTTTTTCTTTTGAAAAAGTTTAGGACCAAATCCCACAGAAAACTCGTTAACCTTTATTCCGTTAAGTTTTGCTACAATAAAATGGCCAAACTCGTGAATTATTATAACGATAAGGAAGACAAGAATAGCCACAAGATATGGCCACACATTGTTTAAAAAGGCTAAAATAGTAATCACTCCTGTTAAATAGAAGAAAGAACAAACTCCCTTGCCGCTTGGTCAACTGCCGCAATATCTTCATAACAACTGACCGATGACACAGGTTGAGCATTGGTTGCCGCCTCAACCAAATCACCGATTTGCAAGAATTTGATTTTGCCCTTTAAGAACAAATCAACTGCTTGCTCGTTGGCGCCGTTTGCAGCAATAGGCTTGCATCCACCCTGACCAATTGCATCAATTGCAACCTGCAAACACTTGAAGGTGTCTGTATCAGGCTTTGCAAAGGTCATCTTTGCCGCATCAATAAGACTTAAACGCTCACAAGGTACATCCATTCGGTCGGGATATGTGAGAGCATACTGAATAGGAACTCGCATATCGTGAACACCGATTTGAGCAATAATTGAGCCGTCGCTAAACTCAACCGCTGAATGTAGCAGACTTTCGCGGTGAACAACCACCTCTATATCATCTGCAGGAACACCAAACAAATGAACTGCCTCAATAACCTCAAGGCCTTTGTTCATCATAGATGCGCTGTCAATGGTGATTTTTGCGCCCATACTCCAGTTGGGATGTTTTAGTGCTTGCTCAACTGTAACGTTTGCAAGTTCATCCTTTGTTTTGCTAAAGAAAGGTCCACCTGATGCGGTAAGAATTATCTTGTGCAATTTCCTTTGAGGCGGTGCGGCATTAAGACATTGAAAAATGGCAGAATGCTCACTGTCAACAGGCAGAATTTTTACTCCCTTTTCAGCTGCTCTGCGCATAACAAGGTCACCGCCGGTTACAAGTGACTCTTTGTTGGCAAGAGCAAGATTTTTGCCTGCCTCAATAGCAGAAAGTGTAGGACGAAGCCCTGCAATACCAACCACTGAATTAAGCACTATATCCGCTTTTTCAAGAGATGCGCAAAAGCATACTCCCTCCATGCCCGTAAGCAAGGTGTAATCAACATCTTTTGTTCTTGCTTTAAGGTCTGTAGCAGCTTTTTCATCCACCACTGCCACATATTCGGGTTTGTACTGACGAATCTGTTTTTCAAGCAAATCAACACTACGGTTGGCAGTTAAAGCTAAAGCTCGCATACCGCATTTGCTTATTACATCAAGGGCTTGAGTTCCAATTGAACCGGTTGAGCCTAATACAACTATATTTTTCAAGTTAATCACCTTATTTTATCCCAACAAAGCAACATGTTGGGCAAATAACATCACGATTGGTAAAGAGATGCACAAACTGTCGCATCTGTCCATTATGCCGCCGTGACCGGGCATAAGTGTGCCATAGTCCTTTACACCAAATACACGCTTAACTGACGATGCAAACAAATCGCCAATCATACCGCCGATTGATGCTAACAAAGTGCAAACGATAACTGCAACTATATGTACAGTTTCATCCTTGCAAAAGATTGCAGCATATATATATGCAAAAGCTATACAAACTATTATTGACGAAATCAAGCCACCTATTGCGCCTTCAACTGTTTTTTTAGGGCTTACAACGGGTGCAAGTTTAGTTTTGCCCACTGCACTGCCAACAAAATAGGCACCTGCATCAGTAACAAATGCGGCAAATGCAGCGAGTAAGAAATAAAACATACCGTATTTCCAGTCAATAAGCACCTCTGCTGTGGTAAGACCGAATATAACAGAACATATCATAACAAATGTTATAAACATCTTAGGCAGATTATCTGCATCAAATTTTACAACCAAACTTGCGGCAAAAAGGGCAAAATAGATGTAAATTACCGCCATCAGACTGATTGGAATATATCTTGCCGCAAAGGGCATAAATGCGGCAAAAAGAAAGGATACTACGAAAAACACAACATTGGTTTGAGCACCTGTTGCTCTAAAAATTTCAAAAACAGCAATACATCCCACAAGGGATAAAACAACAGGCAAAAACCAAGTAAGTCTGAAAATCAGCACACAAATAACAATGGCAGAAGATACTGCCGCGGTAATAATACGGGTTTTCATAATCTATCCTTCCTTTACTTTTTATTTCTGCCGCCAAAACGACGGTCACGGGACGAGAAAGAACGCACTGCCTCATCAATAGTATCGGCAGTAAAATCAGGCCAAAGCACATCGGTAAACCAAAACTCTGCATAGGCAGTTTGCCATATAAGGTAGTTTGACAACCTGTACTCCCCACCCGGACGAATAAGCAAATCGGGGTCAGGCATACCAGCTGTATAAAGATTTTGTGACACAGTTTGCTCGGTTATAGTGTCAGGAGTCATATCTCCGTTTATACAAGCTGTTGCGATATCCCTTACGGCGTGGACAATTTCATCCCTTCCGCCGTAGTTAAGGGCAATGTTTACCAAAAGCCCTGTTGCATCCTTAGAATCGTCCTCTGCTTTGTTGATAAGGTCGATTATATCACTGTCAATGGGCGTTAAATCACCCACAAAATGCAATCTTATATTTTCTTCTTTAAAATTGGCGGAGTCTATAAGATAGTTTCGCAGTATATTCATTATACCGCTTACTTCCTCTGCCGAGCGCTTCCAATTTTCAGTTGAAAAAGCGTAAACGGTAAGAAATTTGACACCAATTTTATTGCAATAACGGGCAATTGTTTTGAATGTATTTGCGCCTGCAGAATGCCCTGCAGTAGTGGGCAATCCTCGCTTTTTAGCCCATCTGCCATTACCGTCCATAACAATGGCGATATGGGTGGGAATTTTAATTTCAGCGACGCTATCTTTTTTGATTTTTTTAGAAAACAACTTCACAGTGCTTCTCCTTAAAAATCGGGACTGTAACAGTTATGCCACAGTCCCTGAGTAATAAATCAGATTTCAAGTATCTCTTTTTCTTTGGCGGCTGCAAGGTCTTCAACTGACTTGCTGTACTTATCGGTAAGCTTTTGAACGTCGGTTTCGCCCTTCTTAACATCATCCTCAGTGAGTTCTGAATTCTTTTTCATAGTTTTGAACTTTTCAATAGCATCGCGACGAATAGAACGGATTGCAACCTTTGAATCCTCAGCCATACGTTTGATGTCTTTAACAAGTTCTTTACGGCGCTCCTCAGTAAGAGGTGGGAAATTAAGACGAATGCTCTTGCCATCGTTTACAGGAGTAATGCCAATATCAGACACAAGAATTGCTTTTTCAATAAGCTTAACAATAGAAGCATCCCAAGGCTGAATAAGCAATGAACGAGCCTCTACAACCGATACGGAGGCCATTTGTGTAACGGGTGTAGGTGCACCGTAATAATCTATATTAAGTTTATCCAAAACACCGGGATTAGCTCTGCCTGCACGAACTGCGGCATACTCTTTTTCAAGTGCGGCAACTGATTTGCCCATTTTTTCTTCTGCTACTCTGATTACTTCTTTCATAAAAGTTCCTCCAATTACTCAACTATTGTACCGATTTTTTCACCCTTAACAGCGCGAACAATATTGTCGGGGTCATCAAGGTTAAATACCAAAATCGGAATATTATTATCAAGACACATTGCTGCAGCGGTGGTATCCATAACGCCAAGATGCTTTTCAACAACTTCAGCAAGGCTCATCTTTTCAAACATTACAGCGTTGGGATTTTTGCGGGGATCACTGTCGTAAACGCCGTCAACATTAGTGGCTTTAAATATTACCTGTGCTTCAATTTCGCAAGCACGCAAGGCAGCTGCAGAATCGGTTGAGCAGAAAGGATTACCTGTGCCGCAACCAAAAATTACAACCCTGCCCTTTTTAAGATGATTGGTTGCACGGTTGCGAATATAAGGCTCGGCAACTTCGTGCATTGCGATTGCAGTTTGAACACGGTTTTCAACACCAAGTTGGTCAAATGCGTCACCGATAGCAAGAGCGTTGATTGCAGTTGCAAGCATACCCATATGGTCTGCACGGGTGCGGTCCATCTTGCCACTTGTTCTGCCGCGCCAGAAATTGCCACCGCCAACAACGATGCCAACCTCTACACCCAATTCAACCACTTTTTTGATGCTTTCGCAAACACGCAAAACAGTGTCAAAATCAAGGCCTGTTTCTTTTTCTCCTGCCATTGCTTCGCCACTTAATTTTAATAAAATTCTATTATATTTCACAGACATATGCATACCTCCGCCATTTTTATATATTTTACAATAATTTTGGCAAATTGTAAAGAGTATTATGTCAATTAAATAAAATAAAATGCCGAAGTTTTTCAAAAACTTCGGCATTAACTTTGTTTAGATTATTTAATCATGCTTGCAACTTCGGCAGCAAAGTCATCCTCACGCTTCTGGATGCCCTCGCCCTTTTCAAAGCGAGCAAACTCAACAACCTTGATATCGCCGCCAAGAGTCTTAGCAACAGAGTTGATATACTCAGAAACAGTCATGCTGTTCTCTTTAACGAACTCTTGCTCAACAAGGCAATTTTCCTTGTAGTACTTGCCCATTTTGCCTGCAACAATCTTTTCAAGAACTGCATCGGGCTTGTTTGCCATCTTGGGATCTTCCTTCATCTGAGCAACAAGAATTGCCTTTTCGTGATCAAGAGCCTCTGCAGGAACAGAATCCTTGTCAAGATAGGTGGGGTTAACTGCTGCAATCTGCATACATACGTCCTTAGCCATAGCCTTGAACTCTGCAGTTGCTGCAATCTCAGCAGTGGTATCGAACTTTGCGATAACACCAATCTTTCCGCCTGCGTGAACATAGCTTGAAAGAACGCCTTCCATACGAACGAAACGGCGAACCTTCATATTCTCACGAACAACAAGGAAGTACTCCTGTACCATTTCTTCAACGGTCTTGCCATTTGCAGAGCAAGCAAGCAAAGCGTCAACATCGGCAGGATTTTGCTCAAGAGCAATTTCTGCGATGCCATTGCACAAATCCTTAAAGCCGTCGCCGCCTGCAACGAAGTCGGTTTCTGAGTTAACCTCAAGAACAACACCGGCAACATCGTTAGCAATAGCAACAACCTGACCTTCGGCTGCAATACGGCCAGCCTTCTTTGCGGCAGAAGCAAGACCCTTTTCACGCAAATAGTCAGTTGCTTTTGCCATATCACCGTCGCACTCTACAAGTGCTTTTTTACAATCCATCATTCCGCAGCCGGTTTGTTCACGAAGCTGCTGTACGTCTTTAGCAGTAAAATTCATTATCTTATCCTCCAATTAAAATTCACTATAAAAGATGCCCGCTTTTTTTGGCGGGCATCGTATTTACCGAAAAATTACTCGGCAGCTTATTCAGCCTCAGCGGGAGCCTCAGCCTCAACAGCGGCAGAGCCTTGCATGCCCTGTTTGCCCTCAAGAACAGCATCAGCCATTGTAGCGGCAATCAACTTAACTGCACGGATAGCGTCGTCGTTACCGGGGATTACATAGTCAATCTCATCAGGATCGCAGTTGGTATCAACAATAGCAACGATCGGAATGTTGAGCTTCTTAGCCTCGGAAACGGCAATTCTTTCTTTACGGGGGTCAACAATGAAAAGTGCACCAGGCAACTTCTTCATATTCTGGATACCGCCCATAAACTTTTCAAGTTTTTCAATTTCGAGCTTAAGTTTGATAACTTCCTTCTTGGGAAGAAGATCAAATGTTCCATCTTCCTGCATCTTGCGGAGCTGATTAAGGCGCTTGATACGAAGGGTGATGGTGTTGAAGTTGGTCATCATACCGCCAAGCCATCTTGCATCAACATAAGGCATTTCGCAACGGATAGCCTCTTCCTTAACGGATTCCTGAGCCTGTTTTTTGGTACCAACAAACAAAATGTCTTTACCTTCAAGAGAAAGGTCGCGAACGAAGTTGTAAGCAACCTCAAGATTCTTAACGGTTTTCTGAAGGTCAATGATGTAGATACCGTTGCGCTCTGCAAAGATATACTCCGACATTTTGGGGTTCCAGCGTCTGGTCTGGTGACCGAAATGGACGCCTGCTTCGAGAAGCTGTTTCATAGAAATAACTGACATGACAAATATCCTCCTTTTAGTTTTTCCTCCGCCATGGTCAACCCGTGCGCCCACCGAAAACAATCGGCACAGGGACACAGTCCCACAACGTGTGTATTTTGTCACCTGAGGATTATATCACACTCTTTTTAATTTTGCAAGTACTTTTTTACATTTTTATCTTGTTTTACCGCCAAAAAGTCCTCTGTTTCTGCGAGGTATGTGTTCACAGTTCACCAACACGGTATCCTCTCCTATTACCTCAATGTCGCTCCAAGGAATAATCAAATCGTCATCCCGACCCATTATACCGAAAAGTCGCGGTCTGCCGTAAACAATAACCGACACTATTTTTGCCGTATCGGTATCAAATTCCACGTCACTTACAGGACCAAGCAAACTGCCGTCGCGAACACAAACTACCTCTTTATGTTTTAAATCCAAAATACTGCAGTTCATAAAAAATCCCTCCCGCATATTATATGCGAAAGGGACTTATAATTATTATTTATCTCTGAACTTGCTGCTGCGAACAGGATGACGAAGCTTGCGGAGTGCCTTAGCTTCAATTTGACGAATACGTTCACGTGTAACCTGGAATTGCTCTCCAACCTGTTCAAGAGTATGGCAACGTCCGTCAACAAGACCAAAACGCAGACGGATAACCTGCTCTTCACGAGGAGTCAAGGTTTTAAGCACGTTGTCAATATCCTCGTTAGTGATGGTTTTAAGGGCAGCTTCATCGGGAGCAAGAGCATCTTCATCACGGATAAAATCCATAAGACGACTGTCTTCCTCAGGTCCGATAGGTGTTTCCATAGAAACTGTTTCCTGTGCCACACGCATAATCTCGCGCACACGCTCAACAGGTAAATCCATAGCCTCTGCAATCAATTCTTCAGAGGGCTCTGTGCCGTTTTCGTGAAGGAGTTGACTTTGAATTTTCTTAAGACGGTTAATTGTTTCCACCATATGAACAGGGATACGGATTGTTCTTGCCTGGTCGGCAATAGCGCGGGTGATTGCCTGACGAATCCACCAAGTTGCATAGGTTGAGAACTTAAATCCTTTGGTGTGGTCAAACTTTTCAACCGCTTTAATAAGGCCTACATTACCCTCTTGAATAAGGTCGAGGAAGTGCATACCTCTGCCGACATAACGTTTTGCAATGCTAACAACAAGACGTAGGTTTGCCTCGGTCAAACGCTTTTTAGCATTTTCGTCACCGTCAAGGATTCGGGTTGCAAGATCTATCTCTTCATCAGGTGAAAGGAGTGGCACGCGGCCTATTTCTTTAAGATAAAGCTTAACAGGGTCATCAAGAGACACACTGTCGATGTTAAGGGCATCCTCTAAATCTTCCGCCTCTGCTTCTTCCATTTCCAAATCTTCTGCAGTAGGCTCGTCAGCCATAACATCAATATCCAAATCAAGAACAGGTGAATCGTCATCAATATTGTTTATACCAAGCTGTACACTTGCTTTGTCAATATCAAACTCTTCAACCTTACCGTAATTCAAATCATCTTTCATAATTTCTGCTCTCCATTCTTTAGTTTACCCATTCTTTTTATATTTTCCGCCCACTCATCATCGGTCATTTCTGACGGATTTGGCAAGGCGGTTTTTGACTTTTCTTCAACCATAACCGAAACGCTGTCTCGAAGTTCCTTTGCGGCAACATCCCCACCCACACGTCGGTTAAACATCATTACAATTTCGCCCATTTCATCAGGAGCAAAATCGCCACTGAACTTGCTAAACTCGGGTTGAGCGCCCGATTCAATAATCTGAACAAGTCGTTCAAATATGCGGCGGTTAAAATCTGTAACAAAATGGTCTGCCGTTAACCCTGAGCCTTTATACAGTTCGGGATGATTGTAAAGCACACCAAGTGCCGACTCTTCTGCAACACAGGCGCGACGTCGAAGTCGCTTTTCGGGGTTGGCTGACTTTATATCGGTTTGACCGCTTACAATTTTTGCAGCTCTGCGTTTTTCTTCGGCTCGGTTGCGGCTTTTTATCGCCTGATTGACCGACTGACGAAAGGCTTGCACAGGTATGTCAAACTGCTGTGACACACGGCTTATATACAGTTCGCGGGCAATAGGGTCATCTACTTTTGAGAGTATGGACGCAGCACCACGCAAATATTCAAGTTTACCGTTATCAGAGGCAAGATTATGTTTATTCTCTTCACTCTTAAGTTTATACTCAATGTCGTTGCCAGCATCTTCAACAAGGTTTGAGAAAATAGCAGGTCCGTGCTTGCGAATAAACTCATCAGGGTCTTTTTCGTCAGGTAAACGGACAACACGAACACTCATTCCCGTTTTATTGAGTATTTCAATAGTGCGATTAGTAGATTTTTCACCTGCCGCGTCGGCATCCATTATAACAACAATTTCGTCCGAATAGCGAGAAAGGAGTTTTGCCTGTTCATCTGTAAAGGATGTTCCACAGGCGGCAACAGCATTATCAAATCCCGCCTGATGCATAGCAATAACATCCATATATCCCTCGCAAAGAATAAGACCTTTGCGCTTGGAATTTTTAGCGAAATTAAGGGCAAACACATTATTCGTCTTTTTGTAAACAGGTGTATCAGAAGTGTTAATATATTTTGCGGCAGAGTCGTCATTAGGTAATTTTCTGCCACCAAAAGCGATAACGTTGCCTCTTAAATCAATGATTGGATACATAACGCGTTTACTAAAGCGGTCAAAATATCCGTTGCCATTTTTACGGCGGACAATCAGATTGGCTTGCAACATCAATTCATCTGAAAAACCCTCACTTTTAAGATGCTTATAAAGTGCATCCCAAGAATCAGGTGAATATCCAAGCCCGAAATGACGGATGGTATTGGCAGAA
Source organism: Acutalibacteraceae bacterium (assembly GCA_045656545.1). GTDB lineage: Bacteria > Bacillota > Clostridia > Oscillospirales > Acutalibacteraceae > RGIG2206. The sequence goes on along the minus strand of JAZORF010000030.1, from coordinate 58,197 downwards.
AGCCTACGTTCTTGAGAAAAATACTCAAGGCCTCTTGTATCTGCTTTATCAAACAATTTGCTGTGAAAAAATCGGGCTGCCGCACGGTTAACCTCGTATATTTTTAGACGAAGTTTTTGCATCGAATCGTCATAACCGTCAGTTGGCATTTGCAATCCCGAACGGTCTGCAAGAGTGCGCACTGCCTCCATATAATCAAGGTTTTCAATGCGCATTGTAAAGTTAATTACATCACCGCCGGCGCCACAACCGAAACAGTAAAAAGAGTTGGTTTGGGTGTAAACGGTAAATGAGCCCGTTTTTTCGTTATGGAAAGGGCATAATCCCACAAAGGTGTTGCCTCTGCGGCGCAATGAAACATACTGCGACACTACCGACTCAATATCGTTTCTTGCGGTTATTTCAGATATAAAAGAATCGTTAAGGCGCATACGTTTCACCCCTTTCATAAAGTTTAAATCAATATTCCCAACCGCGCGGAATAAACAAGTTGGTAAAGGTTAAAGTAGCGTAACGGTCGGTCATACCTGCGATATGGTCAACTGCCGCTCGTTCAACTCCCTCTTTTTCGCGAATTTCATTATATTCGCTTGGGAGTTTATTGGAATTGCGCACATAGTAACTGAAAAGCCAACGTATCATATCCCCAACCTTGTATTCCTCGCACTTGGCAATAGGATTGGTATAAACACTGTCAAACAAAAACTTGTGCAATTTATCGTATTTTTCGAAATAATCAGACTCCATCAAAATGTCGTCACCGCTTGCACGGATAACAGAATTAACAAGGGTGTCAATTCGCTCGCTCTTTGAAAAACCGAGTTTTTGACGGATATCAAGGGGAATGTCTTCTTCACTTAAAATCCCTGCACGGACGGCATCGTCAATATCGTGGTTTATGTAGGCAATTCGGTCTGCCATTCGTACAATTCTGCCTTCAAGAGTATAGGCCTGCTCACCTGTGGTATGGCGCACAATTCCGTTAAGCACCTCGTCGGTAAGATTAAGCCCCTTGCCATCTTTTTCAATGCGGTCAACCACTCGCACGCTTTGTTCATAGTGTCGGAAACCAAACTCGGCACAATCGTTAAGAGCGCGCTCACCTGCGTGGCCAAAAGGAGTGTGGCCCAAATCGTGAGCAAGTGCAATAGCCTCGGTCAAATCTTCATTAAGCGCAAGAGCGCGAGCAATAGTGCGTGCAATTTGAGATACCTCAAGAGTATGGGTAAGTCGGGTACGGTAGTGGTCACCCTCAGGCGAAAGAAAAACCTGTGTTTTATGTTTAAGTCGTCTGAACGCCTTGCTATGAATAACTCTGTCGCGGTCACGCTGAAAACAAGTTCTTAAATCACACTCTTGTTCAGGGTTAGCACGTCCCTTAGAACTATCGGCAAAAGCCGCATTTTCACAAAGAATCAAACGCTCTGCCGCCTCTATACGCTTACGTACACAGTCCATAAAACACACCACCTTTTTACACTTCTATATATAATATACGACAAAAGCCGCAAAATCCCTCTATTTTTTTATAAATCCTGCTCTTTATACCGTTCAAGCAGAATATTTACACTGCATTTACCGCCTGATGCATCAGTTACGGCGCTGCAAAGAGAACCGTAATCCTCAAAGGCAATGCAAAAAAGCAGTTCAACCGAATCGGTAAAGACAGGATTTATCTCCATTGCGCCCTTTGATGCAAGCATTGAGTTTAATTTGCCGTACATATGATAGTCGCAAGTGATTGAACAATCATAGACGGGCACCATTTTAATAGTACCCGCGGCTTTTAAAGCAACGGTTGCGCTATGTGAATAGGCGCGCACCAGTCCGCCGCCACCTAACAGTATACCGCCGAAATATCGGGTAGTGACAACACAAACATCTGTTATATTGGATTTAAGCAGTGCATCAAGAGTTGGAATACCGGCAGTACCCTGAGGCTCGGAATCGTCTGAGTATCGGCGTACGTTCCCCTCTCGCAAAGAGTAGGCATACACATTGTGGGTTGCATCCCAATACTGTGAACGGCGGGAGTTAATAAAGTCAACGGCCTCCTGCTCGGTTTTTACGGGAGTTGCGGCGCAAATAAACCTTGAACGCTTTTCAATATATTCATCAACACCGTACTGACGTACAGTGTAATAACTTTTAAGTTCCACAGTTGTCACTCCCTTGCAAAATGGTAAAAAAAGTTCCGCAACCTAATATGGCTGCGGAACTGCCTTTAACTGTTAAAAATCAGTCGGCGAGATTTTGACGCTTCTTAAATCTGTCTACTCGTCCACCGGTATCAACCAGCTTCTGCTTACCGGTAAAGAAAGGATGGCAGTTTGAGCAAATATCAAGACGGATGCCTTCTTTAGTGGAGCGGGTCTCAAACTCGGCGCCGCATGCACATCTAACAACAACCTTCTCATACTTGGGATGGATTCCCTCTTTCATCGTAGTCACCTCTTTCTCATATTTTCGCATTAACGAAAGAATGATAACACATTGCAAAGATAATTGCAAGAGTTTTTTGAAAAAAATTTAAAAAACTTGTCAAACAGTTACCTTTACTACCTTTTTAAGCCAAAAAGAATAGATTAAACAATCCTTTACAGGTTGATTGTAGTTAGCAGAAAAAGCCTGTGCGTAAAGATAAAGTTGCTTAGTGTATCGTTGAATCAACTCTTCCTCTGTCACATTGCGGTCAGTTTTAAAATCCACCACTGTTATACCGTCGTTTTCAAAGATAATACAGTCAGCGATACCTTGCACAACCACCTTTTCGTCACTTTCGCATTGGTCGTCAATATCTTTTGCGGGAAGTTCAAATATAAATCGGCTTTCGCGCATTACACGATCTGCATTTTGCATTAAACCGTACAAATCACTGTCAAAGAATGCCGATATAGCCTCGCGGTCTATCCCCTCTGCCTGCAGAGCGGTCAATTTGCCTTGTTTAACAAGCACTTCTGCTTGGTTAGATATATCTTGCCTTGCCTGTTCATAGTCGGCATAGCACATAAACCTGTGGGTTGCAGTTCCCCGCTCGGCAGGAGTTAGTTTTTCTTTGCTTAAAAAAGCAGGGCGGACGGTACAAACATATTCATCTGTATGAGTGCCGTGAACAAGTTCAGAAACAGAATATTTTGACTGCACATTGAGAAGTTTTTCATAAGGATATTTGTAGTCAAGTTGTGCCGATAAATCTATATCCTTATTTTCTTGCAAATCAAGAGTCAGCGGCAATTCGATATCACTTGCTCTGATAATTTTAAGAGTAAAGTTTGATTGGCAATCGTTGGGGCAAACAACCTTTGCATCGGATATTTCTCTTGCGGCTTTTCCGTCGGGATGCATAAGAATACATGCATAAAGCCAATCCGCCGAGCCATTCATTCTTTGGACAGAATGTGGGTCAATTTGCGAAACACCGCCGTTTTCAGTAATACTGCTTGCTACCTTGCCTATTGCTTTTGCAAGATTTTCTTCAGCGGAAACAAGCACAAGTTTTTCCTGAGCTCTTGTCATTGCAACATAGAGCAGGCGCATTTCTTCCGCCACCGTGGCGTCTTGCTCCATAAGTCCAATCGTCCTACGAGCAAAAGTATCGTAACGAATTGCCATTTTACTGTCGCACATTCGCATACCAATACCGCCCTGCTCGTGCATTACAAGACTTGAACGGGCATCCATAAGATTGAAGTCAGACTCCATTCCTGCAACAATGCAAACAGGTGCTTGCAATCCTTTGGATTTATGGACTGTCATAACTCTTACGGCATTTTCGCTATCTGCACCACTGCCGCCTGCAATATCGTTATTGCTTTTCGCCACCTTATCAACATAGCGCAAAAATGATGTAAGCCCTTTGTATCCGTTTTGTTCGTAGTCGGCGGCAAACTCGGCCAAAAGCAGCATATTTGCCTTTCGGGTAGCGCCGTCATCCATAGCGCGAGCAACAGCCAAAAGCCCTGTGTCATCATAGATTTTGGTAATAAGACGGTCTGTAGGCAGTGTTGATGCCCAAGAACGATATTTTGACAAACGTTCTACAAACTGTGCCGCTTTTTCATTGTTAGCGGCAAACTCAATCACAGAAGAATAGAGGGTATTTTTACGCTTGCCTATTCTCATTTGAGCAAGTTCGTCGGCAGTAAATCCAAATAGGTTTGACATCATTGCAGAAAGCAGTGGAATATCTTTAAGAGGATTGTCGATTGCCTGAAGCAAGGACATAACAATAGATATTTCGGGACGGTTATAAAACTCTGAATTAAGTTCGGCAACAACAGGAATTTGCAAATCTTTAAGAGCATTTACAACCGATAAACTGTTCCTTTTGAAAGAACGGAGCAAAATCACAAAGTCACTGTATGCAACATTTCTAAGTCCACCCTTGCCGTCACTCACCTGCATTTTGTTCTGAACACAAGTTCTGATATAGTTGGCAATGTGTATAGACTCATCTGCTATATTTCCGCCGTCGATAAGATGAACCTCAACTCCTGCATTACTGTTTTCGGCAAGACCTGTTGCAATTGGGTCAAGCCAATCGGATTCAAGATAATCAATCTGTGATGCTTCACGGGTCATAAGCGCATCAAAGAAGAAGTTAACAAATTTGCAGATTTGAGGACGGCTGCGAAAGTTACCGCTTAATGTAATTTTAGCAGGATAGTTGTCCCCGTCATAATCAGGAAAACTGTCTCGCATTTTTATAAAATTCATTGGATTGGCGTGACGGAAACGATATATACTCTGCTTAACGTCACCCACCAAAAACAGTCTTTCACCATCGTTGGACAAAGCATTAAAAATTGCATTTTGAAGGTCGTTGGTATCCTGATACTCGTCAACCATAACCTCTTTGTATCTGTTGGCAATTTCGGTTGAGGCAGGTCTTATCTTCAGTGTACCGTCGTCATCCTCGCACAAAAGGTTAAGTGCGGCAAGCTCAACATCGGCAAAGGTCATATAGCCACGCTCTGTTTTAAGGGCGGTATATTTTTCACAGAAAAGGCGCACAAGGCGCACAAGTGTATTCACGTGAGCACCAGCGGCTTTTATATCTGCCAAAGTTTCGTCATAGTCGTAGCTGAAAAATCCGTCAAGTTTTGTAAGTTCAGCACGGGCAGCATCAACAACAGCCTTAACCTTATCTTTAACATAAGGGTCCGAATCCTTTCGGGATGTTCCTACTTTAGTAAGATTGCGCAATTTAAGAACAGAATATATCTGATTATAATCCTTTTGCCTTGCCAAGTTAATCAAATTTCCGTATATAGCCTTAAGACCAACAACCAAAGGACCATAATTTGAGGCAACAGTTTCATTAAGCACAAGCCACTCATCAGTGTCGTTAAGCAGTTTAATATAATGCTCAGATGCCATTTCTATATTGCGGCAGATATAATCAAGCCACATAGGCATTCCGTTTGTTTCACTTTGGTTATACATTTTACAAACACTGTCAAGCCAACGGTCAGGCATCGGCAAAGAGCAGATGTGCTTATAAATCTTAAGCACCGCATCCTTTGCCTGCTTATCGATGTTTTCACAGTTCATTGCAACAAGAAGACTTGAATATGCATCAAAATTCTCACTTGCAAGAGTGGCATAGGCAGATGTGACCGCCTCATCCATCATAACATTTTCTTGCTCGCCCGACATAATTTTAAAATCAGGCTCAACACCTGCATCAACAAAATTTTCGCGCAACAAATCAATGCAATAACTATCCATTGTGCAGATAGATGCATTGTCAACCGACATTTTTTGCTTCAAAAGGCGCTGATTATCAGGATTTTCCCTTGAAGCCTCGGCAAGCAGGGTGTAAATACGCTCTCGCATTTCGCTTGCGGCGGCGTTGGTGAAGGTTACAATCAGCATATCGGTAATATCTATAGGGTTTTGAGAGTCGGTAACGCGCTTAAAAACTCTGTTAGCAAGCACTGCCGTTTTGCCCGAGCCTGCCGCCGCAGATACAAGCACCGCGCCGGTAGCATCAAGAGCTTTTTGTTGCTCTTTGGTAGGGTTAAACTGTGCCATTGCTCTCACCCCCTCTTAATCTTTCTACTGCGATTTCGGTATTGATTTTTTCAACTGCATTATGCTCTGCATCGTCACTGATAAGACAAACGGTTCGGTAATCACAATACTTGCACGGAGACTTGCCTCCCGCATCATCGGTTGGGGCTACATCCACACAACCCGAATGGATACCCTGGCCCGCTTTTTTAAGCATATCTACAACAAGTCTGCCAATGCGGTCGAAATCTTCAGCCTCAAGCACACTGTTTTTCTTATCGCCTGGGATATAAGGTACAAATCTGCCTGATTTTTCTCTATCCATTGCAGACAGTGAGATTTCGTCATCAACAAGCAGTCCATTCATTCGCATTGCCTTGTTTTCTTCCTTGACTAAGGCAGAGAAATCCTTAACTGAGGTCGAATGGATTGGTCTTTTTGAAGGCATATAAAGCACACCCGACGGAATTGCACCGTCATAAATGCCACTGCTTGTTACAGTAAACAGATAAATAAGCATCTGCATATTCATTCCGTAAAAAATGTCAGACAAATCAAACTGCTTGCCACCGCTTTTATAGTCAACGATACGCAGATATTTTTTGCCGTCCGCTTCATACAAATCAACACGGTCAATCATTCCAGTAAGCACAACATTGCCCTTTTCAACAGGCACCTGCAGTGCAGGAACATCATCACCGCCGATTCTTAATTCACAATGGCAAGGCTCAAAGTCACACACTCCAAATTCACTGCCCAGTCGGGCAACCACATGTTCAATATGCAGTGCAATACGCTCCAACATAAAGATAAATGCTACATCAAGGTTATCATATCCGCCAAGAGTAGTATCGGCATATTGATGCACAAGCTCCCCAATCTCTTTTTGGCGTTGCTCAGGTGTAAGCTCAGACAAGCCCTTGCCGTGATTGTTAACCATTTTTTCAAGTACATAGTGAATAAGTGTACCACGGCGCATAACATCCATTTCTGCAGAATTAACAGGCTTTGCAGATATACCAAACTCGCAGAAAAAGGCAAATGGACACTTTGCATATTTTTCTGCTTTGGATGCCGACATATATATGCTTGAGCCGTACAGTTTGACTGCATTATCAGAAGATATACTCATTTCACGCATACCTGTGTCGGTTACAAGTTGGGGTGCACATATTCCTCTGCTGTCAAGTTGTGCAAACAAAGAATCTCGGTAGCAACTGTATTCGGGAGACGCAACCAATTCAACCGACGGAAGCACCCCTTCAAATCGGTCAAGACTGTGGTCGCGGTAAACAGTTTCACAAACAGGTAAAGACGACCTTATTTGCTTTACAAATTCAGAGGGAGTAGCGTTGGCAGTGTGATAGGTTATATAAAGCCTGTCCGATCCACTGCAAAGGGATGTGTAAACAAAATACTGCTCGTCAATTGCGGCGTTAATTCGGTAATCGGGTATAGGCAAACCGCAATTTATAATACGCTTGCGCTCCTCAGATGTAAGCAAACCACCCTTTGCTGCAGGACGGGGAAACTCACCGTAATTGGCGCCAATTACAAAGGTGATTTTGGGATTACCGGCTCTTATTCGGTCAGCAGAGCCTATTATAACCTCGTCAATGCGGTCAGGAATTGCACCGATGTCGCAAGTTGCAAGCATCAGTTCAAACAAATCGCAAAACTCGTCGGTATCACAACAGTCGTTTTCAAACACACGCACAATATTATCAAGGCAGGAAATTAAATAATCCCAACTTTGACGGTGAACATCGGCATAATAAAACTCACCACGCTCCTCGCATCCCTTTGCATAGTCTTTAAGAGATTTGTCGGCACCTGTTGTAATCAAAAATTCATATATACCCTTGCAAACCGTCTTAACATCCTCTGCCACTAAATCGGCTTTAAGGCGGATAATTGGCTCAACAATAGTTTCACGAGCGGTATTGATGCGGTCAAGTGCATCTTTATCAAAATTTTCCTCAAGTCCATTGGGATTTTCGGTCCAGTCGTTATACCATTTTGCACCGCTTTTGCCCCACATAAGCACATAGTTTTCAAGTTCACTGCTTTGTTCAACCGTTATGGGTGAAAGTGGGGATTTAATAAAAGGTAAAATATTTTCGTTACGGATGCTACCCCTTGCACACTCAATAGCAGAAATCACATATCTGAACAGAGCAAGCGAATCGGCTTCAATTCTGCGGTCACTGAAGCAAGGCACATTATAGTGACCGAAAGCATCCACAAGGATATTATGATATGTGGCAATATCACGGGCAATAACCGCAAAATCACGGTATCGCATATTCTCTGTGCGCACAAGTTTGCGGATGGTAGCGGCTACATAGTCCGCCTCCTCATACATTGTCGGGCAAGAGCAAATTACAATTTTACCCTCTTGCGTTTCGTCAGGAAGTTCACCGCGAAGAAGTTGCTCAACCGAACCAACTGCAGAACCGTTAAACCTAAAATCATAGGCAACCTGCTCCGGTGCGGCAACATCAACCCCTAATTCACGTGCGATAGACATAACTCTGCCAACAGTCTTTTTGTTGTTTGAAAAAAGGCCCATTGAGTTGTCATTATCGTGAATATTATCGGTGCATACGGTAATATACACATCTTTTGCCTGTTTTAAAATACGGGACAACACCTTGTACTGCTGTTCGGTGAAATCTTTAAAGGCATCAAGAAAAACAGTGCGGTCTTTAAAATATTCCACTTGTGCCAAATCGTCATAAAATCTGTCAAGAGAATCAAGAGAGTCGCTGAAACGTTGGGCAAGCATACCCTCATAGACAGATAAAATCAAAGAAATGTCTTTTAATTTGTTACTCGAAACTCCCTTCAACTCGTTAGAAACACGGTCAAAGTCATTAGCAGACACAACACTGCGCTTCATTTCAGACTGAAGGTCAAGCAGACTGCGACAAAAGTCTTTGTTACCCACTGCCTTTGAATAGACGGCAAGTTGGTCTTTTACGCTGCGGGCGGCACGGCTCATAATAAGCAGTTTTACTCCTTCATCGGCAGAAGTTGCCGCATCGGTGCCCTGAAGTGCCGCAACATTACGAGCAAGAGAGGTAAAACTTGCCACCTCAACAATATCAGCAGCGGCACTGCCCAAAAGTTCAAGCATTGCCCGTTCACTTTCATAGTTATTCTGTTCGGGAACAAGCAAAAGAATGCCGCGCTCCCCTGCTTTAACACGCTGCGCAATCAGTCGGCGCATACGCCAAGTTTTGCCTGAGCCTGCAGTTCCGTATATAATATTAAGCAATACTATCACCTCTGTAACATATTATATTCATCGCAATGTACCGCAAATGGTACAAAACCCCTTGAAAGCAAAGGCTATCAAGGGGGGTGAGTGTTTTATAAAATATAAACGCCCGATGCCAAGCGCACAACCTGATGCTCGCCCGATTTAACGTACTGATAAACAGGCTCGTTAAATGATGCAAAACGCTCAACAGTATATGTATCGGTATCAACAAGCTCAACACAGTTGCTTGCCGTATTGCAGACTATCAACTTGCCGCCATCGGCATATAATCCGCAAGGACGTGAAAAAGCGTTGTCTTTTTTACTGCCGATACGAAGTTCCTCACGCAAAGTGCGAGCGTTGTAGCGCAAAATAGTGTCACCCTCAGGGAATGATACCCACACCGATTTGCCAATGCAAACGGCATCGCAAGGACAAAATTCCTTGTATTTAAGGGTGCCTGACCAAACGCGAAGCGCTTGCTCATCATAAGCCACTGCTTCACCTGTGGGATAGACAAAAAGCACTCTGCCATCAGGCAAGCGGGTGGCGTGCTGATTAACAAAATCGTGAAGATTAGGGGTGAACACCACATAGTCATCACCGAATTTAGCGCGCAAGTAAACCTCGCGAGTGACCTTTGACATCTGCTTAGATGCAAAATCGTAAAATTTATATGAAACTATTGCTTGGTCTTCAAAAGTCTGTTCGGCAAAAACGACGATAACTCCGCCGGGTGTGCCAACTATTTGAACTGCCTTTTCATCATGTATCTGTTGCAATTATATAACCCCCGAAAGTAGACATTCTTTTGTTTTTATACCATATATGGTATATCATACAACAAAACAGTCTTTCGGTCAACCGTTTTTTTAACAATTTAAGAATAGTTTTAGTAAACGGTTCATATTATATTGAGACAAAGGGATTTTAAATAATTTTGAATTTTTTTAAAATTAAGTATTGACAAACGAGGCTTTTTTTAATATACTATAATGCGTTGACACGGTGCCATGGCCAAGTGGTAAGGCAAAGGTCTGCAAAACCTTTATTCCCCAGTTCAAATCTGGGTGGCACCTCCAGAAAAAGAAAGACACGCGAATAGCGTGTCTTTTCTTTTTCAATGATGTTTGCCTTCGGCAAATGATGTAGCTAACGCTAATGATGACGGCTTTGCCTAATGATTTGGCAAATTTTGTATTATTCATTTTTGCGCACTCACAAAAAGGCTGTGACGGTTGGGAGACACTTCGTAAAGAAGTTCCTCCCAATTTCTTTTATATTAAAAATGACACTTTTGGCTTGAAAGCGTCATAGTGGGTTACATACTTTGAAAATACACCTATCTCAAAGATAAAAAACCATAAGTGTTATTGTGAGACAGGTCTCACAGTTTTATTTTGTTGTAGTTGCATCAATTTGAGTAAGGTGGTTTCAAACAAACTTATCTTTATTTATCTTATAGACTATAAGCAAAGCAACAAAACAACGAAGCCACGATATAGGATAGGTTGTAAACAAGCAATCAAGAGAATGAAAAAGGGCAATTTAAACAAGGACATTCTAAAGATGATTCTCAAACCGCACGCACCCATAAGAGTTATTATCATAGCATGCAACGATTTGCCCATACCGCGCAGCATATCCGACATAGTATCCATCATGCCACATATAAAATAAGTCAGACAGATATAGGTCATTCTTTGCACACCAAAATTTACGGTCTCAGTTGAATCGGTTATATATAATGACAACAAAGGCTCTTTAAACAGGAATGCCAACCCACCTGTTATAACGCCTGCAACAAACGCACACAAAAGACATGTGCGCACTATTTTGGACAGCCTTTCATACTTTTTGGCACCTATATTTTGACCGGCAAAGAAATTTACGATAAGATGCACAATAGATGAGGTCGCACCCACTGCCGCAACAGAATTGCTGCCGCAAAACTGACCGACAACTACAAGGTCTGCAGCGTTAAACAACAACTGCAAAATACTTGTAAGAATAATAGGTATAGTGTACGCAATAACATTTTGGAAGAGTGGTCCGTTGCACATATCAATGTGGCTTGCACGCCTCACAATATCGCCTCCGCAACAAGTTTAGTACATTGTACGCTTGTTACAACGAAATTGCAAAAAAGGGGGGTGCTTTTTGTTTGAGAAAGTTTTTTAATTATATTTTACACTGCCTACCCCTATGGTCGATTGTGTAATTATCCTTTAAAATCAGTTCATCAACTGTAACAAAGGTGTAACCCTCTTTTTCAAGTTGAGCGAGGATATTTTCGAGGGCAACTGCAGTATGCTTTGCGCCGATATGAAGCAAAATTATGGAGCCCGACTGCACGTTTTTAAGAGCGGCGGCAGTTATCATATCCACCGTATAATTGGGTTTCCAATCAAGAGAGTCACAGTCCCACTGCACATAATACATATCCAGATTTTTAATTGCCGATACAGACATATTATTATATTCGCCGTATGGTCCGCGATAGAGAGTGACAGGCTTGCCTGTGATTGCCTCAATTCGCTTATTGCAATTTTGCACATCTGCCTTAAATTGCTCTGCATTCATCTTATTTAAATGAATATGCCTGTCGGAATGGTTTGCCATAAGGTGCCCTGCTTTATCTAACTTTTTGACGGCATCGGGGTATTTATCCACCCACTCCCCCACTGCAAAGACAGTGGATGGTGCATTATATTTTTTAAGCACTTTCATTATTTCATCAAGTCCACTATCGTCCCAAGCGGCATCAAAGGTAATTGCAACCTGCTTTTTATTGTTTTCAACTGAATATATAGGAAGCAGTCGGTTGGCGTTTGCCGACACATATGTACCCCATGTCAAAAGCACCAAGGCAATCACTGTGGTAACAGACAAAATAAAATTAACCTGTTTTGAGGACAGAACTAAAATTTTCAAAAAAATCACCCCTACTAAATATACTTTTAGCAGGGGTGTTATATTACGGATTGTCAGTTTTGTTTTCTCTTTTTATATACTTCAAAAGCAGATCGGTGCAGAAACAAAGGTAATTATATTAAACGCACCTCTTATATATCTAATGAAATAACATCCTGCCAAGTCTCACGGCGCACGATTTCTCTGCTTTCGCCATCTTTAACCATAACAACTGCAGGTCGAGGAATGCGGTTGTAATTGCTTGCCATTGAATAGTTATATGCACCTGTATTAAGCACTGCAAGTATATCCCCTGTCTGCAAGGTCTGTACGGGTGCATTTTCTTGAATAAGGTCACCACTTTCACAGCATTTGCCTGCAACAGTTATTACTGCATCCTTGGGCAGATTGGCTTTGTTGGCGCAAACAATTGTATAGTCTGCCTGATAAAGAATATATCGGGGATTATCACCCATACCACCGTCAATAGATACATAGGTGCGAATGTCAGGAATGTCCTTAACATTGCCAACAGTGTATAGTGTAATACCGGCATCAGCCACAATAGAGCGGCCCGGCTCAATCAAAATCTTTGGTGACTCAAGAGAGTTTTTGGTGCAAATATCATTGATAACTGCTGACACAGGCTCCATAAAGTCAAGGTATGACACCTCATCGTCTCCATCAACATAGCGCACACCAAATCCGCCACCCAAATCAAGCTCGTCAATAACGATGCCCTGCTCTGCATTTAGTTTGGCGATGAAGTTCATCATAACCTCAGCCGCCTCAACAAAGGGAGATACCTCAAAAACCTGCGATGCAATATGGCAGTGAAGACCTGCAAGTTCAACACCGTCGGTCTTCGATGCGGCAACCACCACATCGTATGCCTCACCTGTTTCAAGGGCAAAGCCAAATTTTGAGTCAATCTGACCTGTGCGAATATAGTCATGGGTATGTGCATCAATGCCTGGCTTAACACGAATTAAAACCCGTGCAGTATTATTTGCCTTCACGCACAAATCGGAAAGCATTTTCAACTCTTCCACATTATCAACAACAAAACGGCCTACACCTGTTTTAAGGGCAAGGACAATTTCGTCTGCAGTTTTGTTGTTACCGTGAAAATAGACCTTTTCCATCGGGAAGCCTGCACTGTATGCAGTATAAATCTCGCCACCTGAAACAACATCAATTCCAATATTTTCTGATGCGGCAATACGGCAAAGTTCTTTGCAGCAAAGAGCTTTGCTTGCATAAAGGCAGAGTCCGTTGCCACTGTAATATTTATCAAGGGCATTACGGAATTTTGCACAGTTTTCTCTGATTTTATTTTCGTCAAGCACATAAAGAGGTGTGCCGTACTTTTGTGCCAATGCGACGGTATCAACACCGCCTATTGTTAAATGTCCGTCACCGTTTACAGACAGACAATCACTGATAAACATTGTTATTCCCCCTGTGTAAGACTTTTTTCAATCTCTTCTTTAAGTTGCTGGACGCCCTCTCCGTTTTGTGAGGAAAAGGGTATGGCAACATAATCTTCTAAAAAGGACAGTTCATCCTTTAATGCCTCAAGTCGTGCAGTACGCTGAGTTTTATTAAGTTTGTCGCTTTTTGTAAGTGCAATTACAAAAGGCAGACCCACCGACTGCAAAAAGTGGAGCATATTCAAATCATCGGCTGATGGTGGATGGCGCATATCAACAAGTTGAACAACAAGTTTTATATCACGCCCCGACTGAAAATATCCCTCCATCAAATCTGACCAACGTTTGCGCTCACTGTCGGATACCTTTGCATAGCCATAGCCGGGCAAATCGGCAAGACGAACGTCCCCTACTCTGAAAAAGTTGACGGTTACCGTCTTACCCGGTGTGCCGCTAACTCGGGCAAGTTGCTTGCGGTTAACAAGTTTGTTGAGCAAGGATGACTTGCCCACATTTGACCTGCCACTAAAAGCGATTTCGGGCATATTTGATTTTGGCAACTGTTTTGAGGTGCCGTAGGCCGCCTCGAAATATGCGGTATTGTAATTCATATTTCCCCCTGCATTATTGCGTGATTTGAGCCGCATTTTTTGTTTGATGCAACAACTGACGGGACAGTGTCAACGCAATCCACCTTTTGATTTTCAGGAACAAGCGCCGTTTTTAGCACCTTATCCATTTTAGCGCAAATCACAAATTCTGTGTTATCGTATACTATCTTTTCAATATCTGCCAAATCAGGCTCGTTGTCGGCAGGGATAATCACAGTCTTTACCCCTGCGCGATATGCAGCCATTGTTTTTTCTTTAAGTCCGCCTATTGCAAGGACATTTCCTGTAAGAGAAATCTCACCCGTCATTGCAACATCGTGACGGATTTTTCTGCCGCTAAGAGCTGACAAAATTGCCACCGCCATTGTGATACCTGCGGAGGGGCCGTCTTTTGGCACTGCCGCTTCAGTAGCGTGAATGTGCAAATCGGTGTTTTTATAAAACTCGGTGTCAATACCGAATTTTGATGCCACACTGCGAACATAACTTACCGCCGTGCGAGCCGATTCTTTCATAACATCACCCAAGGAGCCTGTAAGTTCAATTTTGCCTGTACCTGAAAGAGCAACAACCTCAAGTTTCATAAGCTCGCCGCCAACGGAAGTCCAAGCCAAGCCGTTAACAACACCCACCTGGTCTGCAGAGCCAACAACTGTCTCGGGTTTATAACGTTTAGGACCAAGCAACTCTTTAAGGTCACCCGCATTTATACGGACAGCAGTTTGGTCACCGTTAGCAATTTTATATGCGGCTTTGCGGCAAAGAGACGCAATCTCACGCTCAAGTTTGCGCACGCCGCCCTCACGGGTGTAACTGTCAATAAGTTCATACAGAACTCCGTCACTGATTTTGCAGTTTTTGGTTGTAAGTCCGTGGTTTTTAATCTGCTTTTTAACAAGATGAGTTTTTGCAATTTGAAACTTCTCTTCCCTTGTATAACTTGAAAGTTCAATAACCTCCATTCTGTCCAAAAGAGGCGCAGGAATGGTAGAGGTATCATTTGCAGTGGTAATAAACAGCACTCTGCTTAAATCGTAGGGCATATCAACAAAGTGGTCAACAAAGGTCTTGTTTTGCTCGGGGTCTAAGGCTTCAAGAAGCGCAGATGAGCAATCACCCTTGTAATCACTGCCAACCTTATCTATCTCGTCAAGGAGAATAAGCGGATTTGATACTCCGCACTGTTTTATTGCATCAATAAGTCTGCCCGGCATTGCACCGATATAGGTACGACGGTGACCGCGAATCTCGGACTCGTCCTTTACACCGCCTAAAGATACACGGGCAAACTTTCTGCCCATTGAACGTGCAACGGAAGAAGCAATAGATGTTTTACCCACACCGGGAGGGCCAACAAGGCAAATAATCTGACCTTGACGCTCCGGCGCGAGTTTGCGGACTGCAAGCATTTCGATAATTCTTTGCTTAACCTTTTTAAGTCCAAAATGGTCTTTTTCAAGAATAGCCTCTGCCTTTTTAATGTCAATTTTATCGGTAGTAACGGCATCCCAAGGCAGTTCGATACAACAGTCAAGATAATTTCTTACAACAGTTGCTTCGTGAGCGCCCGATGGCATTTTGGAAAGTTTAGTTACCTCTTTATGCAGTTTATCCTTAACATAATCGGGAGCAGTAAGGGATGCAACCTTGCCATAATACTGCCCTATTTCATCGTCATCATCGGGGCCGTTAAGTTCTTCACCCAAAACACGCATTTGCTCGCGCAAGTAATATTCACGCTGATTAGCCTCAATATTCTGCTGAACTTTTGCATTGATTTCATTTTCATATTTAAGAATTCCGCATTCACGGTGAAGCAAAACAACAAGTTCTTCCGCTCTGCGATTATCTGAGGTCTGCTCTAATATGTATTGCTTATCTTCCCACGCCATAGGCAGATTGGCTGCAATATAATCGGCAAGATGGCCGGGGTCATCGTCACCGATAACGGCAGTGATAACATCATCAGAAATATGGCCTTGCGAAAGAGAAACATATTGGTCAAAGGCGTCACGCAAATTGCGGAGCAATGCCTCTTTTCGCAGTTGGTTAGGTCTGCCGGGGCGAGCATAAATTGGGTCTACGGCAACAGTAAAATATGGCTCGGTTGAAAGACACTCTGCCACTCTTGCGCGGTGAAGACCTTTAACAACAATGCGCAAGTTGTTATCACCCGGGAGTTTAAGCACCTGCTTGATAACAGCAATGCATCCAACAGGAGCCACATCCTTGAACTTAGGTTGTTCAAGAGTAATATCGTCCTGTGGGGCAAGATAAATCATTCTGCCGTTTTCCATAGCACTGTTGACAGCGTGTATTGACATTTTTCTGCCTACATCAAAATGAACGGTAGCATCAGGAAAGACAACTACTCCCCTCATAACAAGCATAGGCATAATTTTAATATTTTCCATAACAAATCCTTTCGGGTAGTGCGAATAGCAAATTCAAAAAAAGTATATAATAATCCATAATAATTTATTATTATACTATACATTCGCGGATAATTCAAGAAAAATAAAAAACGGCGCAATTATCAATAAAATCGCGCCGTTTTAAGCGGATATTAAATTAGCAATCGGTAGGACAGTTATCCTCGTCGCAATCGTTGAATCGTGGCGGGAAAAAGTCGTTGGTGGGAAAATCCAATCGGCTGAAAATTTCGCAGGGATTATCGGTTACTGCAGAGCATTTTTGCTCAGGAATACAGAAATCGTATACAGGAATAAGCATCTGAACATTTCTGATAAGTTGAACAACGCTGAAAAGCCCCAATGTAACAAGAGCTACCATTCCGTCAACTGCGGGAGTGCCGATTTCTCCGCCGATAAGGTCAAGGACGCATTGGGGAATCATTGCAACATCGTTATTGTCCCCTTGCTCAACAAAGCGGCAGCCCAAGGTTACAGGGTCAACAGTTTGAACTACGCAACGGGGCAAAGTATTAAGGTCAGATTGTAAACATCCGCCTGCCTCGGTAATAAGATTTGAGAAGGTGCGCACATTTCCCTCACTGCCATAAAGAATTACCCTTTTGTTAAATGTGGCAATACCCTGTATTTCGGTAGGTACCGTTGCACCTGCGGGTGTTACACTAAATGTAACAAGGAAATAAAAGGTTATATCGCAACTGTAAAAACCTCTGTTAAGATTTACCGCCTCTAAATCAATAAATACGTTGCTAACCTCTGCACCTCTGCATCTGATATTAGTTGCGACATCGACTAACACCTGATTTGCGGGGGAAAAATACACCCTTAAATCCTCAAGACAGTCACGAGCGCAGCATGAGTCGTATACTCTGCCGCCGTCAATGCAAACTGCCTCTCTAAAGTCTCCTGACGCAACTACTGTTCGTCTTGCATCTGCCATAGACAGTTCCTCCTATGTTATTTTATGAAGTTTTACTTCAATAACATAGTATGTAAAAACCGCCTTTGAGTGAACAAAAGCGGTTTAAATTATTATAAAACTTCAAGTTTTGCAAAGTTTTGCATTATTTTTTTAGTGCCGACGCGGTCAAAAGCAATCTCTAACAAAGAGTCGTTACCCATTGCAGTAACGCGAACCACCATTCCGTCGCCAAATGCTTTGTGGCGCACCTTTTGACCAACTTTGATAGCCTTTGTGTCAGCAGTGGGTTGAGTCGATTTGCCTGCAAAAGATGTACGTTGACTCATATTACCAAAGGATACTCTGTCAGCCTGTCGGCGCTCTGAATAGTCGTTATCAAAGGGCCGACTGTCGTAATCAGAGCCTCTGCTTGCATAGTTTCCATAACCGCCAAAGGATGAAAACGCATTAGGCTGAAGGGTATGCTTAATAAGTTTTTCGGGTATCTCGCCCAAAAAACGAGAAGGACGGTAACGCTCTGTTCTGCCGAAAAGCATACGGGATGAGGCGGTAGAAATGTTAAGTTCCTCTTTTGCACGGGTAATGCCTACATAGGCAAGACGGCGCTCCTCCTCAATATCCTCGGGAGTGCCGTAAATTGACTGATTGCCCGGAAATATGCCCTCCTCAACGCCTGCGATAAAGACAACAGGAAACTCAAGTCCCTTTGCAGTGTGCATAGTCATAAGCCAAACGCGGTCATCATTATCATCGTCGGTATCTAAGTCGGTAATGAGTGCCAACTCCTCCAAGAATCCCGACAAAGTTGCTCCATCTTCCTCGTGTTCTTTTTCATACTGCACGATATTAGATGAAAATTCGTTAACGTTTTCCACTCTGTCTTGCTCTTCTTCCCCTGCAAGTTGAAGCGCCATCAAATATCCGCTTTTATCAAGCACATATTCAAGCAATTCGTGCAAGGATAAAACCTTTTCTTTTTCAATAAAATCCTCAATCATTTGAGCAAATGAAATGAGTTTTGAGGATGCTCGGGATAGTGCTTCATATTGATTGGCAGTTGACATTACTTTTAGCATAGAAAGCCCTGTTTGCTCTGCGATAGAAGCCACGTTATTGACGGTTGTATCACCTATTCCACGTTTTGGTTCGTTGACAATACGCTTTAGTGCAATACCGTCATTTGAGTTGTTTATAAGACTTAAATAGGCAATAACATCGCGAATTTCTTTGCGGTCAAAGAACTTCATTCCACCGATAACTCGGTAGCTGATACCCGAGCGCATAAGCACATTTTCAATAGAGTTTGACTGAGCATTCATTCGGTAAAGGATTGCATGGTCGCTTGCTTTTCTGCCGTTGTTGATATTTTCTGCAATAGTATCGGCAATAAATCGAGCCTCACCCTGTTCGTCATTAGCAGAGTACCAAGTTATACGGTTGCCGCCATCCTTAGCAGTCCAAAGATTTTTACCCTTTCTGCCCTGATTATGGGCAATAACTGCATTTGCGGCGTCAAGTATAATCTGTGTTGAGCGGTAATTTTGCTCAAGGCGGATAACCTGCGCATCCTTATATTCATCCTCAAAGTTAAGAATATTCTCAATGGTTGCGCCGCGAAAACGGTAAATACTTTGGTCATCATCACCCACAACACACAGATTGCGGTGTTTTTCGCAAATCAACTTTGCAAACATATATTGAGCGTGGTTTGTGTCCTGATACTCGTCAATCATCACATACTTAAAGCGGTTTTGATAGTATTCAAGCACATCAATATGCTCTTTAAAAAGGCGCACTGTGTTAACAATCAGGTCGTCAAAATCCATTGCATCATATTCTGATAAGGTTGCCTGATATTTATGATATGCATCACTTATCATCTTGCGACGAACATCCCCTGATATAGTTGCCTCATACTGCGCAGGGCTTATAAGTGAATCCTTCGCGTGACTGATTTCGTTTAAAATAGCGCGATGGCCGAGCATTTTTTCGTCAATCCCCAGTGAGCGCATAACATCTTTCATCAGCCGTTTTTGGTCATCGGTTGAGTAAATAGTAAAATTATTTGAAAATCCCAATCGGTCACCAAAACGGCGCAAAATCTTTGCACAGGTGGAGTGAAAGGTTGCCGCCCAAACTTCGTTGCCAGCCTCACCTACTGCATTGTCAAGGCGCTCTTTAAGTTCTCTTGCCGCTTTGTTGGTAAAGGTAATAGCAAGAATTTGCCAAGGTTGTACTCTGTCAACGCCAATCCATTCGAGAGCAGGCAGATTGTTATCAAGGCAATTTTGGAGCAGTTCAACGTCTTCACTATCAGCATAGGGGGCATCGTCATAATAAGCAACACCAAAACGAAGCATATTAACGATACGGTTAATAAGCACTGTGGTTTTGCCGCTTCCTGCACCTGCCAGAATGAGCAAAGGCCCGTTTATAGACAAAACTGCCCTTAACTGCTCACTGTTCATTCTGCCGAAATCACGTTCTATTATCTTTTTTCTGAGTTCTATAAACTCACGTGTATAATCCATAATAATTCCTCAAAAAGATGCCGACTGTTATGTCGGCATCTTAAAATTTAATCAATTTCTATATCTGTTACATAGTAACTGCCGTCGGCATTTCGGAATTCATCCTGCATACCAAGTTCAATGGTGCGATTTTTATCGTTATGCATACGGACTGACAGTTTGTATTTACCCTTTGGTGCATCGGTTTTAAGGTCAAAATCCCGCACTGTGATGGTATGGGGCATCATTTCGTTACTATCAAAATTCTCAACAGGGATGGTGTAGGTACCATTATCCCCCGTAAGTATTACATCAAGTTTGTAACCCTTGTATGATGGGGCTGCACCCTTGTTTTCCCAGTAGAATTTGATGTTAAACTGGTTGCCAATTTTTTCAGCAATATCAACGCCATAAAGGAAATACCAATAACCAAGTTGATTTGCCATCATTATTGCAAGCTCGGGGTTTTCTGCAAGCCATTTGCGAGGCTCACCATGGAAGCCTGCATAGGTGGCGTGACTTCCCTGCACTGATGCAAGGAATGGCCATCCCTCAAGATACCAACCTGACTCAATAGTAGTATCATAGTGCTCAAGTTCAAGAATTGTGGGGAATTTACGCCAAGCGCGGTCATAAATCTCCTCAGAGCGAAGAGTACTAAATCCAAAACGCTCTGCAAACCAAGTTACGCTGATACCATCATCACGAATGGTAATTCCATTATCAATAATATAGTTAAGGATTTCCTGCTTTTCTTCGCGAGTGCCTGAATCACGGCCACTAACAACATCGTCACTGATAACAAGTTGGGTATGTTTGTAGTTATTTACGTGAATATCAATGTGCTTTTTGATTACCTCAACAGGCCAATCTTTTCCTGATGAAGAACAGCAGTGGAACTCGCCCCAGTCTCCGTAACTGCCAAGGTCAATATAAACAACCTCTTCACGACCGTCATAACGCTCTGCAAATGCACGGTGGAAATTGTTAAGTTTTTCAAGGAAGATGGGGTCGCCGTATTCAGGCTCAATTGTGCCGTTTGCCATAACGGTATACTTTGCACCTGCATCAAACACCCATTTAGGAGTAGCGTAGCCGTCAAGCTGCATATTTGTTTCTTTACAAGACACACGGAAGGATACACACTTGCCTGCGGCAACCCATGGGTCAACAATCTGATCAAGAAGTTGCCAGTTAAACTCCCCTTCCTTTGGTTCAAGATAGCCCCATGCCACACGCAAATAGGCATGGTCCATCATTGGAAAATCTTCAAGGGTATCGTTATGGTCATAATGAGCACAATATTTTACAACATCGTTATCATAATAGTGAGCATACCAACCTTTATCGGGGTTGTTGCAAAGTTTTTCGTCATCGTAGCGGTTTTTAAGTTTTAACATTTTGATTACTCCTTATGTGTAATATCATTTAGATAATTTCTATATCGGTTACATAGTAACTGCCGTCGTCATTGCGATACTCATCCTGCATACCAAGTTCAATAGTGCGATTTTTATCGTTATGCATACGCACTGCCAGTTTATATTTGCCCTTGGGTGCATCGGTTTTAAGGTCAAAATCGCACACTGTAATTGTGTGGGGCATCATTTCGTTGCTGTCAAAATTCTCAACAGGAATTGTATAACTACCATTATCACCTGCAAGTATTACATCAAGTTTGTAGCCCTTGTATGAGGGAGCGGCACCCTTATTCTCCCAATAGAATTTGATATTGAATTCATTGCTGATTTTGTCAGCAATGTCAACGCCGTAAAGGAAGTACCAATAACCAAGACGGTTGGCAGTCATAACAGCCATCTCAGGATGGTCTGCAAGCCACTCGCGCGGATCACCGTGGAAGCCTGCATAGGCGGCGTGGCTACCCTCAACAGATGCGAGGAAAGGCCATCCGCCCGGATCGGTATTAAATCCTTTGCAATGCCAATAATGAGCATTCTCCAATATAGTTGGGAATTTGCGCCAAGCACGGTCAAACAAACTGTGTGAACGCAGGGAATCGTATCCAAAACGCTCAACAAACCACTGCACACATACACTGTCGTCGCGGAAGGTAATACCGTTATCAATAATATAGTTGAGCAAATCCTCACATTCTTCACGAGTTGTGTTTTCGCGGCTGCCAATTATATCGTCACTTACAACAATCTGGGTATGCTTGTAGTTGTTAACGTGAATATCAATATGCTTTTTTTACGTCCTCAATAGGCCAATCACGATTTGATGAAGAACAACAGTGGCCCTCTCCCCAATCACCGTAACTGCCGATATCAATATAAATAACCTCTTCACGATTATCGTAACGCTGGGCAAAAGTACGGTGGAAATTGTTAAGTTTTTCAAGAAAGATTGGGTCGCCGTAGTCAGGTTCAATGGAACCGTCAGGCATTTTAGTAAACTTAGCACCGGCATCAAAAACCCATTTAGGAGTACAATATCCGTCAAGCTGCCAAGACGTTTCTTTGCACGAAATACGGAAAGAGATCTTCTTACCTGCTTTAACCCAAGGGTCAATTACTCTATCAAGCACATCCCAATGGAATTCCCCTTCTCTTGGTTCAAGATAGCCCCAAGCCAATCGGAGATAAGCATGATCCATCAAAGGAAAATCATTAGCGTGTCGGTCAAATCATAATGGGTACAATACTTGCCCAATCCATTATCATAGTAATGAACATATCAGCCCTTGTCGGGATTGTTGCACAACTTTTCATCATCATAGCGATTCTTAAGTTTAAGCATTTTGATTACCCCTTAAAATAAATTTTCTTGTACTTATCAACAATTGCGGTCATTTCATACCACTTGTTTTCCATATCCGCAACCAATGAAAACTGACTGCGTGCACGGGACAGATTGTGGCCGTTTCGGGTGGTTTTGAAATAAACATCCCCCTCAAGATAGTCGGTTAAAAACCGAATTCCGCACTCGAGCGCCATAAGTTTAGCACCCCAAGCCAGTGAGTCAATCTCGTTCTCTGTGAGGCAGTCACCGCATCCCTCCAAGAAGCCCTTTGTAAAGGCTTCAAACAATTCCAAATTGATTTTTGTATCATACGGAGTAAGAGTGTCTTCATTCAGCGTGGGCGCACCTGAGCGAATAGCATCGCCAAAGTCATATGCAACTGCGCCTGGCATAACAGTGTCAAGGTCAACAACACAAAGAGCTTTGTTTGTATCTTTATCAAACAAAATATTGTTAAGTTTTGTGTCATTATGAGTGATGCGCAAAGGCAAACTTCCGTTGCAAAGTCGGTCGATAAAGTATGACAGTTCCCCTGCCCTTGCAGTTACAAATGCAATCTCGTCACGGACACTTTCAAGTCTGTTGCACAAATCGTTCCTGACTGCGCGCATAAGTTTGGAGCATCGGTCGGGCGTGTTATGAAAATCGGGAATTGTTTCGTAAAGTTTTTCGGCAGGAAAACCGTCAAGTTGACGCTGAAAATTGCTGAATGCCAAAGCGCAACTATAAAAATCGTCGGGACGCTCAATACTGTTATAAACCACTGTATCGGATATAAATTCATAGCAGCGCCAATAATATCCGTTTTTGCACCTAAAATAAGGAAAACCATTTTTAGTGTTTATGACATTAAGGGTTTCGCGGTTGGGGTCACCGCCTGCAGATACAATCTTTTCTCTTAAATAAGAAGTTACGCCGCAAATATTTTCCATAAGCGCATCAATATCGCGAAAAACCTTGTTGTTAATTTTTTGAATTATATAGGCGTGACTGTTAGTATCTGCCCTGAAGGTGCTGTTAATAAGGCCGTTACCAACAGGAGCACAGGATACGATTTCACCGTCAAAATCAAAGGAGTCAAGTATTTCTTTATCTACTGGAAACATAGTACCTCCAAATTATACAATAACTGCTTTACACAGTCTAATTTATAGTACCATAGATACTTGCTTTTTTCAAGGCTTTATTGCCGTTGACAGCAACAATTTTACAAGGTATAATATAGTAAAAAGTTATAAACAAAGGCGGTTTTGCAATGATTGATTATTCAAAGGCAGTTATGAAAAAGAAAATAGACAATGTTATTAAAGCGCTTGAAGAAAACAACATCAAAGGTTATCGTGTTTCGTCAAGAGAGGAAATGTTTGAAATACTTGAAACTCTTGTGCCTGATGGCGCAACTGTCGGTTACGGCGGCTCTATGACCTTGACCGATGCAGGCGTTATTGATTGGCTTAGGTGGAAAAAGAACATTGAGCTTTTTGACCGCGCACGAGTTGATGACCCAGATGAATGTATGCGCAAAAGTTTAGTAAGTGACGTTTTCTTTACATCAACCAACGCTATAACCGAGGACGGTTGGCTTTATAATGTTGACGGCAGAGGCAACCGCGTATCTGCTATGATTTTTGGGCCAAAAAGCGTTGTTGTTATTGCAGGTTGGAACAAAATTGTTGCAGACCTCGCCGCTGCACAAACAAGAGTAAGAAAGGTAGCCGCTCCCGCTAACTGTATGCGTCTTGAGAAGCAGACTCCTTGCACTAAAACCACAAGTTGTGTTAACTGCAAATCACCCGACAGAATTTGCCGTTCTTTTGTTGCGTTAGGTCCCCAAGGCGAGAAAAACCGCATTAAAGTGCTTATTCTTGAAGAAAATTTAGGATATTAAAAAACAAAGCCACAATCAGTGGCTTTGTTAAACAATTTCTATTACTTTAAGCACTCCGTTTGAAACGGTAAATTTTATCTCCTTTTCACCAAATTCAAAT
The DNA here is from genome assembly GCA_045656545.1 of Acutalibacteraceae bacterium. Taxonomy (GTDB): domain Bacteria; phylum Bacillota; class Clostridia; order Oscillospirales; family Acutalibacteraceae; genus RGIG2206. The sequence goes on along the minus strand of JAZORF010000030.1, from coordinate 33,345 downwards.
CCGTAAACACGGCTATCGTCCTTTTGGTAGGATGGTCTTGGATCCTGAGATAAAATACCTATAAGACTTTCTCTTTTATCAAGGGGAATAGCAGTTAGCATTTCATCAGAAATTTCGACTTTAAGTGAATAATCAAATTTTTCGTCAGCATAGCCACCTGTTGCATCGGTATGGCAGTCGGTAAAGGGCAGATATGGCTTTATATCAAAGATAGGTGTGCCGTTCATCAAATCGGCACCCGAAACGAGCAGGACTGTGCCCTGTGCAGTTTGCTCTATCCCCTCAAGTTTGACTGAGGACAAGCCGATTGCATTTGGTCTGAAGGGTGAACGGGTTGCAAAAACCCCCATTCTTTTGTTACCGCCAAGGCGTGGCGGACGAACAGCAGGTGACCACTTATCACGCACAGATTCGGAAAACTGCCAGATTATCCACAAGTGGCTGAATTGGTCAATTCCTCGCAAAGCAGTGCTATCACGAAATTCCGGTTCAAAGACAATGGTGGAAACAACATCTTGCACCAATCCGCTTTGACGGGGCACGCCAAATTTTGATTTGAAGTCGTTATGTATATGGGCTATAATTTTAGTCTGGTAAGTTTTCATTCAGCCACCCCCTTTTACAAAGAGTATATCACAATATCTTTGCGATGTCAAAGGTGGGGCACTCTTAGTACTTTATATATGTTATCATACTATTGAGGTGATTTTATGACAGATTATATTTTGATTGTTATTGGCGCAGTTATACTTGTTTTATTGATGGTATTACTTCTTAAAAAGAAAGACAAAGAACTTGCAGAGAAAAACGATATTGACCGCGTAAAATTAGAACTAACTCAACAAATTGACGGCGTTAAATCCTCTGTTTACGAGCAACGCGCCGCCATATTAAAAGAGCAACTTGAACTTCAGGAAAGGGTTAGCAAAACCTTGTCAGAAAGTGTTGCCAAACTCCAACAAAGCAACGAACAAAAGTTAGAGCAAATGCGACTTACCGTTGACGAGAAGTTAACCGATACCCTTTCAAAACGATTGGATAGCAGTTTTAAAGCTGTTGGTGAGCAACTTAACAAGGTATACGAGTCGCTTGGTAAAATGCAGGAATTATCGGGCGGCGTTACCGATTTGCAAAGACTGCTTACTAATGTTAAGGCTCGCGGTACTTGGGCTGAAGTAAGGCTTGGTGAAATTCTTGAACAGATACTGACTAATGACCAATACGAACAGAATGTATCGGTAAGAGGCAACCTTGAAAGAGTTGAGTATGCAATAAAAATTCCATCTAAAGACAAAGAGGGAGATTTTGTTTATCTGCCTATCGACTCCAAATTCCCTCAGGAAGATTATTTAAGACTTTCTGCCGCTGCCGAATCTGCCGATAAAGAGGCTGTTGAACAGTGTGCAAAAGCGCTTGAAAGAGTAATCAAAAACGAAGCCGCTACCATTAGCAAACTGTACATTGACGTGCCCAAAACCACCGATTTTGCTATAATGTTTTTGCCCACAGAGGGACTTTATGCCGAGGTTTTGCGCCGTCAGGGATTGGTTGAAGAAATTCAAAGCAAATACCGTGTAATGATATGCGGACCAACAACCATTACCGCATTTTTAAACACACTCAGAATGGGATTTCGCACCATTGCTCTTGACCGCAGAGCCGCAGAAGTTTGGGCAGTACTTGGTGCCGCAAAGCAACAATATGAGCGTTTTGACCTTGTGCTTGAAAAGGCTCGCAAAAAGCTTGACGAGGCTACAAACGCTCTTGACGATGCAAAAAAACGCAATGTTATCATCCGCAAAAAGTTAAAGGGTGTTGAAGAATTGCCCGCAGAAGACGCTATGCTTTTGCTTGAAGTTACCGACTCCGCTCTTACTGACGAAGACTAAAGCATAATATAAAGCAACGCCATTATAAGCAGTTCATCTGTTTCTTCCGCCTTGCCTGAAAGAAGCGCTAACATCATCAGAATGACAGAGCGGTCAGAATCCATTGCCATATTTTTGAAGTCAAGCAGGCCCAAAATTCCGTTGTTGCGCTTTTGCGGAACAGTTGGAGGGGTTACAGGCTTGGCTTCTGTCTTTTTAGTGTTCTCTTTTCTGCTTTTGGGCAACACAAAATCAGGAGCGTTTAATGGTTTTGAGTTTTTTATGCGCTCAAAATTATTCATTTTTATACCTCACAGATTAAATATTCCGCTTTCGGTGACTAATGGCATAACTGAGGCTATTTTAAGCAGTTTTACTGCCTTATCTACCCTTTCGCGACGAGGCTCTGACAAATGAGGTTTAAGTGCCAAAAGCAGAGCGGTACGATTATCGTTGCCTTTTGAATTAAGGGCACTCATTACCCTCATAATACCACCCATTTGGTCGGGTGTAACTGAGCCAAATAGTTGGGATAAATCAGGAGAATTATCCTGTGTTTTTGGTGCATTTGACCCTTCGTCACCCATTAAACTGTCGGCAATAGACTTGATGGTTTCAAGGCTATCGGGGTCGTTTAAAATAGAGGTGATTTTTTGAGTTAAATCATCCAATTATTTACCCTCCGATAACTTTTTAATCAGTTTTTGCACCTGTTCAGATTGCATCAGTTTTTGGGTTGCGGCTTTGTCTGATAACAGGCTTTTTAGTTTCATTGCTTCTTGCGGGCTAAGGGCAGAAAGCAGTTTTTCAGTTGAGCCACTACTCATTGCATCGGTAATAGTTGACTCATCTACACCAAGTTTTGATGACAGTGCGCCCACCATATTTTTCATATTGTTGTTCATACCAATTACTCCTTACAAATTAGGTGATATTTATGAAAATTTTAGTTATATCCGACTCCCACCGCCGTGCATCAAACATTTTTGATGCGGTTGAGGCACACCCCGAAATTGACCACATTATATTTTTAGGTGACGGTGTTGATGATTTTGAAGAGGTTGGTTTTGTATACCCTAATAAAAATTACTATGCCGTTTGCGGAAACTGCGATTTTACCTCTGTCCTGCCAACAAGCAAGATTATTAAACTTAACGGCAAGGTGATTTATGCCTGTCACGGTCATTTACATCGAGTAAAAGATGGCTATGAAAATGCAATTTCTGCCGCAAAAAGTGTTGGTGCCGACATACTTCTATTCGGGCACACCCACACTCCCCTTTCCACCTATTACGATGGAGTACACATTCTTAACCCAGGCTCTATCGGCAAACCGCGGAACTCAAAATCAAGCTATGGAATTATTGAAATCACCGACAAAGGCATTATGACAAACATAGTCTATTAACAATATATGCACCTGCTAATAACAAAGTACCAAAAAGAGAAAGCACTATACAAACAATCTGTTTGCATAGTGCTTTTATTAGTCGTTATATTCACCTAATTTACCTTGGCTTTCTGCCTTAAGGTAAGCGTTGATAAAGCCGTCAATATCGCCATCCATAACAGCATTGATATTGCCGTTTTCAAAGCCTGTGCGATGGTCCTTTGCCAAAGTGTAGGGCATAAAGACATAAGAACGAATTTGAGAGCCCCAGGCAATTTCTTTTTGAACGCCCTTAATATCCTCAATCTTATCAAGGTGCTCACGCTCTTTGATTTCGATAAGTTTGGATTTGAGCATTTTCATTGCCATATCTTTGTTTTGGAACTGACTACGCTCATTCTGACAGGCTACAACAATACCTGTTGGAATATGGGTAAGACGAACAGCCGATGATGTTTTATTGATATGCTGACCGCCTGCACCGCTTGCACGGAAAACATCCATCTTAATGTCTTCAGGGCGGATATCAACCTCTATATCATCACCAATTTCAGGCATAACTTCAAGAGAAGCAAATGATGTGTGGCGTCTGCCTGATGAGTCAAAAGGGGAAACACGGACAAGACGGTGAACACCCTTTTCACTTTTTAGATAACCGTAAGCATTTTCGCCCTCAATCATAACAACGGCGCTTTTTAGACCTGCTTCATCACCGTCGAGGAAGTCTACTGTCTGAGCCTTAAAGCCATGACGCTCTGCCCAACGCAAATACATTCTGTGAAGCATCTGTGCCCAGTCCTGAGCCTCGGTACCGCCTGCACCGGCGTGGAAGGTGAGAATAACATTGTTTTTGTCATACTCACCTGTAAGTAGAGTGGCAAGGCGCATTTCTTCAAAAGTATTGATTATGCGGTCAACACCCTCTACAATTTCGTCAATAAGAGAGCTGTCTCCCTCTTCATCTGCTAACTCAATAAGGGTAAGGGTATCATCATAATCGGTGCAAAGAGTTTCATATTTCTGAACGGTTGCCTTGCACTGTGCCACCTTACGAAGCACATTTTGAGAATTTTCAACATCATCCCAAAATCCAGGCTCGGCAGTTTGTGCCTCTAACCTTTCAATTTCGGATTTTAGCACCTTTACGCCGATTGCATCAGCAAGTTCTTTGATTGGTGCATCAAATGCAGTTAATCTTAACCTCTGTTCTTCAAATTCAAGCATCAAATTCTCCCCTTTTACATACGAAGGCTACCCAGCCACCGCTTTCAAAACGCTCAATTACGCTAAGACCTGTTTTAGATAGTTTTTCGAGCACATCTGCCTCGCGGGTATCAATTATTCCCGAGCAAATAAACAAGCCGTCATCCGCCATAAAATTACACACATTATCGCAAAGCGAAATGATAATATCAGCAACAATATTTGCACAAACAATATCGTATTTGCCGCTTATTTTTTCTACCAAATCACCGCAGACATATTCTACACGGGACTGCACATTATTAAGCACAGCGTTTTCTTCTGCGACTTTAACTGCCATTGGGTCAATGTCAACACCAACGGCGGTGCTGCAACCAAGAAGCAGTGCAGAAATAGACAAAATTCCACTACCACTGCCAACATCAAGGATGGTCTTGTTATCACCGCAGTAGCGGTCAAGAACACCAAGACAAAGGCGTGTAGTATCGTGAGCACCTGTGCCGAATGCGGCACCCGGGTCAATATTAAGCACTACTCTGCTCTGAGGATTGTCATACTGCTCCCAAGAAGGACAGATTGCAAGGCGGTTGCCAATTTCAATGGGTTTAAAATATTTTTTCCAATTATCCGCCCACTCAGACTCATTAACACTGACAGTTTCAATTTGATTGTCAATGCCAACTGCACTGTAACGCTCACTAAGATAAGCCACCGCTTCAAATGGATTTTCTTCGGGGCTTACATAAATGTGGATGTATGCAACCGAGCGGTCACGACTTTTTAATTCTTCATCAATAAGGTCAATATGAGCAATCTCTAAAGACATTTCTTCAAGGTCGGTATAATCCTCAATATAAATGCCATAAGGTACAACCATATTAGCAATGTCTGATGCTTGCTCGGTATCTGCACTGTTTATGCGGATTTTAATTTCAGTCCAATCCATAATTCTCCTATAACACAACATAAAGGCCGCAACTTAAAATTGTGGCCTTTATGTATAATTCATTCTTTTAAATTATCAGTTGTTGCCGAAAATTGTCATAATATCGCCAAGACCGTCGTCAGCTTCGTTAGATGCAGCCTGGAAGCTATCGATGATAGCAGTTGCATCGGTGCTGCTACGCTTGCCGCCACCGAAACCGGTTGCGATAACGGTCATGCGGATTGCATCATCAAGATTTTCATCAAGAGATACACCCCAAATGATGTTTGCCTCCTCGTGAGCAGTTTCCTGAACGATGGTAGAAGCAATTTCAACCTCTTCCAAGCCGATGTCAACAGAACCGGTGATATTGATAATAACACCCTTAGCGCCCTTCATATCGGTTTCGATAAGGGGACTGGTGATAGCAGACTTAGCAGCAATTTCTGCCTTGTCGCGACCGGTTGCAAAGCCAACACCCATATGTGCATAACCGCTGTCTTTAACGATTGCAGTAACGTCTGCAAAGTCAAGGTTAACCATCTGGGGAAATTTGATAAGGTCAGAAATACTCTGAACACCCTGACGAAGAACATCGTCAGCGATGATGAATGCGTTTTTAAGAGTAATCTTTTCCTCAGAAACGTGCTTAAGACGCTCGTTAGGAATTACGATAAGGCTATCAACATGCTCGCTAAGTGCAGCAATACCCTTTTCAGCCTGAGTCATACGAAGTTTGCCTTCAAATGCGAAAGGTTTGGTTACGATACCAACGGTAAGAATGCCAAGTTCCTTTGCAATCTCTGCAACGATAGGTGCTGCACCGGTACCGGTACCGCCACCCATACCTGCGGTGATGAATACCATATCGGTACCGCGAAGGATAGCAGCAATCTCGTCACGGGATTCTTCTGCGGCGCTATGACCAACTTCGGGCTTTGCACCTGCACCCTGACCGTTTGTAGATTTTTCACCAATTTGGAGTTTGTGGTCTGCCTTAGAAAGAAGAAGGGCAGAAGCATCGGTATTGATAGCGATAAACTCAACACTGTTTACACCTGCGTCAACCATGCGATTAACAGCGTTGCCACCGCCACCGCCGACACCTACTACCTTTATTTGAACTACTTTGTCAAGCTCGTTTGCTACTTCAAATGCCATGATTATTATCCTCCTTATATTAAATCCTTTTAATTATTTACAAGATTTTGGAAACGTTATGGATATAACACCCCATATATTCGGTATTTTAACACGAAATAAAATAAATTTCAATATAATATATAGATTTTTTTTGCTATTTTGCAACTTTTTTTAGAAAAAAAGTCATTTTTTCTGTGTATCGGCTATTTTATCACTGCTATGAATATCTTTTCTTGTGAAATAGCTCTTATTAGAAGTACCTGTTAAGTATTTAAGATTAGCGTATCCCTCAACCTCATTGCCGTATTTTTTGCGCTCAGTTTCAATAAGTTTTACAGCGTTTTTACACTTCTTCTCCATATTTTCAACAGAGCCAAACTGCAAGACAATCAAATCGTCAATTGTTACCTCTATTTCAGACATATTTTTAACATTTATGCCTGTTATATTCTTAATGCCAACCTTTTCAACTGCCGTTTTGACAGTTCTTATTGCATCGGTCATTCCCTCTTTAAGAACAATGTCGTTGCCAATACTGTAACGCTCGATTTCAGCTATAACGATGGGTAACTTTTTAGGTTTTGTTGACACCTCATCAAGCACCTTTTCACCGTAGGCAGTTACATATCCTTTTGAGGTTTTGTATGCTCGGTTTGCCTTGCAAGGTTTAACTGAAATTGAAATTGTATCTGGATATTTGCGTTTTATCTCTGCCTCACCAATGTAGGGCAGTTTAGAGCAAATTGCGGCTTCAACCGTATCAGTGTCGAGCAAATTCATATTTGAACCGACAACAATACCTGAGGCTTCTATAACATCCTTTTTTGTATACTGAGTATTACCCTTTACAGTTACTTCAGCAATGTTAAAAAAGACTGTTACAGATAGTGTATAGCCCACTGCCCCAAGTATTGAGACAATCATAAGTGCGATAAGCAGTTTAACAAAACCACTTTGGCGGCGCCTTTTTCTTTTTTTTGTTTTTGGTGCTGTTTTTTGAGCCAAATTTATCTCTCCCTTACAATATCTGCTCCTATTTTATTTAATACGCCTTCTATATTTTCATAGCCTCGGTCAATATGCTCAACCGATGTAATCCTCGACTGACCCTTTGCCGCAAGTGCGCAAATCACCATTGCTGCACCGCCGCGCAAATCAGTGGCATCAAGGGTTGCGCAGTTAAGGAAGTCAACACCTCTAACTACTGCAACACGGTCGTAAACTTCTACTGATGCACCCATTTTATTAAGCCCTGCAACATATCTGTATCGGTTAGAAAATATATTTTCTACAAAAACCGCTGTACCTCTGCTAAGAGTTGCAGTTGCAAGCATTATAGGTTGTGCATCGGTTGGGAATCCGGGATATTCGGTAGTATGCACACGAATATTACCCTTTAAGGTTCTATTTGATATTACGTTAATTTCATCCAACTTACAATCAATATTACAACCAAGTTGTTCAAAGTAAGGAATAACAGCATGCAAGTGAGAAGGGCAAGCCTTTTTTATGGTTACATTACCGCCACATACCGCAACTGCACCAATATAGGTTGCAGCAACAATACGGTCAGGAATTACAGTGTGATTGCAACCGTAAAGTTGGTCAACACCCTCAATTTGAATGACTGTTTCTCCGTCACCCTTTATCCTTGCGCCGCAAGACCTTAAAAAATTTGCCAAGTCGGTTATTTCAGGCTCTTTTGCCGCGTTGCGCAAGGTAGTTATTCCCTTTGCCGTAGACGCCGCAATCATAATATTTTCAGTTGCACCAACACTTGCAACAGGTAAATCTATGTTACACCCTTTTAATCCGTTCGGGCAATTGCAAACAAGTTTACCGCACACCTCTTTTATGGTAGCACCCATCTTTTTGAAGGCGTCAATATGCAAATTTATTGGTCTGAGGCCCAACTCGCATCCTCCGGGTGGAGAAAGTTCGGCTTCACCTGTTTTGGCAAGCATTGCGCCCAAGAATATTACAGATGAACGCATCTCACACATAAGGTCGTCACTAATTGAACAACCCTTTGCATTGGACGAATCAACGTTAATAGAGTTGCCATCAATTTTACAGAGGCAACCAAGAGATTCCAGTATGCGAATTGACACATCCACATCACTGATTTTCGGGCAATTATGTATTACACAAGGACTACTGCACAGCAGTGATGCCGACAGTATTGGCAATGCACTGTTTTTTGCACCCTGTAATTCTATTATTCCGTTAAGTCGGGTTCCACCTTTAATAAGCAATCCTGACACTGTCAACACACCTTTTTAATCAGATATACGACAGTCTATGCAAAGATTACTCAGTTTGTTATTACTGGGTTAAAAGTCCCATAATCACTTGATATATACGCTCATTCGTATCTAAAATAGCACTTTGTTTTGATGCTTTTGACATTTTTTCAAGGTTTTCGGGGTTATCAATAAGTTTGCTTACTGCATCGACTATGCTATCACGGGTTAAATCTTTTTCCTCAACCAGTTTTGCAGCTGATTTTTTAACAAGAGTCATTGCATTGTAATACTGATGATTTTCAGCAACATTTGGTGATGGAATTAGCACGGCCGGCTTACCTTGGGCTTGCAATTCACTGACGGTGATTGCTCCTGCACGGCAAATAACCAAATCTGCCGCCGCCATAAGCACATCCATATTATTTATATACTCAGTTATGTGCAAATAGGGTGAATTTATATCTACTCCCCTATCCTTTAACAGTTGAGGCATCAATTCAACACCGTATTTGCCTGTGGCGTGGAAATGATGAACTTTGCCGTCTGCTTTATGCCACTGCATTATATCTGCGGCGGCTTCGTTTATTTTTCGTGCTCCAAGTGAGCCACCGAAAGACAAAATCATAGGCTTATCGTCAAGACCTAAGGTCGCTCTTGCCTTTTGTTTATCAGCATTTATAACCGACTCACGCACAGGGTTACCTGTAATTATCGCCTCTTTACCCTTAAGATTAAAATAGGGCTCTGCTTCGGGCATTGCAAGCATAACTGCATCCATATCTGGTGCAAGCATCTTGTTAGCTTTGCCTGCAAATGCATTTTGCTCGTGTATGCAACATTTTATACCGAGTTTGTGAGCCTCGCGCAAAACGGGGCCGCTTACATATCCACCTGTGCCCATTACAACGTCGGGTTTTAACTCTAAAAGTAGTTTTCTTGCCTGACTTGATGCGGTAATAAGAAGTTTTGCTGCAGAGATGTTATGTTTAATATTTGATAGGCTTATTTTTCTTTGAAAGCCTTTAACGTCAATGGTGTAAAAATCAATATTTGCTTCGGGCACAAGTTTGGATTCAAGTCCTTTTTTTGTGCCGATATAACAGAGTTGTGCTTCGGGATGGCGACTGCGGATATAACCTGCCACCGCCAAAGCAGGATTGATATGACCTGCGGTACCGCCACCTGCAAAAAGTATTTTCACTTATGCCGCCCTCCAAATTTATTTAGACATATTATTATCACGTGAGATTGCAAGAATGATACCCATCTGTGCCATAAGCATTATAAGCGCCGTACCGCCGTAACTGAAGAAGGGTAAACTTATACCTGTGTTGGGTATTGTGTTGGTAACAACCATTATATTAAGCGCGGCTTGAATACCAACCTGAATGGTAAGACCAAAGGTCATAAGTGCGCCAAATTTGTCTTTTGCACGGGTTGCAAGAGTAAATCCACGCCAAATAAGAAGTCCAAATAGAACTATGATTGCCAGTGCACCCACAAAACCAAGTTCTTCGCAAACTATAGCAAATATAAAGTCGTTGTGAGGCTCGGGCACCCAAAGGTATTTTTGCTTTGAGCTGCCAAGTCCTGCACCAAACACACCGCCTGAGCCGATTGCAAGCAAAGACTGAATGGTCTGCCAACCTGCGCCTGTGGGGTCGCTCCATGGGTCAATCCAAGACTGAATTCGACTTGAGCCGTAGTCAACAACACCTGTTAATATTGCGCCGGCGCCCAATGCAACGCCTGCACCCAATCCGCCAAAAACATAGCGAAGTTTAATGCCGCCAACCACCATAAGTGATGCACCTATAGCAAATATCAGAAGGGTTGCAGAAAGGTGGGTTTCAACAACAACAAGGGCACACACAAGAGCAAGCAAAAATCCAAACGCCATTATGCCGAAACGGAAGCGTTTCATATGCTTCATATTGTCGCATATAAGGTGTGAGAAAAGAAGAACTATGGCAAATTTTGCAACCTCACTGGGCTGAAAACTGAAACTGCCGATAACAAGCCAACGCTTGTAGTCAAATCCCTCTTGAAGTGGGGGCAACATAAGAACAACTGCAAGCATTACTACCGATGCGATATAAACTATCCACGCAAATTTACGATAAAAATGATAGTTAATTCTTGATACTAACAGCATTATCACAACACCGGCAACGGCAAATTTTATCTGTTTGCCAATAAAGTGGTAACTACTTCCATAGTTTTGCAAAGCATAGGCGTAGCTTGATGAGAAAAGGCAGATAAGACCAACCACCAAAAGCAACATAACCAATCCAAAAAAGGTCATATCCATTTTGCCCGGTTGATACAAACTGCGAAGTAATCTTTGGAGCAAACCGACTTTCTTTTTAGCCGGTTTTTCAGTGCTTTGAGTAGTTTCTGTGCGACTCATAGTCGGTCCTCCTGTGAAATCAAGTTAAATCAAATATAGCGCAGTTGCAATCGAGCAACCGATAAAGGTTATCAGAGAAAAGACAAGGCATATCTTGTTTTCTGACCAACCCGACATTTCGTAATGGTGATGTATGGGAGTCATTTTAAATATACGCTTTTTGGTCTTTTTGTAGTAGGTTACCTGAATTACTACCGATATAGCCTCCCAAAAATAAACGATGCCTGCAAAGAAAAGCAAGATGGGCATATCAATCATAAAACTAAGAGCAACTGCCATACCGCCAAGGAACATTGAGCCCGTATCCCCCATAAACACTTTGGCAGGGTGTCTGTTCCAAAGCAGGAAACCTAAAAGGCCGCCCAAAAATACGGCAGAAACAAGGCAAGCAAGAGGGTAACGACTCATAATAGCGGCAACTACGGCAAAGAAAATTGCCACAACCGATGTTACCGATGTTGCAAGTCCGTCAACACCGTCGGTCAGATTAACTGCGTTGGTAAATCCGTAGATAAAAATCAAAGCGATGGGCCAAAAAATCAGTCCAAATCCCTTTGAAATATCAACATAACCAAAGAATGGCAAACGGGTATGGGTCATTCCACCAAGATAAAGGGTATAAAGATAAGCGGCACCAAGAAGCAGTTGCAACAAGGTCTTCTGCTTTGCGGTAAGACCAAGATTGCGTTTTTTAACCACCTTAATATAATCGTCAATAAATCCAACAAATGCCATTCCGATTGCCAAAGCAATGCCTGCAATCATAGGTACAATACGAGTTTCTTCACCGAAAGCGTCAATTATTCCGCTCTCTTCCAAAAGTTTCAATATTCTACCCATTGAAAGTGCAGTTGGTATTGCTAAAACAACGCCGATTATAAACATTACTCCGCCCATTGTTGGGGTACCCTGCTTGTTTTTGTGCCATACGGGTCCTATATCAAGAATAGTTTGCCCAAATTTTAGCTTGTGCAAATAGGGAATTACCGTATAACCTAAAAGGCCTGTAATAGCAAATGCTAAAACCATACCTATAGCCGCAGTTATTATCATAGTTATAACCCGTCCTTTTTTAATTCTTTAACTCGTTAAGTGCCTCTAAAACGACCTCGCGCTCGTCAAAGCGGCGTTTTTCTGTGCCTATAATCTGATAGGTTTCGTGCCCTTTTCCTGCAAGAACGATAACATCGTCTTTTTCAGCATTTTTTATAGCATAATGTATTGCTTCGGCACGGTTTTCAATTACAACGTAAGGTGTTGTTTTATCCTTAACACCTTGCATAATATCCTCGATAATTGCAGAGGGTTCCTCGGTGCGAGGGTTGTCGCTTGTTACGATAACAAAATCAGACATTTTTGAGGCAATTTCACCCATTATGGAGCGTTTTGTTCTGTCTCGGTCACCACCGCAGCCAAACAAGGTTACAAGTCTGCCTTTTTTAATCTCGTTAACTGCGGAGAGAATGTTCTCTACTCCGTCGGGTGTATGAGCATAATCAATAAGCACGGTAAAATCTCTGCCTGTTGGGACTACCTCTGCCCTGCCCTTTACTCCTTTGGCTACAGACAAAACTTCGCAAACCTTATCAAAGTCAAACCCTAAAGCAATCAAAGTGCAAGCACTGCTCATTGCATTATAAACAGAGAATTTGCCGGGGGTTTGCGTAGTGACTTTGCCCTGTGCCTTGCCTGTTAAAGTAAAAAGTGTGCCCGAGGGGTTGTATTCAATATCTTTTGCAACATAATCGGTGGCATAGTTTACACCGAATGTTAACATCGGGCATTTGATACCATTTTGCATTTTTTCAAAATAGGCATCGTCGCCATTAAGAATTGCCACCTTGCAGTTTTCAAACAGTTTGCGCTTTGCAGCAATATAATTATCCATCGTAATGTGATAATCAAGGTGGTCTTGAGTAAGGTTAGTAAATACGCCTGCTGCAAAGTTGAGTCCATATACTCTTTCTTGGTCAAGTGCGTGAGAGGATACTTCCATAACGGCATACTCACATCCCTCTTTGACCATAAGGTCAAACAAACTGTGCAGTTTAAATGCATCGGGTGTTGTGTTTTCTGCAGGTATAATCTTATCCCCTGCCATATTATGAATGGTGCCGATAAGACCTGTTTTGTGTCCCATATTTTCAAGCATTGATTTTATTAAAAATGCTGTTGTGGTTTTGCCGTTTGTACCTGTAATACCAATGATTTTCAGTTTATCTTTAGGATTACCGAAAAACTCAGAACAAGCCTTTGCATATGCAATACGGGTATCAGGCACAACCACCTGACAGTCGATACCGACATTATGGTCGACAACCACTGCCGCAGCACCTGAGTGTGCTGCCGACTGGGCAAATTTATGGCCGTCAACGTTAGTACCGCGAATACAGAAAAAGAGTGTACCCTTTTCTACTTTGCGGGAATCATTTGTAATTGAGGTTATTTCAACATCGTGATTGCCATATGGCAATCCGCCCAGCAATTTACTGAGTTTCACGTTATCATACCTTTCGTCAATTAGTCGCTTGAGTCACTTGAACGGAAGCTTACAGTTATAACTGAACCGATTTCTACCGATTCGCCAAAGGCTATACTTTGGGAATAAGCCACAACATTACTTTCACTGAGAGAATAGCCCGAGAATTTGACGTTCAGCTTATATTCTGCCGCAAGAGTGTTGGCTTGCGCTACTGAGCAACCTGTGAAATCAGGAACTTCTACCATCACCGACTGGTCGGCGCCAGTGTAAAGCACAACCGTTCCTTGTTTTGATATAGGTTGACCCGAACTTGGCATCTGTCTTTCAACAGTATCACCGTTACCTACAACTCTTACAGTAAGTCCTGCATCTGTGATAATCTTCTTGGCTTGTTCAAGAGATTTACCTGTTACATCAGGGGTGCTTACACTGAGGGATGACATTTCTTCCTCATTATATGCAGGCTCAACACCCATATAGGGCAATACTTCGGATAAAATACTTCCTGCAACGGGAGCGGCTATCGTACCTCCGTAAATAACAGGTGCATGAGGCTCATCAAGAACTACAAGCACAACAATTTGTGGATTATCGGTAGGAGCAAATCCGCAGAAAGAGGCTATACGGGCAGTTTCATCTTCTGATGACAGTTTTTGAGATGTACCTGTTTTACCGCCAACGCTATATCCGGGAACATAGGCATTTTTACCTGAGCCCTGTGATACAACGCTTTCAAGCAACTGACAGATGAGCTCTGAGGTTTCGGTAGATATTACCTGTCTTTTTTGCTTGGTTTCGTAGTTTTTGACAGTATTATTGTCAACGTCAACGATTTTGCTTACAACGTGAGGCTGAACAAGATAACCGCCATTTACCGCAGAGCTGATTGCCGTTATAAGCTGAATGGGAGTTACGTTAAAGCCCTGACCGAAGGATTCACTTGCCAAATCGATATTGGTCATAGTTGAGCCGTCATGATAGGTTACGCCTGCTATTGGAGCAGTTTCACCAGGCAGGTCAATACCTGTTTTTTCGGTTAAACCGTAGGACTGAAAATATTTAAAGAATGATTTAACGCCCAAGTTTTGACCGATTTGAATAAATGCAGGGTTACAAGAGTTAGCAAATGCGTCACCAAGACTTTGAGTACCGTGACCTGCGTGTTTGTGACAATGATAACGGGTTCCTGCAATAACTATATAACCGGGGCAACTGAATGAGTTGGTAAGGAATACCACTCCCTCTTCAAGAGCGGCAGAGCCTGTAACAATCTTAAATACTGAGCCAGGCTCGTATGTATCAGAAATTGCCTTGTTGCGCCACTGCTCTTTTTGAGCTTTATTAAAGGCATCATTATACTCTTCAGTATCCTTTAGTTCTTCAAGGGCTGCAAGCGTTTTTTCATCAGTGATTGCAAAGGGTGTATTTGGGTCAAAGTCGGGTTTGGTTGCCATTGCAAGTATACCGCCTGTATTGGGGTCCATTGCAATAACACAACCACGGTTGGTAACATTGTTTTCTTCAACCGCTTTTTCAAGATACTTTTCGGCGACATACTGAATGTATTTGTCAATTGTAAGCACTAAAGAGTTACCTGTTTGTGCCTCAACGATTTTTTCATAGCTAAAGGGCATATCGGCGCCGCGAGCGTTCTTTGCCGCTCTTACTCTACCGTCAGTGCCTGACAAGTTCTCATCATAGTATGACTCAAGTCCGCTGAGCCCTTGATTATCGGTACCAACAAAACCGAGCACTGTTGATGCTAAGGAATTGTTTGGATAGTAACGCTTTGTCGTTTCGTCAAGTCCCACAATTGAGCCTAATTTGTGCTCACTTATAAAGGCGCGTACCTTGTCGGCAGTGGTTTTTTCGATTCTTGACTTGATCTTTTCATAATAGGTCTTTTTTTGAGTTTGTTTTAGGACAATTTCGTAGTCAAGTTCCAATATTTCACTAAGACCTGATGCAATTGTTTTACGTTCTTCCTCTGTCTTAATATCTTGCGGTGTTATGTAAACCGTCCAAGCGGTTGCACTTGTTGCAAGAACTTCGTTGTTTCGGTCGAAAATATCCCCTCTTTTTGCCGAAAGGGTGGTATCACTAAGTTGCTGTGCAGCGGCTTTTGTTTTGTACTCTTCACCGTCGATTATCATTATTTTTACAAGATTAACAGATGCTGCACCAAAAAAGAGCAACACTATAACACATATAATAGCAAACATACGAATTATCATTGATTTGTTGCTTCCGTCAGCCATTATTCACCATTCCCTTTCGCTATTTTGATGCAATTTTTACTGTAATAAAATCACGAAATGAGAGTTAAAACATTACGCTCCAACTCTCACAACTTTACGATTAAATTATACTGTAATTTTTTTCATTCTATTCCACACCTGTCTGTGCAGTCACCAACCCGTTGCCCTCTTTTACCTCGACAACATCCACATCGGCAGAGCAGATGTAATTCATCTGATAAGGCTCTGCTTTTTGCATTCCCAGTGCTTTTGCAGACTCTTCAAGATTTTTGTATGCAATGTCGTTCTCAAGTTTCATTTCAAGGCTGATTTGCTCGCTTAAAAGCTTGTCGTTTTCAATCTGAGCCTTGTTTATTTTTGAAGTTACCTCGGTAACCTGAACTCGCAAATAGATATTTCCAACAATAAGAGCAAGCATAATTGCAGTAAATACCACAGGTAACAAGCGCTTGCTTTTGGCTTTAGCGCGAGTTTTCTTGCCGGTTGACTTTACGGCGGTTTTCTTGCGGTCAAGCTCTATTATGTTGTCTTGTCTTTTTTCACGGGGCATAAACATATCAAAATCATATGCAAAGCTATCTACATAATACTTGCTCACCGTAAAGTTCCTCCTTATAATTTTTTAACTGCCCGTAGTTTTGCACTTCTTACGCGGTAGTTATCGTCAATTTGTGTATCCGTAGGCTCTATTGCCTTGCGGGTAATAAGTTTTGCCTTGGGAGTTTTGCCACACACACAGACCGGTAGGTCAGGCGGACAAGTGCATCCTTTGCACCACTCTTGAAAACGGTGCTTAACCATTCTGTCTTCAAGGGAGTGGAAGGATATGATTGACACCACGCCGTCTTTATTAAGTCGGTCAAGTGCTTTATCAAGAAATAGTGACAGGTGATCAAGTTCACCATTAACCGCTATTCTTAATGCTTGGAATGTGCGTCTTGCAGGGTGCCCGTCACGTCTTGCCGCCGCAGGTACTGCCGATGAGATAATCTCAGCAAGCTGTGATGTGGTTTCGATAGGCGCTTTTTGTCGGGATTCAACGATTGCATTAGCTATGCGCCATGCAAAACGCTCGTCAGAATATTCTCTGATTATACGAGCCAACGAGTCGGCATCGTATGAATTCACCAAATCTTTAGCCGATGCTCCACTTTGACTCATTCGCATATCAAGGGGGGCATCCTTATGGTAAGAAAAGCCGCGCTCTGCCCTGTCAAGCTGAGGTGATGATACGCCAAGGTCAAGCAACAAGCCGTCAACCCTATTTATTCCCAGGTTATTAAGCACTGAGTCAAAGTTACTGAAGTCAGAGCGCACAACCTGTGCGTTTGGATATTGACTAAGTCTTTTTGTCGCTGCTTCAATAGCATCGGGGTCTTTGTCGATAGAAATAAGTCTGCCCGTTGTAAGTTTGCTTGCAATCAGTGAGGAGTGTCCCCCTCCACCTGCAGTGCCGTCAACATATATTCCGTCAGGCTTAATATTCATAACGTCTACTGCTTCGTTAAGCAACACCGTGTTATGCACAAATTCCATAGTTAAAAATCAATATCTGCCATTATTGCAGATATGTCCTCTGCCTCAAGTTGTTCGTATGCTTTGCTCCACTTATCCTCATCCCATATTTCTATGGTGCTTCCGCTACCGATTATGCAAACATTTTCGGTGATGCCTGCATAGTTGCGAAGTTCTTGAGGAATATTTACTCGGCCCTGTGCATCACAATCAGCACGGCAGGCACGACCGTTAACGATACGGTGAACACGAAGTTTCTGAGCGGACGAAAGCATTTCAATCTTTTCTTGCAATGCATCCCAATTTTGTGCAGGATACACTGAAAGACAAGGCTGACCGTCAAGAGGTACAGAAACAACAAAATTCTCACCAAGTTCTTCACGAAGCTTGGAAGGAATAAACACGCGGCCTTTTTTGTCAACCGTATGCCTGAAAGTATTCATAAATGACATTTGACCGCCCCCTTTTTGTTGATTTCGCACCACTTTACACCACAATTCCACACAATTGTGGGATGACAATGTTATTATAGTATAACTATGTAGAAATTTCAAGAGTTAACATAAAAAAAGTTGTTGAAATATTAACCAAAATTAAACGAGCACAAAAATACACAATATATAGTGGTTCGGTGTTTCAACTCTAACAATATGCACTTTTTTGACACAAAATTACATAAAAATACACATAAGAACATATGTTCTTATGTGTATTTTGTACAAAACATACTATTTTGTTTTACACCTTGCCAAACAAGTGTATTTTGCAGTTTACATAATGTCGATTGTGACAGCAGCCGTTATTTGTACCCAATTATAGCAAAAAGCCTCCGCAACTTTACGTTTGCGGAGGCTCTTTATTATTATCTTATTCAGCGGGATTCTGGGGAATTTGAGGTTTAAGAGCTGCACGGGTCTTGCGAAGCTCTGCTAAATCGGCGCTAAGCTCTTCATCTGCGCGGCGCATAAGTTCTTCAACGAAGTCTTGTGCTGCCTTACGCATATCACGGCTTTTTGCCTGAGCATTAGCAATAATCTCGTTAGCGCGCTGTTGTGCAAGCTTGGTAATCTCTTCCTGAGCAATCATAGCCTTCGCACGTTCTTCAGCGTCACGCAAAGTTGCCTCTGCATCGCTTTTTGCCTGTTCGCGAATGCTTACGCAATCGGCAACGATACCTCTTGCCTGCTTAACCTCTTGAGGCATATTAAGGCTGAGGTCGTCAATAACTGCGCGCACCTTTTCAACATCAACAATTACTCTACCACCGGGCAAACGCATACCTTTGTCGAGCAATTCAGCCAACTTATCAATCAATTCTTCCATGTTCATTTTATTTTCATCCTTTCTTACTGAGTCTGTTTTTAATATCGCTGTGTACTGCTGCGGGAACAAATGAACTTATATCACCGCCGCGTGATGCTATCATTTTAACAAGGCTTGAACTTAAATACAAATTTTCTGCCGAAGTGGTTAAAAAGACAGTTTCTGCATCGGGATATAACTTTTTATTGGTAAGTGCCATCTGAAATTCATATTCAAAATCAGTAACGGCACGCAAACCCTTAACAATTACCGTTGCACCAACCGAGCGGGTATAATCTGCAAGCAACAAATCGGATGAGTCAACCTGCACATTAGTAAGACCTTCTGCTTTTATACACTTTTCAATAAGTGCCTTGCGCTCATCAAGTGAAAAAACGGGGTGCTTGGCATCGTTTGACATAGCAACAACAATAACTTTTGAAAACTGCTGTGCTGCACGGGAAATAATATCAAGATGGCCCACTGTAATGGGGTCAAAACTACCCGGACAAACTGCTATAACTTCTTTCTTCATAATAATCACCATATCGTTAACAAACACAAAAATGCTCGCGTCTTAATTTTAGCGTGATTTTTCACGCTATACTGCTCCATTATTCTGCAGGACGGTAAATGGTAAATGCCAATTTGCCGAAACGGTAAACCTTGTGAGCAACAAAGCCCTCTACCTGTTCGGGCAGTTTTTCTTCAACAGGATGCTCACATATAATTATTGCATACTCACTTAACACGCGGGCAACCGACTGCAAAGCCGATTCAAGCATACCTGTGCTATAAGGCGGGTCCATAAACACAATATCAAAACGGTCGGGAGTCATTGACAAATAAGACATATAATCGGTGCCTATAACCTTTGCCTTGTCGGAAAGCTTGGTTGCTGACAGATTGCCCTTTACAACATCCAAAGACTTTTTGGCATTGTCAATAAACACTGCACTTTCGGCGCCTCTGCTAAGTGCCTCAATACCAAGTTGACCTGAGCCTGCAAACAAATCAAGCACTCGTCTGCCCTCAATATCAAACTGAATAGCGCTAAACATAGCCTCTTTAACCCTTTCGGTTGTAGGTCGAACATCGTTGCCCTCAAGGGTTTGCAAACGGCAACCACGTGCCGTGCCAGTAATAACTCTCATAAAATACCGCCTCTATTTATTATCACACCACACACCGCATATTGTCAACACAAAATTTTAAAAAGTGACAATTTTTTTATTTTACAATAAAATCAACTAAATTTTGGTTGTATATTTTCTTGTTGCGGTGGCACAATATTATCAGAACGAACAGACAAGTTTAATGCGTTTGCACCGTTCGTTCTGCGGAGTTAACCAATAGGTTAGCTCCGCTTTTTGCATTATTCAAATTTAAGCTGTTCGCCCCGTTCCTCTGCCGATAACAGCTGACCTGCACCAGGCAAGGTGCGAGGACGATAACGGTGAGGCTTATCAAGTAAGCCCTCGGTATATTTTGCCGCTTCGCACAGGCGTTGACCACGCTTTTGAGTCATAACCATTACACCCTGTGTATCCTTTGCACCCTTTGACATAAGCACTGCCGAGGATAAAAGCAACATTCTGCCATTAGTGGAACGAAGCAGATACTCCCCTTCTTCCCTTGCATAAGCAAAAGATGTGATGGGGAATTTATCGCAATATGCCTTAATCAGTTTTTTGCGGTTGGTCTTGGTCTGATATGCAGACATTTCAACCTTACTTACTCTGCCGTTTTCAAAGAAGAAAAGCATATTGCCCGTATAGTCATCGGTAACAGCCATATAAACAGGCAACTCGTCCTTTTCCATATCAAGTTTGCCTGCAACAAAGTCACCCATTACGCTGACTTTTGTATCGTCAAAATCAAATCCGCGAGCCTTGTAAACCTGATGCTTATTTGTAAAGAAAAGCAGATGCGAACGGTTGGTTGCCTCGATAGTAAGCATAACCTCGTCGTTTTCTTTAAGTTTATGCTCGCCGCTCATACGCAAAGACTGAGGTGTAACCTTTTTAAAGTATCCCTCACGGGTAAAGAAGAAGGTAACAGGATAATCGGGTGCTTCTTCAATTTCACTCTCTTCCTCTGCAGTAGGAGCAGAGATAATCTTCGTCTTTCTGTCTTGACCGTATTTTTTAATTATTGCTTCAAGTTCTTTTACAATAATAGTCTTGATTCTGCGACGGCTGTTAAGAATATCCTCTAACTCGGCTATTTCTTCCTCAAGACTCTTAATGTCTTCAAGGCGCTTAACAATATACTCACGGTTAAGGTGGCGTAACTTAATCTCGGCAACGTATTCAGCCTGAATTTCATCAATGCCAAAACCAATCATCAAGTTGGGCACAACTTCTTTTTCTTCTTCGGTTTCACGAACAATCTTGACCGCCTTATCAATATCAAGCAGTATTGCCTCAAGTCCTTTAAGACGATGGAATATCTCTTTATCCTTTGCCAAGGTGAAATACACACGGCGGCGGACACATTCAGCACGAAATGCAGTCCACTCGCTAAGAATTTCCTTGATACCCATAACCCTTGGTGAGCCGCCGATAAGAATATTGAAGTTGGCAGAAAAACTGTCTTGCAATGGGGTGAGTTTAAAGAGTTTCTGCATCAATTTTTCGGGGTCGGTGCCTCGTTTAAGGTCGATAGTGATTTTTAGACCGTTCATGTCGGTCTCATCACGGATATCGTTAATTTCGGTTATCTTTTTGAGCTTGGCAAGGTCAAGGATTTTTTCAATAATTGCCTCTACCGTTGCGGTGGGTGGAATTTCAGTAATATCGATGCAGTTTGCTGATTTATCATAATTATAAACCGAGCGAACCTTGATACTGCCGCGACCTGTGTTATATATATTTTCTATCTGCTCGCGGTCATAAAGCAACTCACCGCCACCTGAAAAATCAGGAGCAATAATATAATCGGCAACATTTATGCTGTCATCCTTGATATATTCAATAGTTGCCTGACAGACCTCTGCCAAATTAAACGAGCATATTGAACTTGCCATACCAACTGCAATACCTGTGTTGCTGTTAACAAGGATTGAGGGGAATGTTACAGGAAAAAGAGTAGGCTCTTTCATTGTGGCATCATAGTTGTCAACCATATCCACAGTATCCTTGTCAATATCTTTAAACAACTCTTCCGCAATACCTGCAAGTTTTGCTTCGGTATATCGGGCTGCGGCATAAGCCATATCACGAGAATAGGATTTACCCATATTACCCTTTGACTCAACATAGGGGTGAAGCAACGCCTCATTACCCTCGGTAAGACGAACCATCGTTTCGTAAATAGCCGCATCACCGTGGGGGTTAAGACGCATAGTCTGACCTACAATATTTGCGGACTTGGTTTTGGCGTTTTTAAGAAGCCCCATAAGGTGCATTGTATAAAGCAATTTTCTGTGAGAGGGCTTAAATCCGTCTATTTCAGGCAATGCGCGAGACATAATAACGCTCATTGCATAGGGCATATAGTTTGTTTCAAGGGTGTGGGTTATCTGTTGTTCAACAACTGCGCCTGCGCCCGCTATATATGCATTTGTATTGGCAGGTTTAATCTCTGCCGTTTGTTTTTTGCTTTTTCTTGGAGGCATAAACTAAATCTCCTTATAAATTTATCAGCTTACATCTGCATCGGCAATATAAAGGTGACCCTTTTCAGTAATGATATTCTTTCTGCCCTCAATATCGTCACCAAGCAGAATATCGAACATATGGGCAGTAGCCTCTGCCTCGGCGGTGGTTACCTTTATAAGCCGGCGTGTTGCAGGATTCATTGTTGTAAGATTCATCATATCGGGTTGGTTTTCACCAAGACCTTTTGAACGCTGAATAGTGTATTTAGCGTCACCAACCATATTGGTCAATATGTCAGCCTTTTCACGCTCATCATAGGCAAAATAGGTTTTTTCTTTTGTAGTAATCTCGTAAAGAGGTGTTTCGGCAATGAAAACCTTGCCCTCTGCAATGAGTGTGGGAATAAGGCGATAGAACATTGTAAGAATAAGGGTTCTTATCTGGAATCCATCTTCGTCAGCATCAGTACAGATTATAATTTTGCTCCATCGAAGTTGGTCAAGGTTAAAGGTAGACAGGTCTTTGTTAGCCTTGCTTGTTACCTCTACTCCGCAACCAAGAACCTTTATTAGATTGGTAATAATCTCGCTTTTAAATATTCTTAAATAATCTGCCTTTAAGCAGTTAAGAATTTTACCTCTTACAGGAATAACGGCTTGAAATTCTGCCGAGCGTGCCATTTTTACCGAACCTAAAGCCGAGTCACCCTCAACTATAAACAACTCTCTTACAGAGGTGTCACGGCTGCGGCAATCAACAAACTTGTCAATTCGGCTGAGCATATCCTGCTTGGTTTGCAGGGTGTTTTTAATGTTAAGGCGCTCTTTTTCGGAACGTTCACGAGAGCGCTTATTTATAAGCACCTGCTCTGCTATTTTTTCTGCCTCTGCCTTGTTTTCGATGAAATAAATTTCAAGGTTGTGGCGAAGCATCTCGGTCATTGCTTCCTGTATAAACTTGTTGGTTATAGCCTTTTTGGTCTGATTTTCGTAAGATGTTTCGGTTGAGAAGGATGAAATTACAACAACCAGACATTCCTCAACATCGGCAAAGGTTATTTTGCTTTCATTCTTGGTGTATTTATTGTTTTGCTTTAAGTAGGCATCTATCTGATTCAAAAAGGCACTTCTTACTGCCTTTTCAGGCGAGCCGCCATGCTCAAGAAAACTGGAGTTGTGATAATACTCTTTAAGTTGCACCTTGTTGGAGAAACAACAAACTGCATCCATTTTAACCTTGTAGTCAGGTTGGTCAGCACGGTCACGGCCCATACGCTCTGCAGTCCAATTTTGCACAGAGGTGAGTGCGTTATCTCCTACTTTTTCTCTGATATAATCATTTATACCGTTTTCGTAATGATATTCGGTAGTATTAAAGCTGTGGCCCACCTGCTCGCGCACAATAAAGGTAACGCCCGAGTTAACCACAGACTGACGGTGCACAACATCGTGAAAATATGAAATAGGAATATTTATATCGGTAAAGACCTTAATATCAGGGCGCCATTTGATTTTGGAGCCGGTCTGTCTGCCTGTGTAAGCTTCTTTTTGCATATCGCCCACAAGGTAACCCTTTTCAAAGTGCAGAGTGTATTTGAAACCGTCACGCTTAATCTCTACATCCATATACTCGGATGCAAACTGTGTGGCGCAAAGACCAAGTCCGTTAAGGCCCAGTGAGTATTCATAGTTGCCGCTTGTGTTGTTATTATTATATTTTCCGCCTGCATACATTTCGCAGAAAAGCAATTCCCAGTTATATTTGTTCTGCTTTGGGTTGAAGTCGACAGGAATTCCGCGACCAAAATCTTCAATTTCAATAGACATATCGGAATATCGTGTTATAATAATCTTACTGCCGTAGCCTTCACGGGCTACGTCAATAGAGTTAGATATAATCTCAAACACCGAATGCTCGCATCCGTCAATGTCGTTTGAGCCGAAGATAACAGCAGGACGCTTGCGAACTCGGTCAGGTCCCTCTAATACTTCTATACTTTCGTTACCGTATTCTGTCACTTTTTTAGCCATAACTGACCTCTCTTTGAAATAATTGGTATATACATACGGTCTATTTTACACCATATATAGCGTATCTGTCAAGTGATGACAACTTTTTATGCGATTTTTTGATGATTTTGGAAGCAAATACACAATTAACCTTTTTAATATATCCTTTAACGTGCAATAATAATTATGCAAAAAACAAAAAGGGGAAGAAAAATGAAAAGATTTCTTGTTTCAATATTACTGCTCGGCCTGTTGTGCGGTTGCAACTCTACTCCCAAAACCCTAAATGACGGAGCCAGCGTTGAACAGGTGGATAACAACAATATTTCAACTGAGGATGAAAGCAATGTGTCCTCTGCGCTCTCAAGCGAGATTTCAAGCGCGCAGTCAAGCGATAGTGTAAGCAGTGATGTGTCAAGCACACAGTCAACCCATCAAGCTAGTTGGAGCAATTTATCCTCTAAAAAAATGGGGTGGGGGCAAGGTTACGCCGTTAACGAGAAAAATCAGCCTACGGGATGCATTGATTATCAGCAGAAATACGGGCATCTTGGCGGTATCTTTATAGGCAAGGACGAAAAGAACATTTGTCTCACCTTTGACGAGGGGTATGAAAACGGATACACTGCGCAAATTCTTGATGTGTTAAAAGGAAAAGGCGTTAAGGCGATTTTCTTTATCACATACGACTACGCCAAGCGCAACGCGGATTTGGTAAAGCGTATGATTGACGAGGGTCACATTGTAGGCAACCACACCTATAATCATCCATCCTTGCCAACTGTATCAGACGAGCGTGTTATAAGCGAAATTACGCGTCTACACGATTATATTAAAGAGCAGTTTGGATATGAAATGACACTCTTCCGTGCGCCTATGGGTGAGTTTTCAGAAAAGACATTGGCAATCACTCAAAGCCTTGGTTACAAATCTATCTTTTGGAGTTTTGCTTACAAGGACTACGACACCAACGCTCAGCCCGAAAATCAGGCAGCTTTTGAGCGCATAACAAAATCTGCTCATAACGGCGGTATATTCCTTTTGCACGCCGTAAGTAAAACCAACACCGAAATATTGGGAGACGTTATTGATAAATTCAAAGAACAGGGATACTCACTTGAAATAAAAGGGTTTTAAGCAAAAAGCCAACCGCGATTATACGGTTGGCTTTATTTTATGATACCTTCTTTTGTAAACGGAGTTTGTCGGCAATCATTGCTACAAATTCACTGTTGGTGGGCTTGCCACGCTCATTATGTATTGTATAACCAAAATAGGAGTTAAGGACGTCAATATCTCCCCTATCCCACGCTACCTCAATGGCGTGGCGGATAGCGCGCTCTACTCTTGATGAGGTGGTAGAGAATGTTTTTGCAACAGTGGGATAAAGTTGCTTAGTTATGGAATTGATGATTTCGGGTTGCTCTACCGAAAGAATAATAGATTCACGCAAATAGTGATAACCTTTAATATGGGCAGGCACTCCAATTTGATGCATAATTTCGGTAATCTGCAATTCAAGGTCACTGCGCTCATCCTGCAAAGGATTAGTTACATCGCTAGACCAACCAACAAGACTGCGGATGCAATCTGCCAATCCGTCAACATTAAAGGGCTTAAGCAGATAATATGCCGCGCCGTGAGAAAGTGCAGCATGCTCAAACCTTGGGTCGTCATAGCCTGACATTACAATAACATCGGGTTTATGTTCAAGATTTAATCCATCAATTCGGTCAAGGACACCTACAGCATCAAGCACTGGCATAAACATATCCATAAGCACTGCATCAGGTTTGTTTGCCGCAATACCGTCAAGAACCGATTGTCCGTCCTTTGCAGTGAAAACAACCTCCATTCCGTCTTCACGTAGCACATCGGCACAAGCCTTTGCCAACTCGGTTTTGTCATCTGCGATAATTACTTTTAACTGATTTTCCATTATGATTGCCTCCGTTAATTTATTTAGCGCAACCATAAATTACCATATTCTTCCATTTTTGTCAATAGTTTTCATTAAAATAATTGTTAAATTTTTACATTTTCTTTTAAGAATAAAATATTACGACAGCATATGACAAAAACCGCCTTTAAGATTAACTTAAAAGCGGTTTTAAGATTATATTTCTTTTATAAGCATCATTGTCCAAGGAGACAAAGTAAATTTCAACTCACTAAGCAACCATGACTCTGTAAACTCTTTAATGCAAGCTATATAGGAAGGATGAAAGTCTATTTTTTGCTGATCACTTTTTACATACTTAACAGTATAGTTGTCAGTCATATTTTGCTTTCATTAAACAATTACTTTTCGTCTGTTCTTTCGCTGATAATATATCTTGGTCTGCCCTTAACTTCCATATAAATTTTGCCTACATATTCACCAATAATACCAAGGCAAACAAGCTGCAAGCCACCCATAAAGCAGACTATACAAACCAAGCTTGCCCAACCTGCAACGGTATTGCCCAACAGACTTGTAATTATCGCCCAAAAAACGCCGATAAAACTTATTATAGAAACCAACACACCAAGTGTAGAAATTATCCTTAAGGGCTTTACGGATAGGCTTGTGATACCGTTAAAGGCAAGAGTTAACATTTTGCTTAAAGAATAATGGGATTTACCGGCTAATCTTTCGCTTCTGTCGTAATATACGCTGGTTGATTTAAAGCCAACAAGGGGTATCATACCGCGCAAAAACAGATTTACCTCTTTAAAATTGGCAAGTTCTTTTAATACTTTTGAAGAAACAAGCCGATAATCTGCGTGATTGTATACAACCTCTGCACCCATTGCATTTAAAAATTTATAAAAGCCTTGCGCAGTAGTTCTTTTGAAAAATGTATCGGATTTTCGGTTGCTTCTTACTCCGTATACAACCTCATTTCCGTCGATATAAGCCTTGACCATATCCCTCATTACCAAAACATCATCCTGACCATCACAGTCAATGGATATTGTTATATCGCATTTATCCATAGAATCCATCAAACCTGCAAGCACTGCGTTTTGATGGCCTCTGTTTCGGCTTTGGGATATGCCTATATATGCATCATCCTTGCTTGCAAGCTCTTTTATAATATTCCAAGTGTTATCTTTACTTCCGTCGTTAACAAACAAAATTTTGCTTTCTTGCGCTATCAGTCCCTCAGCCTGCATTTTGTGCAGTTGAGACAAAAACTGGGGTGCTGTTATAGGTAAAACCTTTTCTTCATTATAACAAGGAATTATCATATACAAAATCGGCGCCATATTCCACCTCTTGCTTAATTAGTTTTTGCGGTACCTCATTTTAGCATAGCGAATTAGAAAAAGCAACCTCTCCGCCTTTTATTTTGCGCAAAGTTCTGCTTTTATCATATCCGATGCTTCTACTCTTATACTGTCAATCGGGCACCGCATCGTAGTGCGTCACCACAAAGCCGGCAATTTTTGTTGCAAACTTCAGACAATCGTCAATGCCACAATTTTGCATATATTTATGCAAAAAGCCTGCCGAAAAACTATCCCCTGCACCGACTGTTGACACGACCTCCAACTTATCACAGCCGCAACAATATTCTGTCCCTGATTTACAGTCAAGGGCGTAGGCACCGTCACCGCCAAGAGTGATTATTATGCATTTAAGATTGCTGTATGCCAAACAGAGTGATTTAGCAAACTGCTTATAATCGGTACATTCAATTCTAATCAAATCTGCAACAATACTCATTTCTTCCAAACTGATTTTCAGAACAGTTGCATTTTCAATGCCAAACAAGACGGTTTTAGCCGAGTAAAAAGGCGGGCGGATATTCACATCCACAAAAATCTCTTTAAATTCATTGCTTGACAGAATTGATTTAAGTGCGTTTTGGTTATGCTCTGCCCTGAGTGACAAAGTACCGAAATAAAGCACATCAAACCGCTCACTGACCGAACCGTCAATGTAATCGTAGGCAACATTTTGCAAAAGGTCATATTGGGGCACCATATTTTCGTCAAGAATTACATTGCAAGCACCGGTCTGCTTATGGGGAATTACCGACACATAGGGTGTGTTAATTTTCCATTTTTCAAATTGTGACATAGCTTCGATACCCAACTCATCCTTGCCCACTGCAGAAAGCATATACACATCCTCACCCATTTTGGCAAGATGTGCGGCAAAATTAAGGGGTGCACCGCCGATATATTTTTTGTCGGGATAAACATCCCACAAAATTTCACCAAAGGACAAAACTTTCATAAATATACCCCTACCTATATCATACACCGCTTAAAATATTCATATTGCGGATATCGTTGTTACTTATCATATCGTTGACGGCATAGGCTTGCTCTTCCATCTCGGCAGAGGAATGTTTGGCTATCCCCTGTGAGTTGATTTCGTCTTTGACAAATAGGCAGATATCCTCTATCATTTCTTGCTTTTGCTTGGGATTTGAGTTGTCAGTTGAAATAATCACTTCAAGAGTTTTTGCCAAGTTGCAATATTGAGGCGAGATTTCCCTGAGTGCTCTAAAACTCCATTTGTAATAAGGCATATACCTTTTGTTCAGCAAAAACGCCACATTTATGACGCTTTTGGCAAACTCAAAAAGAGCAAGTTGAGCCGATGCCGTCTCACCACGTAAAATGCAACGATTATAATTATACTGACCTGACTGACCCATAATAAGCAAATTGCCTGCCAACCTTTTAAGGCGGATGTCTTCGGGGAAATAGCCTATTGCCTCTCTAATTTGAGTAAATTGGCCGTAATTGTCGCAAAATACGGCGCCGTTTGTTGCCTCTAAAAGAGCATATTCGGGGATAGACAACCACTGACCGATTGTAAGTTCACCTTTGGTACTGCCTGTTTTTGCCTCGAAAAACTCACTAATTCTAATTACGCCGTGACGGTTACCGCCAACTGCACTTATAGGACTTCGCTTAAAACCCATAAATTCCTTTGGAAGTTTGGCATACATCCGCTCAAGCTGAAAGGCGCTTTTGCGGTCAAGAACATCCTCATCGGGAATGAATATGCAAAAGCCCGGCTCAAAATCGTGGTCTTGGGACAAATCATCATCATAGCCGTAACACTCTGACCCACTGCCTGCAAGACCTATGGCAATATAGGGCAAAAGGTGAGGAAAACTCTGCTCTAAAACAGGTTTGCCCACCTCTTCATAAAACCTTTTAGACAGTTCAAGACCTTTCATAAATCCTCCTGCTACGCTGAGCAAGTTCATCAGCATAGTAAAAATATCCATAATAGCCAAAAACGGTTGCACACTTTTCACAGGCAAAAGCATAGTCACCGTCTAATCGGTCCTTACAACTGTCAAGCAGTTCCATTGCTTTTTCGGTGTGCTGTATAATCAGTTCTTGCGCATCCTCTAAACCAAACTGCACTTCGGCAGCCGATGCCATATTAAGATATGTGATGGCTTGCTCAGGCTCTTTGCCATCTATCCCTGACATAACGGTTATGGCTTTTTTATAAAGTTTATCTGCCTCGTCAAAGCGTTTAAGGTCAACAAGAGCAAGGGCCATATTGTTATACAGGCCACCCAATCGGTCATCATCCGCCGACAGATTTTGCTCGTATATCCCTTTTGCTTTTTCAAAAAGAGGGATGGCGTCCTCTGCTTTGTCAAAGGCTTTGTAAACGGTGGCAGAATTGAGGTATGTGGTTGCCGCACCGATATTTTCACCGATTCCCATTTTTTCAATATGATTAAGGGCACGTGTCACAAAAGAGAGGGCTTGTTCACCCTCACCAAGTTTGCGGGTTAGCCCCATAAGTTCGTTACAAATTAACAAAAAGCCCTTGTTATCCCCTATTTGCTCTGCCTCGCTTAACCAATAGAGCAAATGCCGTTTTGCAGCGGAATAATCGTTTTTTGATAAATGCTCGTCAAGTTTTTCAATCACTCTGCCTGACGGGATAAATCTGCTTTGATTCATTGTGTCACCACCTTAAGTTTAATTTATCATAGCAGAGGCTTTTTTTCAATAAAAAATTAGTGGAAAATAAGCAAAGCAACTCCCGAACGGGAGTTGCTTTTTATGATGCAAGTTCTAATTGCTCTTCTGCAACGCTTAACGCTGTTTCCAACATACTTTCGGCGAAAATGCCGTAGCCTTTGCAGGAGTCGTCAACAAGAACGTGAGTAACGGCACCGATAAGCTTGCCGTTTTGGATTATGGGACTGCCGCTCATACCTTGCAATATTCCGCCTGTTTCATTAAGCAGAGTTTTGTCGGTTACAGTTATTTCAAAATTTTTAATCTCTGAATTGGGATTTATTTTATCAATTCGCACATCATAATAACAGGGAGTTTGTCCGTTTATGGTTGTATAAATCTTGGCAGCGCCCGTTTGGGCTTCGTTCCAATAAGCCAGAGGCATAACCTCACCCGTCGGTTGATAGTTGCAGTCAAAATAGACTCCGTTATTTAAGTTTTGCAACACTTCGCCCAAAGGCGAGCGGATTTTAAGTGCACCAAGGAGTTCACCCGGATTGCCTGCGGCACCTTTTCTGAAACTATAAATCGTAGCATTTACCGCTTTGCCCTGTGATATTTCGATTGTTTTGCCTGTATCGGCATCGCATATTGGATGACCAAAGCCAACTCCCACCGACAGTTCGGGATGATAAAAGGTCATTGTACCGATACCTGCACTGCTGTCACGCACCCACAGACCAATATGATAAGCACCGTCATCTGCGCCTTTTTTGGCGGTTACACAAGCGGTGAACTCTTTTTCATCGCGGCGGCAAAGGAAACTCATTGCCCTGCCCTCTGACTTTTTAACGCAAGCGGTTACGTCTTCAATGGAGCTGACCTTGCTGCCATCGATTGACAGTATCAAATCCCCCACTTTTATGCCTGCATCAAGGGCTGGATTTATATTGCCCTGTGCCGATTTGAAAGCGGCGCTTCCTACAACCATTACTCCCTCTGAATAAAGCATTACGCCAAAAGGAGTGCCGCACACCACCACGCTGTCGGCAGGTGCCACCGATACTCGCATATCTTTGACAGGCACTACTCCAAGCACCTTCATTACCGATTGATATGTTGTGCTATCGGTTGAGGATACACTTTTTGCTCCCTTTTCGTTTTTTGCAACAACTGTGCAAAAATTATTTATTTTTATTTGTGATTTACTGCTTGAATAAATAAATTCGGGGTACTTTGCATCGCAATATATTATTGCTGAAAAAGCCACCACCGAAAAAATCATTGCCATTGAAAACAAAAATTTTACCAGTTTTTTGATTGCTTTTCACCTCCGCTTATATGTTTTCCAACCACGAAGATTATATTTAATCTGAATTTTCCCCTGTTGCTAATTTGAGGATTTTTTATCGGTTTAAGTGGGGTTGTAATTATTTTTTCAAAATTTTGATAAAAAAATAAGACCGAGTTTTTTCGGTCTTATTCGTTATGGGTTGTGCCTGCAACCTGCATCAAACACATCACCACTACGCCCACTGTTGAGCCAATCACCAATCCAAGCCAAAACATATAAGCACCCCCTATACCATATGATATTCGTGCTTATTGTATTTTGCCACTTGAAATAGATTTTATTCTGTGATTTGAATAGTTGCAAGATAGTCGATTATACCTTGTGTGATTGCTACCGCCATTCTTTCGTTGTGATAGTCAGTTTTAATCATTTCAAGGTCACCTGAGTTGGACATAAATCCGTTTTCGGTAAGTATTGCGGGGCAACAGGATACCCTTGTAACGTAGAAAGGATAATACTGCACTCCTCTGCCCTCGGTAAAGTTTTCTACACTGCGGCTATATACCGCATCGCACAACGGCTTTGAGAAGGGGTAGAAATAGTAATCCTCATACCCCTTTGATTTGCTTGAGGATGACGAGTTGCGGTGAATGGATATAAACAAATCAGGTTTTTCTTTTTGGGTTATTAGATTTCGCTCTTCCAAAGTTATATCGACGTCGGTGGTTCTGGTCATAACTACCGTTGCACCCAAACTTTCAAGTTCACGTTGAAGTTTGCGTGCCAAAATCAAGTTAAGCACCGCCTCGGTATACTGCTTTGATGAACCCACCGCACCCGGTTGAACTCCGCCGTGGCCTGCATCCACCACGATTTTAACCCCCTCCAAAGAGTAGCCGTAATAGTTGGTTGAGGGTGTTATCTGCACGGGGTCAAGAAAATAAAACTGCAATTGATTTTGCTCATTATACTCGGCAGTCCATCCGTAAAATTTGCCCTTTTGTTTTAGCCACAAACGGAGGACATAATATCCTCTGTCACCCTTTATCCATTCAGCACGGCTGAAAATGGGACTGTTTTCAACATCCACTCTGCCCTGTGCCGACTGAGTGTAACAAAACTCGATATCAAGATACTCATAAGTCAGTTCGCTGACCGAATAATCGGGACGGCTTTCTGTAAGATTTGGGGCTTTGTACTGCTGCGGAGCAAGGGTTACGTTAAAGGGCGCTTTCCACGCAGTATCAAAGGTTATCACTGTATGTCTGCCGTTATCAACGGTGTTGACGGCGGTTATGGTATTAGTCTCGGGCAATATCGCCTTGAAAATTTTGATGTTTACATCGGAATAAACGCGCTTGCCGTAATCAAGATTGCGGAATTTGTTTTCATTTCCGCTTTCGGGATTGAAAAAGACTGCATCTCTATCAGAACAATAGTCAACTGTGCCTTGGGGTAAATAGGCGTTTGTAGGTCGGCTACGCTCATCGATAGGAGTGATAATATCAAGAGTTTCGGTTTGAGATACTGTCACCTCTGCTACATAGCGGTCACCCTGACCCACAATAATCCCGTATCCGCTTTCGTAAACTTGCTGAGCGGGACGGGATACTATTGACTCTGTTTCGGTCTTTTTAGCCCGCACAACCAATCTTCCTCCCGACTTAGTTTCCTCACTGTTACCAATTTTTGATGTGACAATAAGGGTGCCCATTTCCACAGGCACATCCTGTGCTTCGGGGGTGACAAAGGTGGCGGTGTAGG
>JAZORF010000029.1:0-21030 GCA_045656545.1 Acutalibacteraceae bacterium | reverse complement strand
TTATAAAAATAAAGAAATTGAAAAAATTATATTAACGCGTCCCGCTGTTGAAGCAGGTGAAAAACTTGGCTTTTTGCCGGGCGATTTGCAAAGCAAGGTTGACCCATACTTGCGCCCTCTTTACGATGCACTGTTTGATATGCTTGGTGCCGAGGCTTTTGCCCGTTATCAAGAGCGAGGCAATATAGAGGTCGCCCCCCTTGCATATATGCGCGGCAGAACATTGGAAGACAGTTTTATAATCCTTGACGAAGCCCAAAACACCACCCCCGAGCAGATGAAGATGTTCCTTACCCGACTTGGCTTTGGCTCAAAAATTGTGGTAACGGGTGATGTTACACAGATAGACCTGCCCGACGGCAGAAAATCAGGCTTGGTAGAGGCATGCAATGTGCTTAAAAACGTGGAAGATATTGATATAATCCGTTTTTCAGAAAAGGATGTTGTGCGCCATCAACTTGTTCAGCGCATAGTTAAGGCGTATGAAAAATACGAAGATGTAAAAAGGAGCAAATCTGAAAATGGCAAAGGTAAAAGTAATAATAAGTGACCGTCAAAAAGCGGTAGAAATTCCTACCGGATTGCGCCTTTTGGTGCGAAAAGTATGCACTGCTGCTCTTAAAGAACAAGGCTTCCTTCAGGATGCCGAGGTAAATATAACCTTTGTTGACGATGCTCAAATTCATCAGTACAACCTGGAGTTTCGCAATATTGACCGTTCCACCGATGTGTTAAGTTTCCCTTTGGGCGAAGGTGGAGAGTGGGATATAAATCCCGAAACCAATATGGCTATGCTTGGTGACATCGTCATATCTCTTGAACACGCCGTTGCACAGGCAGAGGAGTTTGACCATAGTTTTGAGCGAGAGGTAGGTTATCTTACCGTTCATTCAATGATGCATCTTTTAGGCTACGACCACGTAAACGGCGGACTTGAAGCGGATGAAATGCGCTATCACGAAGAGCAGGTTATGGAAATGCTTGCTTTAAGAAGATAAGGTGACAAGGAGTTTTTTATGAATACAGTTTCTGCATTTATTGCCATTGTTGGCAGACCAAACGTTGGCAAATCATCAATAATGAATCGAATGCTTGGCCAAAAGGTTGCTATCGTGTCGGACAAGCCTCAAACTACCCGTACTCGTATAATGGGTGTGCTTACACAGGGTGAGTGTCAACTTGTTTTTGTTGATACTCCCGGTCTGCATAAACCTCGCACCCGACTTGGTGAAAATATGGTCAAGGCGGTGGGTGATTCTGTCGGTGACGTAGATGCTTGCGCTCTTGTAATCGACTGCTCCGATATGCGCAGTGATTTGTCTCCCTCTCCTGCAGAGGCAGAACTTATTGAGCGCTTTAAAAAAAGCAAAATGCCCGCAGTTCTTGTTATCAATAAGGTGGATTTGCTTGAGGATAAATCCAAACTTTTGCCCATAATCAGTGCCTACTCCGCCCTTTATGATTTTGCGGCAGTGGTGCCGGTTTCGGCAGTTGACGGAAGCGGCGTTAATGACCTTATTAAAGAGTTATCATCCTTTGCTGAGGAGTCCCCTCACTATTTTGCCGACGATGCCCTCACCGACCAGACCGAGCGCACCTTAGCGGCAGAGATTATACGTGAAAAACTGCTCCGTTTTCTTGATAAAGAGGTGCCTCACGGCATCGCAGTGGGCATTGAGAAATTTGCCGACAGAGTGACAAGCGGCGGTGAAGATATAATCGATATTGAAGCCATAATTTACTGTGAAGCCGAAAGCCACAAAGGCATTATCATCGGCAAAAAAGGCGCCATGCTCAAGAAGGTGTCATCTAAAGCCCGTGAGGATATGGAGCAGTTCTTTGAGTGCAAGGTCAATCTGTCTTGTTGGGTCAAGGTAAAAGAAGATTGGCGCAACCGCCAAGGTTTAATACACAACTTTGGATTGGACTGATTTTCCTTAAATAAACACCACACCGAAGCGTATGCTAATTTGGGGTGGTAAAATGAACAAAAAGCAAGCGTGGGATGTGTTTTGCTCTACCGGCTCGGTGGAGGCATATCTTGACTATATAAACGCACCTGCGGAGGATTTCTATGAAGTTAAACACCGACGGACTGATACTCAAAAGCAGTCAGACAGGGGAACAGGACAGGCTGGTAACCATATTAACCCGTGACCTTGGGGTAGTGCGGGCATTTGCCCACGGCGCCGCAAAGGCAAAGGGGCGCAGTGCATCTGCCACCGAAACCCTGTGCTATTCCACCTTTACTTTAAGTGAAAACAAAGGTACATATTCGGTGTCAGAGGCAACACCCGTTGAACTCTTTTTTGAACTGCGCTCTGATATTGAGCGGGTCAGTCTTGCTCAGTATTTTTGCGAGGTGGCAATGAGCCTTGCCGTTGAGGGTGAGGAATCCTCATCCCTTTTGCGACTTATTTTAAATAGCCTCTATCTTTTGGCAAAAGGGCTTCGCGCCCCCCGTTTTATCAAGTCGGTGTTTGAACTTAGAATTATGACCTTAAGCGGCTTTATGCCCGATACCGACGGTTGCTGTGAATGTGGTGAAACTCAGATTTCGCGCCCCATCTTTGATATAAACGGCGGCGTAATCCGTTGCGACGGATGTGGCGGCGGCTTTGCTATCACAAGGGGCGTGCTCGAGGCAACGCGGCACATTTGCACCGCCGAGGAGTCTCGCATATTCTCTTTTGAAATTGGCGAAGAGTCGCTGCAAATTTTGTCCGACGTGGCAGAGCGGTATTTGCTCAGTCAATGTGACCGAGGTTTTACCGCACTTGATTTTTATAAAAACTTACCGAGGTAAATGAATGGATAACAAAATGTCAAAGCATCACAAGGTGCTTGAACTTGATAGGGTGCTTGATGCACTTGCAGAGCGCACAGGCAACAGTGACGCGGCAGAACTTGCTCGCAACTTAATACCTACCGACAGTCTTTATGAGGCTCAGCGCCTTTTGGACCAGACCGACTGTGCATACATACTGTCTGCACGGTTTGGCTCACCGTCCTTTGGGTCAATGACCAACATAAAATCGTCACTTCGCAGGGCTCAGGCAGGGGCATCTCTTTCCCTCAAAGAATTGCTCAACGTGGGTGAAAATCTGCGTATTTACCGCTCCCTTGTTGAGTGGCGCGGCAGAGCGGGCGGGGGCAATGTGCTTGACGCCCTTTTTGACGGCATTACCCCACAACGCCGCATTGAAGAAAAACTGCTTTCATCCATTATCAGTGAGGATGAGGTTGCCGACGGAGCCTCTGACAAACTGTCATCAATCCGTCGCAAAATCCGTTCAACCCAAAACAGTGTCCGCGAAAAACTTGACAAAATAATCCGTTCACCTCAAATGTCAAAATTCTTGCAAGAGCCGGTTGTAACCATACGCTCAGGCAGATTTGTTGTGCCTGTCAAATTAGAGCACCGCTCAAGTGTGCCGGGACTTGTTCACGACACATCATCCTCGGGTGCAACAGTTTTTGTAGAGCCTATGAGTGTTGTTGAAGCCAACAACGAAATCCGCGTTTTGATGAATGAGGAAGAGGCAGAGATTGAGCGCATTATTGCGGAACTTTCCGCTTTGGTGGGTGAAAATGCCGATACCGCCTCAATTTCCTACGATTGCGCCCTTGAACTTTGCCTTATCTTCGCAAAGGCTAACCTTGCCTTTGATATGAAAGCATCAAAACCTATCCTTAACGACAAAGGCGTTATCAAACTTAACAAAGCCCGTCATCCCCTTATAAATCCGCAAAAGGTTGTACCCATTGATGTCACTTTGGGTGACACCTTTGACACTCTTATTGTTACAGGACCAAACACAGGCGGCAAAACAGTAACCCTTAAAACTATCGGACTGCTTACCTTAATGGCGGCTTGCGGACTGATGATTCCCGCAGGGGATAACAGTCATATTGCTGTTTTCAGTTCGGTAATGGCAGATATCGGTGACGAGCAATCAATTGAACAGTCTTTGTCCACATTTTCATCCCATATGGTCAATTTGGTGGATATTCTTGATAACTGCGGCGAATGTAGTCTTGTCCTTGTTGACGAACTTGGAGCAGGCACTGACCCAATTGAAGGTGCCGCCTTGGCGCAATCTCTTATTGAGGCTTTGCGTGCAAGGGGATGCCGTGTTGCCGCCACTACTCACTATGCCGAATTAAAGGCGTATGCCATTGATACCGCAGGGGTAGAAAACGCCTGTTGCGAATTTGATGTGGCAACTTTAAGTCCCACATACCGACTCCTTATCGGTATGCCCGGTCGCTCTAACGCCTTTGCAATCAGTGAGCGACTTGGACTTTCTGCCGATATTGTCCGTCGTGCTAAAGGTATGATTTCCGACTCGGACAAAAAGTTTGAGGGTGTTGTCCGTTCCTTAGAGCAAGCCCGTCGCGCCGCCGAGGAAGAAAGAAAAAAGACCAGTGAACTTCGTCGCGAACTTGACGAGGCAAAGCGCATCGCCAAGGAAAGTGCCGACAAAGCCATAAAAGAGCGTGACCAAATCGTCGAAAAGGCACAAAAGGATGCTCAGCGCATTATTGACAAGGCAACTCGTACTGCTGATGGTATGATAGCCGAACTTACCGAACTGCGCAAAGCGGCGGCCAAAGGTGGCGAAGCAGATATGCTTGCCAAGGCAAGAGCCGCCGTCAAAAAAGCAGAAAAGAGCCTTGATTCAAGGGAGCAAGATGAGGACGTTAAGTACGAATTACCGCGTCCTCTTGAAATAGGTGACTATGTTCACGTGGTGGATGCTAACTGCGGCGGTTATGTGTTGCGACTTCCCAATTCATCAGGCACACTTACCGTTGATATTAACGGAATGAAAATGTCGGTCAATGTGGGCAGAATCCGCCTCGTTGATGCCCCTAAAGCCAAAAAGCCACAAAGCACAGTCCGTCGCACCGTCACTCGCACCAACACAGGCTCAAAAACCGAGATTGACCTACGAGGCAGAACGGCAGAAGAGGGTATTATGGAGCTTGACCGCTTTATAGACTCGGCAATGCTTAGCGGAATGAATTTTGTTCACTGTATACACGGTAAGGGAACAGGTGTGCTTCGTAAAGCAATCCACGAGCATTTGCGCCGTCATAAGCAGGTACGCTCTTGGCGTCTTGGTGTATACGGCGAGGGTGAAGACGGCGTCACTATAATTGAACTGAAATAACAAAAAACTCACTTCCAAGCGGAAGTGAGTTTTTTAATCGCATAAGCCTAAAATATAATCTACCGTTACTCCGTAAAATTTAGCCAACGTAATAAGTGCTTCACTGGGTATATCCAAAGTACCGCTTTCATATCGGGAATAGGTTGATTGGCTAATATTCAACAGTTTTGAAAGTTGGGCTTGACTTAAATCTTTATCTTCTCGTAAATCGCGTATTCTTTGATACATATAATCACCATATATATCATATGTTATGCACTTTTTGCATATTGACTTTTATGCAAAAAACGCATAAAATAATTTTTTGAGGTGATTATATGGCGCTAACAGCAACATTTATAGGGCATAGGGAATGTTTTGATATATCAAAAGAAATTGTAAAACAAAAAATAGTTCAATTAATTAAAACGGGCTATGTTGAGTTTTTAAATGGTGCAATGGGGAGTTTTGACCTGCTTTGTGCGCAATGTGTATATGAACTAAAACAAACCTATCCACAAATAAAAAACATAGTTGTTATTCCTTATTTATCATTTAAAATCAATTGCCAAAAATACTTTGACGAGGTGGTTTATCCTGAAGGTTTTGAAAACTATCACTTTAAGTCTGCAATTATCAAACGGAACCGTTATTTAGTAGATAATGCCTCTGCTTGTATCTGCTATGTTAAACATTCTTTTGGTGGTGCGATAAACACCTTTAAGTATGCTGAGAAAAAGGGAATTACAATAATAAATTTGGCTAAATAACCAATAAAAAAGAGGGTGGTTTGTGAATTGCTACAAATTACCCTCTTTTTTCTAAAATTAACAAAATATTGGTTGAATTATGGGTGCATAAATGGTATAACGCCACAATTTTTAAAGGTGGAAGAGGTGTCTGCATGAAGTTGATTAAGGCTATGGCGTTTTTATCAGCACTTATGATGCTGACTGCTTGTTCATCCCAATCAGCAGATATAAATTCAATTGGCTCAAATGCAAAACTTCAAAAAGCCAATTTTAAAGAGGAATACTGTGTATCCATAGATGACGAGTATCTTGTAAAGGTGCCCGAGGGCTCATCCACTGTTGATGTTTATTCTCCTACAAGTTGGCAAACCCGTTGGCTCGGTCAAAGAAAACTTGGCACAATGCAAGTGCCTGCTAACTTTTATCTTGCCGACGCAAGACAGGCAATACCCGCATTGTTGGCTATCTGCACGATGAAGATCAGAATATTTTTGGTGACGGAATAAAAGGTACCCACTACGGAAGCGGACTGTCTGCAATCGGTGGCTCAATCCGTAAGGGTGAACTTACCTCTAACGAGCCTATAAAACATGCTCTTAAGCTTAACGTGTGGTGCAAAAAAATTATCTTTATTATGACCGAAGTGCCAAAAAAGGATATATGTGGTCTGCCGACTGTCACGATAGTTACGCCACATCGGGTAACAACGCCTATGGCGGCACTAATCCCAACTTGAAAACGGGCACTTTGCTTACTATCCCTAAAAATATGACGGCTGAAAGTCTTGGAATTACAACCCAGGTTGGCAAAAAACTCTTTTACGCCTTGCAGGATTACGGTTGCTATATTGCAGATGACTCGGCTTGGAGTTGCTACGTCTTCAGTGCAGAGAGTGGTGTCTGTGATGAAGTTCAGGCAAAATACGGCATAAGCCTTAATACAAACAGAAATAGCAACGATAATTATTATAAAGATGCAATGAAACTTATCCAAATCTTTATATAGTCACCAATAACAGTCCCACAACCATTAGTGGCGGCGGTACACCTTGCAAGCCCTTATCACCCGATTTTGAATAAATTAAAACCAAGATTCAATTCATCAATTGAATCTTGGTTTTGTTTTACAGCAAATTTTCATCATATTGAGCACGTACGCCGCCAATAAATTTTGGCCTTGTGCGAGCGGCGGCAAGGCTTGCCTCACCAATTTGTTTAACCTCAAGCCTGAGGGGAACTGCAACCTTTTTAAGATGCATACCAATAAGGGTGCCACCTATATCAAGACCTGCATCTGCTTTGATTTCTTCCACTGCGACGGGATGCTCAAAAGCAGCATAAGCGGCAGTAGCAAAGGAGCCACCTGCCTTTGGCTGAGGCACAACGTTTACAATGTCTGAGCCTTTGACTGCATCGGCTTCAACAATGACTGCGCGGTTAAGATGCTCGCAACACTGTGCCGCAAGATAAATACCGTTACCGTTAAGAACTTCATAAATACCGTCAAATAACTCTTTGGCAACCTGTGGCTGAGAATCTGTACCGATTTTGCTGCCCACAACCTCACTGGTTGAGCAACCAACAATAACAATGTCACCCTTATTGAGTTTTGCCGCCTCAATAAGCTGAACTGCGGCAAGGGAAGCCTGTTCCTTAACAGTCATACGTAAAACCTCACTTTAATTTTTTAAGCACGCGGGTGCCGTCAATGATTTGAGCAAGAATTATAGCGGCAACAACACCTACACCGCCTTGAACAAGGTTGTTGGGGATTTCAGCCGCACTGCCGATAAAACCGTAACCCATAACTGTGGCGGAATAAAGATAATAACCAAGCACCATAAATATTTCTGCCACAATTCCGCCTGAAAGACGAAGTGCAAAGATAATGCCTTTGTTTTTTTGAGGAATTTTCAAAAACAAAGCGGCAATGGCTGCAACTATCATCTTTATTATAAGTGTTGCCGGCGCATAAATCAAGTATCCGCCCAAAATATCGGTTAGCATAGAACCTATTCCTGCCGCCAAAACGCCGTATGGGCCAAGATACCAACCCGAAAGCAAGACGAAACAGTCGCCAAAGTGAATGTACCCTTGAGTCAAAGAAGGGATACCGATAGGCAGCATAGTGAAAATACAGGTCAGCGCCGCAAAAAGAGCCGACATTATTAACTTAATGATGTTTGGCTTTTTCATATAATGTCTCCTATTAACAACTCCCGACAGGGCAACTGTCGGGAGCGTTTGTTTAAATATCAAACTGCAAAAGGATTAGTAAGCAACACCTTGAGCAATCATAGC
The DNA here is from genome assembly GCA_045656545.1 of Acutalibacteraceae bacterium. Classification (GTDB taxonomy): domain Bacteria; phylum Bacillota; class Clostridia; order Oscillospirales; family Acutalibacteraceae; genus RGIG2206. The sequence continues at coordinate 12,822 of JAZORF010000029.1, read as the reverse complement.
CTGTGCAACCTTTTCGAAACCGGCAATGTTTGCACCTGCAACAAGGTCGCCATCCATACCGTACTTCTTGGCTGCATCGTAAGAGTTCTTGTAAATGTTAGCCATAATCTGATAAAGCTTAGCATCAACTTCTTCAGCAGTCCAGCTGTATCTCATAGAGTTCTGGCTCATTTCAAGGCCTGATACTGCAACACCGCCGGCATTAACTGCCTTAGAAGGAGCAATAACACACTTGTTATCTTTAAGATAGGTCATAGCCTCAGCAGTGGTGGGCATGTTAGCAACCTCAACATAGTACTTAACGCCGTTAGCAACGATGTTCTTAGCATCATCAATGCCAACCTCGTTTTGAGTAGCGCAAGGCATAACAATGTCAACCTTCTGCTCCCAAGGTCTTTTGCCTGCAAAGAAGGGAACACCGAACTTGTCAGCGTAATCCTGAACCTTGTCGCGACCTGAAGCGCGCATTTCAAGCATAAAGTTAATCTTTTCTTCGGTGCAGATACCGTCAGCATCCTAGATGTAGCCGTCGGGACCGGAAATGGTAACTACCTTACCGCCAAGCTCGCAAACCTTCTTAACAGTACCCCAAGCAACGTTACCGAAACCTGAAACTGCAACGGTTTTGCCCTTAATGTCTTCACCGAAAGACTTAAGCATTTCAACAACATAATAAACTGCACCGAAACCGGTTGCTTCGGGACGGATAAGAGAACCGCCGAAAGCAAGACCTTTACCGGTAAGAACGCCGGTAAACTCGTTGCGGAGTCTCTTGTACTGACCGTACAAATAGCCAACCTCACGTGCACCAACGCCGATGTCACCTGCGGGAACGTCGGTATCAGCACCGATGTGCTTGGCAAGCTCGGTCATAAATGACTGGCAGAAACGCATAATCTCGCCGTCAGATTTGCCGCGGGGGTCAAAGTCAGAGCCACCTTTACCGCCACCCATAGGCAAGCTGGTAAGACTGTTCTTAAAGGTCTGCTCAAAACCGAGGAACTTCATAATTGAAGCGTTAACAGAGGGGTGGAAACGAAGACCGCCCTTGTAAGGACCGATAGCAGAGTTAAACTGTACACGGAAACCACGGTTTACCTGAACCTTGCCGTTATCGTCAACCCAAGAAACGCGGAAAGAAATCATACGCTCGGGCTCAACCATACGCTCGATAACGCCGCACTCCTCAAATTTGGGGTCCTGCTCAACAACGGGAACAAGACTCTCAAGAACTTCATAAACTGCCTGCTGGAACTCAGGCTCGTTGGGGTTGCGCTTAACAACATCTTCATAAACTTTGTTAAGATAAGCATTGTTAATAGCCATAACTAATCCTCCTAAAAAATATTGGCACTTTTTGGTGCGCTTTTTTCTTTGCGATACATTATAATGGTTAAGGGGCGTCGAAAGCGACAGGTTTCGACATAAAATCTTTAATTTTACCACAAATTTTCTTTAAAAATTTGCCCTTACCCATTTCAATGAGTGTTGTGCAAAATCAAAGTTTTTAATTTGATTTTGCTTAAGCCACTTTCAAAGTGGCTTGCTGAAGCGCTTTTTAGCGCTTCAGCAAACAACAATCATTATAAAACTTTCAAAAACCGATGTCAATAGTTTTAGCGCTAAAAATGACGAAAAAAATAAAATAATGTCTGCAAAAGACCCTTTATTTTTAATGAAAAGTGTGGTATACTGTTTCACAATGGGGTAAATGTTATTTAACCCCGATTACTAAATATATAACCGAGAGGCGCTAAAAATGAATTTAGTTAAATTGCTTGCCAAAAATTATTCTAAAAAAGAGTTAAAACGCATCAATCCCATACTTGAAAGCGTGCTTTCTTATGAAGACGTAATGCGTGAAAAAACCGATGATGAGTTAAGACAACTTACAGAGGATTTTAAAGAGCGTTATGAATCAGGTGAAAGCCTTGACAGTATATTGCCTGAAGCCTTTGCCGTTTGCCGCGAGGCAAGTGACCGTGTACTTGGTATGCGCCACTATCCCGTGCAGATTGTGGGCGGCATCGTGCTCCATCAGGGAAGAATCGGTGAAATGCGCACAGGTGAGGGTAAAACCTTGGTTGCAACCCTGCCTGCATATCTTAATGCCATCTCAGGCAAAGGCGTGCATATCGTTACAGTTAACGATTATCTTGCCCGACGCGACAGTGAGTGGATGGGTAAGGTTTACCGATTCTTAGGCTTATCGGTTGGACTTATCGTTCACGGAATGAATAATGAGGAGCGCCGCAAAGCCTACGCTGCCGATATAACCTACGGTACCAACAACGAAATGGGCTTTGACTATTTGCGCGACAATATGGTGGTTTATAAAGAGCAAAAGGTTCAGCGCGGCCACAACTTTGCCATTGTTGACGAGGTTGACTCTATCCTTATTGACGAGGCAAGAACACCCCTTATCATATCAGGTCAAGGTGACGAAAGCAGCGACCTTTATCAGCGTGCCGACCGATTTGTCCGCACCCTCCGTATGTGTAAAGTGCGCGAGATGGATTCAAAGGTTGCCGACAGTGAGGCACAGTATGACGGTGACTATGTTGTTGATGAAAAGGCAAGAACTGCCGTTCTTACTGCATCGGGCACTGCCAAGGCAGAAAAATATTTTAATATTGACAACCTTAACAGTGTTGATAACGTTACAATCTCTCACCATGTAAATCAGGCAATCAAGGCACACGGCGTAATGAACCTTGACATCGACTATGTTGTCAAAGATGGCGAGGTTATCATTGTTGACGAGTTTACAGGCCGCCTTATGTACGGCCGCCGTTATAACGAAGGACTCCATCAGGCTATCGAAGCAAAAGAGGGAGTACAGATTGCTCAGGAGTCACGCACCCTTGCAACTATTACATTTCAGAATTATTTTCGTCTTTACAAGAAACTGTCAGGTATGACAGGTACCGCTATGACGGAGGAAACTGAATTCAGAGAGATTTATGCTCTTGATGTTATTGAAATCCCCACCAATAAGCCCCTTATCAGACAGGACGAGCACGATGTGGTTTACAAAACCGAGCGTGCCAAATTTAACGCGGTTATTGAAAGAATAATTGAGTGCAACAAAAAAGGTCAGCCTGTTTTGGTTGGTACAATTTCAATTGAAAAATCCGAACTGTTAAGCAAACTTCTTAAGGCACGAGGCATCAAGCACGAAGTGCTTAACGCCAAATACCACGATAAAGAGGCAGAGATTATTGCACAGGCAGGTAAAAAAGGCGCTGTTACAATTGCAACCAATATGGCAGGCCGCGGTACCGATATTATGCTTGGCGGTAACGCTGAATATCTTGCCAAGGCGCAAATGCGCAAACTTGGTTACAGTGAAGAATTGATTGTAGAGGCAACAGGTTTTGCCGAAACCAAGAACACCGAAATTTTAGAGGCAAGGCAGCAATTTGCTACCCTTCTTAAGCAGTTTAAAGAGGAAATTGCCCCCGAAGCCGAGGCAGTGCGTCAAGCAGGCGGACTTTGTATTCTGGGTACCGAGCGCCACGAATCACGCCGTATCGACAATCAGCTTCGCGGCCGTGCAGGTCGACAGGGTGACCCCGGTAATACCCGCTTCTTTGTATCAATGGAAGACGATTTGATGCGTCTTTTCGGTGGCGAAAGAATCTATAATATAATGAGCACCTTAAATTTGGACGAAAACACTCCTCTTGAACTCAAAATGCTTTCAAACACCATTGAAACCGCACAGGAAAGGGTGGAACTTCGCAACTTTGCATCACGTAAGAGCGTCCTTGAATATGACGATGTTATGAACCGTCAGCGCGAGGTTATCTACGGTCAGCGTAACGAAGTGCTTGACGGTAAGGATATGACCGAAACTGTTGAAAAGATTATGCTTCGTTCAATCGAGCGCACCGTTGAGGAGTTTACCGATGCCGAATTTACAACCGATTGGAATCTTGACGGTCTTCGCGACTGCTATCTTGGCTGGCTCACAACCGAGGATGATTTCAAATACACCAACGAAGAACTTGATTTGTTAGAGCAAAAGGATATCGTCGAGGCACTTTATTCACGCGCTCTCGGTATTGTTGCCGCCAAGCGTGAAAGATATGGCGAGACCATCGTTGATGATGTTGAGCGTAAAGTTCTGCTTCAGTCGGTTGATACCAACTGGATGGACCATATTGATGCTATGGACGAACTTCGTCGCGGTATTGGACTGCGCGCCTACGGTCAGCATAATCCTGTTGATGAATACCGCCACGACGGTGACGATATGTTTAACGAAATGGTTGCCAACATTCACAGAGACACCACAAAAATGTTGCTTATTTTTGAAATAAGAACAGGTGAACAAATTGAACGTAAGCAGGTTGCCAAAATAACAGGTGAGGGTGCCGCAAACGAAGGCGGCACTGAAAAAGCCGCGCCTAAAGGCTATTCACTCAACGGACCTTGTCCTTGCGGAAGCGGACTAAAATACAAGCGTTGCTGCGGAAAAAACAAAAGCTAAAATTGGTTGATTTAATTCTAATCGACCGTGCTATTTTAGGATAAGAAAAATGAGTATTAAAAATGCGTTTAATCATTTAAAAACTATAACACGGCACCGCCACGCAGTAATTGCTCACTGCAAGAAAGCGGGCATACTGTGGCAAGGCCTTTTTCACGACCTGTCAAAATATGCCCCTGTGGAATTTTCTGCAGGCATAAAGTATTACACAGGCACCCGCAGCCCCAATGACGGCGAGCGTAGGGATAAAGGCTATTCTGCAGCGTGGATGCATCACAAAGGCCGCAACAAGCACCATTTTGAATATTGGACCGATTATAATCCTCAAACAAGGGTAATGAGTCCTGTCAAAATGCCTGCAAAATATGTGGCAGAGATGTTTTGCGACCGTGTTGCCGCAAGCAAAATTTATCAAGGCAAAAATTACACTAATCAGCACCCCCTTGACTACTTTTTAGGAGGTAAGGCGGTTAGAATAATCCACCCCGAAACATCAGATTTATTGGAAAATTTGCTCCTCACCCTTGCTAACGAAGGTGAGGAGGAAGCCTTCAAAAAAGTTCGGCAGATGGTCGAACAAGGTGATTATTAAAGGAGAAGAAAATGAAGCGCAAAATAGCATTGCTTTTGGTTGCTATACTTTCGGTTTTGCTTTTGTTTGGATGTTCGTCCGACAAGGGTGTTGTTTCTTCTGCAAAATCCGACAAACCAAGCAGTGTTATTTCAGAGTCCGTCAGCAGTACGGAGCCTACCGTTATGGTCTATCTTATTGGTGAGTCAGAGGTTACTCTAGAAGCCGGCACAGAGTATATTGAGCAAGGTGCAACAAGTGAAGATAACTCCGAAGTTATTATAAAAGGCACTGTTAATACCGCAAAAGCAGGAGAGTATGTTTTGCAGTACACCTCTGCAACCGAGGGTGCCGCAATAATCGAGCGCAAGGTAAAGGTTGTGGATAATACTCCACCTGTAATTACCCTTAATGGCAGTAAAAACATGACTGTCTCTGCTGAAAATTTTTACAAAGAAAAGGGTGCATCGGTAACCGATTTAGGTGACCCCGATGTTAAAGTGACAAAAACACGCTCCAAAACTAAAGACGGTGTGTTTAAGGTAACATATACCGCTACCGACTTTTCGGGCAATACTGCCTCGGTTGCCCGTACTGTTACTATTAAAGATATAGTTGCCCCAACAGTTAAACTTAAAGGCAATACCGACATTTATGTTATGCGCGACAGTAACTATACCGATGCAGGATATACTGCAAAGGACGACCTTGACGGTGATGTAACTACCTCTGTTAGCGTGAGCGGAAGTGTTGATACAGCCGTATGCGGCGCGTACACTTTGACCTATACCGCTACCGATAAATCAGGCAATGTAGGTACTGCCACAAGGGTAGTGCACGTCTACTCAATGCAGGCAGACTGCCCCGACAGAGTTTATCTCACCTTTGATGATGGCCCCAATTCTACAATCACATCGCAGGTGCTTGATGCATTAAAGCGCAACGGAGTAAAGGCTACCTTTTTTATTATCGATTATCCCGAAAGCCGCAAGGAACTTGTAAAACGCATAGTTGACGAAGGTCACACCCTTGCAATTCACACCTACAACCACGATTACAGTGTGTGCTATGCTTCTGATTCCGCATATATGAATGGGTTGCAGATTATGCATGACAAAATCCTTGCCGATACAGGCTACGATGCAAGGATAATTCGTTTTCCCGGCGGCACATCAAATACAACAAGCCGAAAATATAGCGTGGGAATTATGAGCCGCCTTGCCGCCAAAACTGTTGAGGCAGGCTACAGCTACTTTGACTGGAATGTAGACTCAGGCGATGCATCAGGTAACGGCGTTGCAACCTCTACAATATATAATAATGTAAAGAAAGGATTAAGACGTGGCAGAAATAATGTTGTGCTAATGCACGATGCCTATGGAAAAGGCACCACAGTTGAATCTCTTGACGATATTATCAACTACTGCAAGGCAAATGGTTATGCAGTGTTACCTATTACAATGGATACTGCACCCGTTCGCCACAAAGCAAATAATTAGTTTTTGTACAAAAAATCACTCCAGAGAACTCTTTGTTCTTTGGAGTGATTTTTAGCATTATTTAAGATAATCTGTAAGGGGAGTAAGGTCAACACCTTTAATCTTTTCAAAGAATTCGGCAAGACCTTGTGTAATCTTTTTGCAACCGCCCTGACTGTCACTTTCAATGTTAAGTGGCATAACGGGGTCATGAACAGACAGTCTTAACAAGAACCAACCGTCACCTTCATCACAGTAAACTCTGATACCCTCGCGGTTATCGTCGGCAATATGCCAGCCGTCCTTTTCACCGCTATGCTTTTCAAGGTTTGCAATAACCGATTGACCAAGGCTCTTAAAATCCTCTTCAGTAATGTCGAGTCGGATTTCAGCACGGTCAACGGGCTCTTTAAGAGTGGCGGTCAAATCGTTAATAGACTTGCCCTCTTTTTTAAGTTGAGCCATTTTAATAACAATTCGGGTGATAAGATATGCGCCGTCGTCCAAAAAGAAGTTGTTTCTGAAAGCGGCATGCCCCGATGTTTCAATAGCAAGGGGACATACAGTACCTTCATCGGTCAAACGGATAGCTTCGTCAATAACGTTTTTGTAGCCTCTGCGGTAGCGGTAGTGGTGACCTCCCAAGTCCTGCTCAATAAAGGTTTTCAGTCCGCTTGAAGTAACCGAGTCAGTGACGATTGTACCACCCTTACAGTCCTCAAGAGCAAGCACCGATGCAAGAGCAACCAATCGGTTGCGGTTAATTTCGGTACCGTCAGGACCAACCGCACCTGCGCGGTCAACGTCGGTGTCGAATATTATGCCTAAATCTGCCTTGGCATCAAGGGTAGCTTTGCAAGCACATTCCATAGCGTACTGATTTTCAGGATTTGGAATGTGATTGGGGAACATACCATTTGGCTCAAGGTTTATAGAGCCTGAAATATCGGCACCCAAGGGCTCAAGCACATCGGTAGCATAAAAACCGCCTGCACCATTACCTGCATCAACTACAAGATGTAACCCGTCAAGAGGCTTGTTTTCTTCGCTAACACCAAGAGAGTCGGCAATCATCTTTCTCAAATATGCGGCGTATGTATCCAAAAACGCCAAAGGTTTGATTTTTCCGTAGGTAGAAACCTTGTAAAGAGTTTCATTTTCGGCATAACTGATAATCTCACTAATATCCTTGCCGTCAAGACCGCCGTTACGAGTGAAGAATTTCAGTCCGTTACGGTTAAAGGGATGGTGACTGGCAGTGATAGATATTGCGGCATCGCAACCTGTAAGCACAGTGGTCATAAACATTGCAGGAGTGGTGCAAAGACCGCAGTCATACACCGTCATACCTGATTTGTTAAGTGCGGCAATAACGGCATTGTGGATGCGAGGTCCTGAAATACGGCAATCGTGACCGACGGCAACAATAGTCTGGTCGGGGAATCCTTTTTTCATAAGCCAGGTTGCAAAGGCACGAACTATAAGTTCAATAACGTTGTTAGTCAGTTCTATAGGTTGACCAACCACACCTTCGCAAGCAACACCTCTTATGTCGGTACCGCTTTTCAGTTTTTTAAGTTCCATAAAAATCATCCTTCCTGATGCAAATGTCCTTCGTGGATTGTAAGCATACGCCCTGCAGAATTTGCAAGAGTTAAATCGTGAGTAATCGTAATTACAGTGTTGCCGTCGGCAACTATCTGTTTAAGAAGATTTATAATCTCGTCACGGCTTTGACAGTCAAGACTGCCTGTGGGTTCATCGGCCAAAATAATATCAGGCTTAGATGCAATTGCCCGTGCAATAGCAACCCGTTGACGCTGACCGCCGCTTAAGGCTTTTGGCAGATGATGTGCGCGGGCGCTTAGTCCAACCTGCTCTAAAGCGTTAAGAGCAATTGCCTTGCGCTCTTTGGCAGGTACCCCTCGATAATATAGAGGAAGCCACACGTTTTCTTCTGCGGTAAGCTCGCTAACCAAGTCACAACTTTGAAATATAAACCCGATTGAGCGGTTGCGAAGTTTAGCAAGGGCAGAACCTTTAAGACGAGAAACATTCTCTCCCTTTAAATAATACATCCCAAAGCTCTGTCTGTCAAGGCAACCGAGAATATTCATTAAGGTAGATTTTCCCGAACCTGACGGACCGGTTATAGCAACAAACTCACCCTTATCCACCGAAAAAGACACGTTTTCAAGGGCTTTTAGGGTGTTTTTATGGGTTTTGTAGATTTTTGTAAGGTTTTCCACCTCTATAATTTTCATAAAATATCACTCAATTTGTTAAAAATTTTTTTAATAAAATTCTTATATTATTATGCTGTTTTACTGACTTTTTATTAAATACAGGAGTGAAAAATGGGTATGTGTTGACTTTCGACGGTGTTTGGTATATAATAACAAAGATTTAGTAAAAATACTTTTGCTTCGTTTAGAGGAGATTTTTATAATGAAATACCGTAATTATGACGAGGATTATGACCTTAATTCTTATAAGAAAAAAAGTAAAAAATCAAAAGGCAAGAAGAAAAAGGCAAGTGTTGCAAAAATAATTCTAACCGTAGCCTGTTCACTTATTGTTCTTATGATTGCACTTGGTGTGGGTGGATATGCCTATTTGCACAGTATGCTCAACCGCGTTGACCGTGACGAAACTGATTTGAATGTGTCGATTAATGCCGAGGCTCAAAAGAAGTATGAGGATTATATCAATATTGCACTGCTTGGTATCGATTCTCGCAGAAATGATGACGAGGGCAGGTCCGATGCAATAATTATCCTCACTATTGACAAGGTGCACGACAAAATCAAGCTTACCTCTATTGCCCGCGATACTTATGTAGAGATTATGCGTAACGGCAAGGTGAAAAAGGATAAAATTACTCACGCCTATATGTTTGGCAAGGTGCCTCTTGCAGTTGATACCTTAAACCGCAATTTTGAACTTAATATTACCGATTACGCGTCAATCAATTTCTTCGGTTTTTGCGAAATAATCGAGGAAATCGGCGGTGTCTGGGTTGATGTTAATGCCAGTGAGCGTAGGGTTATGAATAATAAAAACATTCCCAATCTGCGAAGAGAAACAGGTATTAAGTGTGAACTTGTTAAAAAGACAGGTTATCAGCTTTTGTCCGGCCCGCAGGCTCTTGTTTATGCCCGTGACCGCGACACTGGTGATGATGTTGAGCGTGGCAGCCGTCAGCGCGAGGTGCTTGCCGCAATGTTTGAGCAGGTTAAGAATCTAAGCCTTGGCGAGCTTATTGACCTTTGCGGAACAGTTCTTGATAATTGCACTACATCAATGACCAATAAAGAAATGATAGATATTGCCAAATGGGCAATCACTGCTAAGCCGACTATTGAAAATTTGGGTCTGCCTGATGAAAGTTGCAAGGCGTACGGCAAAACAATCAACGGTATCTGGTACTATGTTTACGATATAGATTTTGCCGCAAAAAAAATCCACGATTTCATTCTTGAAACAGAAGAAACGGTAAGTTCTGTTTCTTCTAAATAAACTGTTAAATTTGCTCTTGAAAGTCAATCTTTTAAGAGCAAATTTTAAACTTTAAGGAAGTGTAACAATGCAAACAAAATTGTTAACCCTTTGCATAGATACCTCAATGGGATGTAACCGTCTTGCCGAATGTCTTGACTCGGTGGTTATTATACCGTCCGTTGCAATGCTTGATGCTCTTTTGCTTGTGACAGAAGGGGATGAAGAGACGGGTAAAATCGCACAGGACTATATCTCTCGTTATCCCGATTTAATTCGTACAGAGTGTCGCAATGATGCGCAAACTTTTATTGAACAGTCGTCAGAGTGTGCACGGGGCAAATATCTGCGTCCTATTGGCTCTGACTGTGTTGTTGAGCCGTCAGATATGGATTTGCTCCTTCGCTTTTTAGCAGAGTGCGATGACGATATGGTTGTCCACGGTTGCAGCGTTACCGATAAATGTACAGGGGAAAAACAGGCATATAGTGTACCTCTTGGTATGGTGGGTCGCGGTGCGGCAACTCAGTACGCCTCTACGATGATGAGCGGCTTGCCGTCACAGGCGGCAATTTTTAAAACAGAACTTGTGCGCCGTGGCGGTGCCATAAAGAATTGGGGAAACGATTATTCCGAGTTTTTTGTAAGCGGATTGATGCAGACTGCCTCTGTTGGCGGAGTAGATGCCGACTTGTGCCGATTTACTGCACCCGTAAGCCTTGTTTTTACCGATGCCGAGGCCTTAGAGCAAACGGTCTTTAACCTTATTGATTTGCTTAACGCTTATGCCACCTTGACCGAAAAAGAAAGTGCCACTAAACTGTGTATTGCAAAACGTATTGCAAACCTTGCCTTTTCCCGACTTGAATTGTGGCTTATCACCCACTGTGACCAGGTTGTAAGGGATGAAATTTACTCCTTTTTTAACAAATTGCGCCGTGCTAATAAAGACGTGTTTGAGTGCTTTGCAGAAAATAAATATGTGAAGCGGCTCTGTATGGGCAAGTTTATGTATCGTATGGTGGCAAACTCATATCAAAAGAAAAATAGGTAATAAAAAACACCTTTTGCGAAATAATAAGCAAAAGGAGTTTTGTTATGAGCAGAATTACAGAAAAAGAGTACGACAGTTTAACCAAGCAGGTTTCACCTAATTCACCCGTTGTAAGCGATTGCATAAGAGCCTTTTTGGTGGGTGGAGCAGTATGTGCATTCGGACAAGGATTGCTCAATTTCTATCTGTGGTTGGGGATGGATATGGAGCCTGCAAAAAGTCTGGTATCGGTGACTTTGATTTTTATAACCGCAATGCTGACCGCCGCACATTTGTATGATAATTACGCCCGATTTGCAGGAGCAGGCAGTCTAGTACCAATCACAGGATTTGCCAACGCGGTAGCATCACCGGCGGTAGAATTTAAGTCAGAGGGTTGGATACTTGGTATCGGCGCCAATATGTTCAAAATCGCAGGCCCCGTAATCGTATACGGCACCGTGGCAAGCGTGATTTATGGGTTGGTTTATTGGATAACGACATTATTTTAACGGGTATTATAGAAAAGGCACCGTTTTTCATAAGGATGTTAAAAATCAGCATAAGAATTGTTCTTCTGCTGATTTTGAAGTATATAACCACTATTTAAAAATAAATTATAAAAAAGCACTGTAAAGGCCACTTTTCATAAAGATGCTTAAAACCTCGATGAAAATCATCGAGGTTTTAATTTTATTTTAGCAGATAAGAGAACCAGCATCACATTTGTAAGTACAAATATTTGTGCATAGCCCAACCCCCTGTTGTATTTAGAAACTAATCTTTATTTTTCTGTTTTTTATAAACATGGTTTTCAACATATATCATCATTTGATTATTAAAAACAGCATAATATAAAGTTGTCAATATTCCACTAATTGCACCGATAAGGTAACCTTCCACGTTTTGTAATTTTAGTGCTATGCATATCACGAACCAAATAACAAAACTGATAATAAAGTTAGATATATGTTCTTTTATCCATTTCTTTTTATAGAACGCAATTTTCTCTTTTAATGTAAAAGTACTATTGTCTAAAGCTTTCAAAAGATTATTGTCGGCCACTTGTTTATATTCGTCGTCATTTATTTTTTCGCCGACAAAAAGTTCGTTTAATGTGATACCTATTATTTTGCATAAATCTTGCATAATTGAAACATCCGGAAGATTCAAGCCGCGCTCCCATTTTGAAACAGCATTTTTACTTATGTGTAATTGTTCTGCTAATTGTTCTTGTGTTAAATTTTGCTTTTTCCTGTTTTCGGAAATAAATTTTCCTATTTTTATTTGGTCCACAAATAATCACTCCTTAGCAAAGATAATATCATAAATATCTATTTTAATACACACACCGCTGGTTTATTTGATGAAAATAAACACTATTTTTCTGTTACAAACTATAGCCGTTATTGTTCTTTTTTCCTTGTTAATCAATTAATCCAAAATCTTTATAATAAGTATACTTCATTGGGCATTTCTCGAAAACTTTGCATCATAGTATTTGGGCAAGTTTTATTGCGCCGTTTGTTAGAAATTGGATGTTTTCTTCTCGATAAATTATATCTTTGTTTGTATGTATTCTGTCCATATATAGAATGCTGAAACGTTTTGATTTCTTTAATGCACAAACACCAATACCGCCTTTGAAAGCTGCGTTGTCAGACGGATAGAAAGCTTTTTTTGCTATATCTACGGTAAATTCAGGGGTAGATACAAATGCCTTTTCTAATAGTTCTGCATATTTTTT
>JAZORF010000028.1:0-96895 GCA_045656545.1 Acutalibacteraceae bacterium | reverse complement strand
ATGACCAATCTTGAGACCATCACTTTCATGAGTGAGGACATCAACTTTAGAGCCGGCAACTTCGCAGGCACCAATGCAAACTTGGTTGTTTACGGTGTAGCAGGTTCTACAACTGAAACTATGGCTAACACCAACGGCTTCACCTTTGTTGCACTGTAAGGTTTAGGCCGAAAGACTAAAAATTAAATAAACGAACCCCCTTGGCACCTCGGAGTCAAGGGGGTTTTGTTTACTGGAGAATGAAAAAGGAATAATGTCGGTAGTCCATTTGGTACAATTAAAAAAGAATATACAAATTAAATTTCATTTCCGCTTCTTATTCCAAACGGGTTAAACTTATATCCATACTCAAATGCCACAAGGTCGCGGTCCACAAGCATAGTGGCAGGCACCACTATGCCGTTGCCGTACTTGGATTTGAGTCTGTCAAGTTGGGACTCAAGTTGGTCCATCTGCTGAAGCTTTTTTTGGTCGGTAAACAGGTCGGTTTGCCCACCTGCACTTCCGTTAGAGAGCATAGATGCGCTGACGCCTACCGACCGCAAAGGTATGCGCCAGTTATGCTCACTGTCCACAATGCTCATTGCGGCACGAAGCAGGTCGCTATCCCGATTGGTGTAGTCGGGGAGGGTTACCTGACGGGTGGAGTGAATAAGCTCGTTTGTTCGCAAAAAAACCGTCACACGACGGCACTTGATATTGTTGGTGCGCATACGGCTGCCTACCGACTGACAGAGGGCCATCATCACTCTGAGAGCGTCGTCGCGGCAGACTAAATCTCGCACCGTTGTAATGGAGTTGCTGACCGATTTGACGGGTGGCGTTTCACCGAATATCGCCACGGGAGAGCAGTCCTGTCCATTAGCAAAGCGGTGTAGCATTTCACCGTTTTTGCCAAGTCTGTTACGCAAAAATGGGATGGGAAACTGCGCCAATTCCCCAATGGTGCGAAGCCCCATTCGGTGCAGTTTTTCTTCGGTGGCCCTGCCAACATATAGCAGGTCCGCCACCGGCAAAGGCCAGACAATCTGCTTAAAATTGTCGCGGCTGATATGGGTGATGGCGTCAGGCTTTTTGTAGTCACTGCCCAGCTTTGCAAAAACTTTGTTAAAGCTGACGCCGATGCTGACGGTGATGCCAAGTTCCCGCTTGATACGGTTGCTTATGCGTCGCGCCGCCTCAACGCCGTCTTCACCCGTAACGTCAAGCCAAGCCTCGTCAAGACCGAAAGGCTCCACCTGATAGGTGTTGTCGTTATAAATTTGGCGGGTAGCTTCGGATATTTTTACATATTCTTCATAGTGAGGCGGAACAATTATCAAATCGGGGCATTTAAGTCGGGCTTGCCACAGGGTTTCACCCGTTTTGACACCTTGCTTTTTGGCAACCTCGTTTTTAGCCAAAATGATGCCGTGCCGTTCCTCTTCATTACCGCCAACAGCCACCGCCTTGCCTCGCAGAGAGGGGTTGAGCATACACTCCACAGAAGCATAAAAATTGTTGCAGTCACTGTGCAAGATGACCCTGTCCACCCGTTTTTCACCTCTTAACCGAACATTTGTTCTGTAATTATAGCACCCCTTTTGACATTTGTCAACGGGGGATTTTTATTTGGCAATAGATGGGCTGAATTTTCAAAAATCTATTGCATTTTAGTGGAAATTGTGGATAATAAAAGAGAGTGGAGTAGTATATACTTTTAGATATATGGAGGTGCGGTATGTCGGTTGCATTTATAACAGGCGGAAGTCGAGGAATAGGTGCCGAAACGGTTAAACTGCTGTCCCAAGCGGGATGGTCGGTTGCCTTTTGCTATTATAGCGACGACGCTGCCGCAGAGCAGGTGGCACAGATGACGGGCGCCCTTAAAATTAAGGCAGACGTTGCCGACGAGAGTGCACTTGACAGTGCTATAAAGCAGGCACAAGGTCAGCTTGGTGACATTGACCTGCTTGTTAACAACGCCGCCATTTCTTTTTCAGGACTTTTTACTGATATAACCGCTGAAGATTGGCAACGGATGTTGAATGTGAACGTTAACGGGGTGATTAACGCCACAAAAAGCGTGTTGCCTCAGATGATAAACAACAAGCGGGGCAAAATCATCAATATTTCGTCGGTTTGGGGGCAGTTGGGCGCATCTTGCGAGGTGCACTATTCCACCACCAAAGCGGCAATAATCGGATTTACCAAGGCTCTTGCCAAAGAGGTGGGGCCGTCGGGCATTACAGTCAACTGCATTGCTCCCGGTGTGATTGCCACCGATATGAACAACCGCCTTACAAAAGAGGATTTGACCGCTCTTGCAGACGAGACTCCGTTGTGTCGCATCGGCAGTGCTAACGATGTTGCTCAGGCAGTGGTCTATCTTGCATCAAGTGGCGCAGATTTCATCACCGGTCAAGTGCTTGGTGTTGACGGCGGATTTGGAGTGTGATTTATGGATTTTTTGCACAGAACCTGGGCGCAGATTGACCACGACGCCCTGATTAACAATTTTAATATAATCCGTCAGCGTGTGGCAGGTAGCAAGATTATGAGCGTTGTCAAGGCAGACGGATACGGTCACGGCGCAGTTGAGGTGGCAAAAACCCTTGTTGAAGCAGGCACCGACTGGCTTGCCGTGTCAAATATAGAAGAGGCTTTGCAACTGCGAAGTGCAAAGATAACAGTGCCTATATTGGTGCTTGGATGCACTCCTGCGGAGTATGCCTCGGTTTTAAGTGAGGCAGATATAACTCAGACTGTTTATTGCCCTCAGTATGCGGAGGAACTGTCTGCTCAGGCTCAAAAGGCAGGTGTTACTGTTGACGCCCATATCAAACTTGATACGGGAATGCACCGCATCGGTTTTGACGCTTATACCCACGAGGGTGTGGCAGAGGCAATAAAGGCTTGCAGTCTTAAGGGAATTGCCGTCAAGGGTGCATTTACCCATTTTGCCTCCTCAGACAAAGACGGCGATGAGGACGGCAGTTATACCAAAGAGCAGTTTGACCGCTTTATTAAGGCTACCCAGAAAATGAAAGAGAAGGGCATAAACCTTGAAATTTGCCACTGCAGTAATTCGGCGGCAACTCTTAATTTGCCTCACGCTTCACTTGATATGGTGCGTGCGGGCATCATCCTTTACGGATTAAGCCCGTCACAAGAGAAAATATTAGAGGGCTTTAAGCCTGTTATGACCCTTTGCTCAGCGGTAAGTATGGTGAAAACCCTTAAAGCAGGGCAGGATATCAGTTACGGCCGTACCTTTACTGCCCCAAAAGATATGCAGGTTGCCACCCTGCCTGTTGGCTACGCCGACGGATATCTGCGGGGGTATACAGGCAGTCGGGTGCTTATTAACGGGGGATACGGCACTGTTATCGGCAGAGTGTGTATGGACCAGTTGATGATAGATGTTACCGGACTTAATGTAAAAATGGGTGACAAGGCGGTGCTTTTTGGCACAGATGGCGCCCTTACCTTGCCTGTTGAGGAACTTGCCCAACAAGCCGATACAATTAACTACGAAAGTGTGTGCCTCATTTCAAAAAGGGTAACACGGGTTCATATTTTAAAGGGCAAACCTGTTCAGGTGACAAACTTGCTTTCTCAGGGAGGAGAAAAAGTATGAAGGTAACAAGATATTTTGAAGATTTAAACACCTTACATTTAGGAACTGAGAAAAACCGTGCATACTACATTCCTTTCGGCACAGCCAAGGATATTTTTGACAGCGCCCGTGAGGATAGTGACCGCTTTGGTTTGCTTTCGGGCAAGTGGAAATTTGAATATTTTAAGAGCATTGACAAGGTGCCCGAAAACATTATCAACCCTGCACTTCCTTTGGACTCTGCAAAGCAGATTGATGTGCCAAGCGTATGGCAGAAGTTTGGCTATGACCAGGTAATGTATACCAACATTGAGTATCCTTTCCCTGTTGACCCCCCTTACATTCCTAAAGAGAATCCTTGCGGTGTTTACAGCCGTGATTTTACCACCCCTTACGAGTGGGAGGGTATGCAAAAATATATCGTCTTTGAGGGTGTTGATTCCTGCTTCTATCTTTACATAAACGGTGAATTTGTGGGTTACAGTCAGGTATCCCATATGACCAGTGAATTCAACATCACCCCCTTTTTAAAAGAGGGTGCCAACCGTGTCACCGTCATCGTTATGAAATGGTGCGAGGGCAGTTATCTTGAAGACCAGGATAAATTCCGTTGGTCAGGTATCTTCCGCGATGTTTATCTGCTTGGCAGACCCAAGGGACATTTGCGGGACTACGAAGTTGTTGCCCATGTTGACGAGTCTTTGCGCTCTGCTACCCTTACCGTTAAGTTGGATGTTATCAACCCCGAGGATGCAGTGCTCACCCTTATTGACCCCGACGGCAAGGATGTGGGTCAGGCCCGTCCCGATACAAGCGGTGTGGCAGTCTTTAATGTGGACAAGCCTATTTTGTGGAGCGCCGAAACTCCTGAATTATACAACCTGCTGATTGATTGTGCAGGTGAATATATTGCCGAAAAGGTCGGCTTTAGAAGAATGGTTATTGAAAAGGGCATTTTTAAGTTTAACGGCAAGGCTATTAAACTTAAGGGTGTAAACCGCCACGATTCTGACCCCTACACAGGTACTGTTTGCGATATGGAGCATATGCTTCGCGACCTTAGACTTATGAAGCGCCACAACATTAACGCTATTCGTACCTCTCATTATCCCAACGACCCCCGCTTTTTACAACTTTGCGATAAATATGGATTTTATGTCTTTGACGAGGCAGATATTGAAACTCACGGAATGAATTGCACCCGTTGGGAGTATATGGCTGAGCGTCCTGAATGGCGCGAGTCTATTCTTGACCGCGTTCAGATGATGGTTGAGCGCGATAAAAACCATCCCTCAGTTATTATGTGGAGTATGGGTAACGAGTCGGGTTACGGTGCAAATTTTGAAGCCGCAATTGATTGGTGCCATCAAAGAGATACCCGTTATGTTCATTACGAGGGCGTTAATGATTATGCAGTATATGATGATCTGGCAACAATGCAGGTCACTAAGTCGGATGTTTATTCAAGAATGTACCCAACTGCCGAGCATTGCGATGCCTATTGCAGTGACGAGGTGGCATCGGCAGTGCGCCCAATGGTGCTTTGCGAATACTGTCACGCTATGGGTAACGGCCCCGGTGACCTTAAGGATTACTGGGATGTAATTTACAAGCACGACAACCATATGGGTGCTTTTGTTTGGGAGTGGTGCGACCACGCACATTTTGCAGGCACAACTCCCGACGGCAAACCTAAATTCTATTACGGCGGTGACTCAGGGGAGCAACCCCATTCAGGCAACTTCTGTGTTGACGGACTTGTATTCCCCGACCGCACCCCCTCTGATGGACTTAAAGAACTTAAATATGTAATTCAACCTGCTAGGGTAGAGGCTATTGACCTTGAAAAAGGTGATTTTAACATCACCAACCTTTACGATTTTATTTATCTTAGCCGACTTGAATGCCGATGGGAGATTACTTGCAACGGCAAGGTTACTCAGTCGGGCAGTTTGGGTGCTTTGGCAATCCCTGCTCACACAAGCCGTCAGGTGCATATTGACTATGAATTGCCACAGAGCGGTCGTTGCTATGTTAACTTCAACTTTGTGCAGTTAGGTCTGGGTGAACTTACCAAAGAGGGTGAGTTGATGGCCTTTGCTCAGTTTGAGTTGCCTGTTAACCCAAGTTCCGTTACGGTAAAGATGCCTTCCCGTGCCGTTGAGGTAGAAGAAAACGACAACCGCGTTTATATTTCGGGTGAGAGTTTTGCTCACACCTTTGACAAGAATACTGCCGCCTTCCGCCAAATTAGTTTTAACGGCAACAAGTTGCTTACCACACCAATGAGTTTTAATATCTGGCGCGCACCTTTGGATAACGAGCGCTATGATGCAAACGATTGGCGCCGACAGGGTGTCGACCGCACTAACACCTATGTTTACTCAACAAAGGTGGATGTAGTGAGCGGCTGCTGTGTAATCGAGCAGGATATTGCTATGGTTGCCCACCACGTACCCCCTGTAGCACACGCTAAGGTTCGTTGGACAGTAAACGGCGCAGGTGATATTACCTTGCACTGTGATGTTAAGCGCAACGAAAAGGTGCACTTCTTACCCCGTTTTGGCGTAAGAATGGCTCTTGACCGCTCATACGACAAGGTGGATTATTTTGGCTACGGCCCCTATGACAGTTACCCCGATAAGCACAATGCAAGCCGTCGCGGCCGCTTTGTAACCACCGTTTCAAAGATGTTTACCGATTACATTATGCCGCAAGATAACGGCAACCGCTATAATACTGAGTTTGCGGCACTTACTGCAAGCGGTAAGGGCGGCTTGCTCATTTGCGGCGGCAAGTTTAACTTCTCTGCTTTGGAATATACTCAAGAGGATATAGAAAAAGCCGCTCACAACTATGAACTTGAGCCTTGCGGCAAGACCGTTCTTTGTATTGACGGCGCTGTAAGCGGTGTTGGCTCACACAGTTGTGGCCCCGAGTTGCTCACACAGTATCAGGTGTCTCAAGAGTTCAGTTTTGAGTTTACCCTCCGCGGTCTAAAAGAGGGCGAGGATGTAGTTTCTGCCGCCGACCGCGATTATAATGGAATAGGTTAGGCGAAACAATTCTGTTTCGCCACAAAATCTTTGATTTTGCGACAAATTTTTAATAAAAATTTGTCCTTTTCCATTGAAATGAGTGCCGTGCAAAATTAAATCATAATATTTAATTTTGCCGAAGCCACTTGTACAGTGGCTTACCGAAACGCTTTTAAGCGTTTCGCCTAACTACAATTATTATGACACAAGCGGAGTTGCCGACTATAACCAGTTAAGGTTTTAATGATGAAAGATAACAAAAAGATGGGCACTATTGCTCTTATTAAGCGATTTTTACCCTATTTTAAAAGGCATCGTGCAACTGTGGTTTTTGACCTTTTTTGCGCGGCGCTAACTACCGTTTGCGAGTTGGTATTGCCTCTTATGGTAAGATTTATTACCGACTCTGCAATGAATGACCCTGCAAAATTAACAGTGGGCATCGTGCTGATTATTGGCGGTGCCTATCTGTTACTGCGCATTATTGACACTGCCGCCAACTATTACATGGCGGCGGTGGGTCACATTATGGGCACACGGATAGAGACTGATATGCGCCGCGATTTGTTCAACCACTTGCAGAGGTTGCAGTTTTCTTACTATGACGAAACAAAAGTTGGCACATTGATGTCCCGCATAACCAACGATTTGTTTGACGTTACCGAGTTTGCCCACCACTGCCCCGAAGAATTTTTTATTGCCGGCATTAAAATTACAGTGTCCTTTGCCATTCTCAGCACAATGAATATTTGGCTTACTCTGATTGTTTTTGCCATTGTGCCTGTTATGATTTTGGTGTGCAGTCCATTCCGCCGCCGAATGAAAGAGGGCTTTCGCAAATCACGAGAGGTTATCGGTGAGATTAACTCTCAGGTTGAGGACAGTTTGCTTGGTATAAGGGTGGTAAAATCCTTTGCCAACGAGGATATGGAGCGTGAAAAATTCAAAAAGGGCAACCACGCCTTTTTGGATATAAAGAAAAAGATATATCACGCTATGGCAGGCTTTAGTTCAACCACACGGCTATTTGACGGACTAATGTATATCACCGTTGTGGTGGCAGGCGCGCTCTTTATGATTGGCGGATATATTAACGCCGCCGATTTGATTGCCTATCTGCTTTATGTTACAACACTGCTTACTTCGGTGCGCCGAATTATTGAGTTTACCGAGCAGTTTTACCGCGGTATGACGGGTATTGAGCGCTTTTGCGAGATTATTGATACTCCCGTCACCATCACCGATAAAGAGGGGGCAGTTGCCCTTTCCGATGTAAAGGGTGAGGTTGTCTTTGACAGGGTGACCTTCCGCTATGATGAGGGTGGGCAGGACGTTCTTTCTGATTTAAGTCTTACCGCCAAGGCAGGTCAGCGTATCGCACTTGTGGGCCCCTCAGGTGGCGGCAAAACCACCCTTTGCGGACTCATTCCCCGTTTTTACGAGGTTTGCGGCGGTAAAATTACCATTGACGGCATTGACGTGCGAGATGTTACCCTTGACTCGCTTAGGCAGAATATCGGCGTCGTGCAGCAAGATGTCTATCTCTTTTCGGGCAGTGTAAGGGAGAATATTGCCTACGGTTTGCCAAACGCTACCGACCAGCAAATCAAAGAGGCGGCAAAGTTAGCAGGTGCCCATGAGTTTATAGAGGCTTTGCCCGAGGGCTACGATACCTATGTGGGTGAGCGTGGCGTTAAACTTTCGGGAGGACAGAAACAACGCATTTCCATTGCCCGCGTTTTCCTTAAAAATCCCCCTATACTCATTCTTGACGAGGCAACCAGTGCTCTTGATAATGAGTCGGAATATATCGTTCAGCAATCCCTTGACCGCTTGGCAAAGGGGCGCACCACCTTTATTGTTGCTCACCGCCTGACCACCGTCAAAAATGCAGATATGATTGCGGTGCTTACCGATGACGGCATTTCTGAGCAGGGCACTCACGCCGAACTTATTGAAAAGGGCGGACTGTACGCTCAGATGTATGGAATGTATACGATAGAGTGATGAATTTAGTGAAGTTTCAAATGGGATTTGAAGTGAAGTTGTGATAAAACACAGTGAAGTTTTTGAAACAAAAGTGAAGTAAAGTTTGCCGAACTACTTGCGAAGCAAACTTCACTACATAGTAACTTCACTGCCAAGGGCTATTTCACTTGCCCATAAGGGCAAACTTAGTTGGCGACTTTGTCGCCTGAAAGGTACATACTATGAACATAATGTATTTAAAATATGCGGTGGAGGTTGAAAAGACCCGTTCTATCAGCCGTGCCGCCCAAAAACTTTATATTGCCCAGCCCAATCTGAGCCGAGCCATAAAGGAACTTGAGGACGATTTGGGCATTACCATATTCAACCGCACTCCTCACGGAATGCAGGTTACCGACGAGGGTGAGGAGTTTTTGGAGCGTGCAAAAAAGATTTTGCGCCGCATAGAAGAACTTGAGGATATTTACAGCGGTGACAACGAGAAAAAGGCTCAGTCCTTTTCCGTATCGGTGCCACGTTCAAGTTATATGTCCTATGCCTTTAGCCGCTTTGTTGCAGGCATTGATAACACCCGTCCTGCCGAAATTTTTTATAAAGAGACCAACTCATCCCGTGCTATAACCAACATTTTAGAGGCAGGATACCGCCTTGGAATAATACGCTATGCCGAGGTTTTTGACCGCTATTTTGAAGAGCGTCTTGACCGCAAAAAGTTGGCTCACGAAATGATAACTGAGTTTAGTTACGTGCTGGTTATGTCTAAAAATCACCCCTTGGCAGACAAAGAGGACGTTACCTTTGAGGATTTGGAGCCCTACACCGAAATTGCTCACGCCGACCCATATGTGCCCTCTTTATCAATGTCGGCGGTGCGAAAAGAGGAATTGCCCGACAATATTGACCGCCGCATATTCCTTTTTGAACGTGCAAGCCAGATGGAACTGCTAAGCCATAATCCCAACACGTTTATGTGGGTTTCACCTATGCCAAAGAAGACTATGGAGCGCTACGGATTGGTACAAAAGCGGTGCAGTTGCAACACTAAGGTGTATAAGGATGTGCTTATTTACCGCAAAGATTACAAGTTGACCGAACTTGACAAACGCTTTATAGCCGAGGTTTATAAGGCTCGTGACGAGATTTTTTAAATGATATAGCAGAGTTTTCTGCTATATCATTTTTGATATAACGATGTGACGAAAAGGGTATTTTACTTTTAGTAATGGGTATGATAAAGTTTTAAATGCAAACGAAAGGGCATAATTTTAGTGTATGCCCAACCCTTAAAAAAGGAGAAATACCTATGAGCAACTACAAAATTGTGGACAGTGTGCAAGCTCTTGAAGAAGCCATTGTCCGTGTTCGCAAGGCGCAAATGAAATTTGCAACCTACACTCAGGAGCAGGTGGATAAGATTTTTCTTGCCGCCGCTTCTGCCGCCGACAAGGCTCGTATTCCATTGGCAAAAATGGCTGTTGCCGAAACAGGAATGGGCATTGTTGAGGATAAGGTTATCAAAAATCATTATGCCGCCGAATATATTTATAACGCTTATAAGGATACAAAAACCTGCGGCATAATTGAAGAAGATAAGCAGTACGGCATCAAAAAAATTGCCGAGCCTATCGGTGTAATCGGTGCCGTTATTCCTACTACTAACCCCACCTCTACTGCAATATTTAAGTGCTTGCTTGCACTTAAAACCCGTAACGGTATTATTATCAGCCCTCACCCCAGAGCAAAGGGATGCACCATAGAAGCGGCAAAACTTGTTCTTGAAGCCGCCGCCCTGGCAGGTGCACCCGAAGATATTATTGCTTGGATTGACGTGCCCAGTCTTGATATGACCAATATGGTTATGAAAGAGTCGGATATAATTCTGGCTACAGGCGGTCCCGGTATGGTTAAGGCTGCCTATTCAAGCGGAAAGCCCGCACTGGGCGTTGGTGCAGGCAACACTCCTGCTATTATTGACGACACCGCCGATGTAATTTTGGCAGTTAACTCTATCATTCATTCTAAAACCTTTGATAACGGTATGATTTGCGCATCTGAGCAGTCGGTTATCGTTCTTGAAAAGGTTTACGATGAGGTTAAGGAAGAATTTGCCAACCGCGGATGCTATTTTCTTAACCCCGATGAAACTGAAAAGGTGCGCAAGACCATCATTATCAACGGTGCGCTTAATGCAAAAATCGTTGGTCAAAAGGCAGTAACCATTGCCGCTTTGGCAGGCGTAACAGTGCCTGAGGAGACAAAAATTCTTATCGGTGAGGTTGAGAGTGTAGATATTGCCGAAGAGTTTGCTCACGAAAAACTTTCTCCCGTTCTTGCTATGTATAAGGCAAAGGATATTGAGGATGCTTTTGCAAAGGCAGAGCAGCTTATTGCCGACGGCGGTTACGGTCACACCTCATCAATTTATCTTAACGCCGTTACCGAACAGGCAAAGATTGATGCCTTTGCCGCCCGTATGAAAACCTGCCGTATTCTTGTTAACACCCCCTCGTCTCACGGCGGTATAGGTGACCTTTACAACTTTAAGTTGGCGCCTTCGCTTACCTTGGGTTGCGGCTCTTGGGGCGGTAACTCGGTTAGTGAAAATGTTGGCGTAAAGCACTTACTTAACATCAAAACCGTTGCCGAGAGGAGAGAGAATATGCTTTGGTTCAGAGCCCCCGAAAAGATTTATATTAAGGCAGGCTGTCTGCCCGTTGCCCTTGATGAACTTCGCACCGTTATGGGCAAAAAACGTGCATTTATCGTAACCGACAACTTCCTTTATCAGAACGGTTATACCAAGGTTATTACCGATAAACTTGACGAAATGGGTATCGCACACACCACCTTCTTTGATGTTGAACCCGACCCAACCCTTGCCAGCGCAAAAGCAGGCGCCGCTCAAATGACTGCCTTTCAGCCTGATACTATCATCGTACTGGGCGGTGGCTCTGCAATGGATGCCGCCAAGATTATGTGGGTGCTTTATGAGCATCCCGAGGCAGATTTTATGGATATGGCAATGCGCTTTATTGATATTCGCAAGCGCGTATACACCTTCCCCAAAATGGGTGAAAAGGCATATTTCATTGCCGTTCCAACCTCTGCAGGTACCGGCAGTGAGGTTACTCCCTTTGCCGTTATCACCGACGAAACAACAGGTGTAAAATATCCCCTTGCCGACTATGAACTTCTTCCCAATATGGCAATCGTTGACACCAACCTGCATATGTCTGCCCCCAAGGGACTGACTGCCGCATCAGGTATAGACGCCGTTACCCACGCTCTTGAGGCATACGCTTCTGTTATGGCAACCGACTACACCGACGGCCTTGCAATTAAGTCTTTGCAGACGGTATTTGAATATTTGCCTCGCGCTTACGAAAATGGCCAGACCGATGTGCTTGCCCGTGAAAAGATGGCTAACGCCGCAACAAGCGCAGGTATGGCATTTGCCAATGCATTCCTTGGTGTATGTCACTCAATGGCTCACAAACTTGGTGCCTTCCACCACCTGCCTCACGGCGTGGCAAACGCTCTTATGATAGAGCAGGTTATTCGCTTTAACGCCAGCGAGAAGCCTACCAAAATGGGTACTTTCTCACAGTATGACCACCCCCATACCCTTGCAAGATATGCTGAAATTGCCACCGCTTTGGGACTTAAGGGTGAAACCGATGAAGAAAAGGTTGAGGCACTTATTAAGGCTATTAACGACCTTAAAACTAAAGTTGGAATTAAGGATTCTATCAAGGATTACGGCATTGACGAGGCTGATTTCCTTGCCCGTCTTGACGATATGGTTGAGCAGGCGTTTGACGACCAGTGCACAGGTGCTAACCCACGCTATCCCCTTATGAGCGAAATTAAGCAGATGTATCTTAACGCCTACTACGGCATTAAGGAGGGTGTATAATATGAAACTTGATAATATTATTTACAACAACGACGGCAAAACTATTTACCGCGATGGCGACCTTTGCTACAAGGTTTTTGATGCCAATTATTCAAAGGCAGACGTGCTTAACGAGGCTCTTAATCAGGCTCGTGTTGAAGAAACGGGGCTCAACACACCAAGACTCCGCGAGGTGCTTACCGTTGACGGCAAGTGGGCTATCGCATATGACTTTATAGAGGGCACTAACCTTGAAAAACTGATGGACGAAAACCCTGACAAAAAGGATGAGTATCTTGAACTTTTTGTTGATTTGCAGATGAAGGCACACGCCGCCGCTTGCCCCAACCTTACCAAATTAAAGGATAAGATGAACCGCAAAATCAGCGAAGCAGACCTGGATGCCACCACCCGTTATGAACTTCACACCCGCCTTGAAGGTATGCCTAAGCACAAAAAGGTGTGCCACGGTGACTTCCGTCCTTCAAACGTAATCATCACTCCCGAGGGCGAGGCTTATATCATTGACTGGGCACACGCCACCCAAGGTAACGCCTCTGCCGATGTAGCCCGCACCTATTTGCTTTTCTGCTTAAAAGGTGATGAGGATTTTGCTAAGAAGTACCTTGACCTTTTCTGCAAAAAGAGTGATACTGCCCGTCAGTATGTTCAAAAGTGGATGCCTATTGTTGCCGCAAGTCAGTCGGTAAAGGGCAAACCTGAGGAAAGAGAATTTTTGCTCAAGTGGGCAGACGTAGTTGAATACGAATAAGATTGACCGCAGTTTTCCTTTGGGAAGACTGCGGTTTTTTCAGCCCAAAATGTTGACAAGTCAAAAAAAGGGGAGTATTATTTATCTATATTTATGCAAGGAAAGTGACCTTTAATGATTATCATTCTTAAAAACGGCGCATCAAAAGAAAGCGTTGATAAACTTATTGCCTCTGTTCAGCACCACGGTGTTGAGGCTCATACCATCGTTGGTAGTGATACCACCGTTTTTGGTCTTGTTGGTGATACCAGCAAGGTGGATATTGAATTGCTTCAGCAAAATGAAATTGTTGAGGCGGTTCGCCGCGTCAGTGAGCCATATAAACTTGTTAACCGCAAATTCCACAATGCCGACAGTGAAATCGGCGTGGGTAACGCTCTTATAGGGGGCAAGCATTTCGGTGTTATAGCAGGGCCCTGCTCGGTTGAAAGTGAAGAGCAGATTATAGAGGTTGCCAAGCGTGTAAAGGCGGCAGGTGCTACCTTTTTGCGCGGCGGCGCATTTAAACCTCGCACCTCGCCCTATGCATTCAGAGGCCTTAAGGCAGAGGGACTTCGTCTGCTTCTTGAGGCAAAAAAAGAGACAGGGCTGCCTATTGTTACCGAGTTGACTTCACTTACAAATATTGACCTGTTTAACGATGTTGACGTTATTCAGGTGGGTGCAAGAAATATGCAAAATTTTGATATGCTTTGGGAACTTGGCAAATGCAAAAAACCCATTTTGTTAAAGCGGGGTGCATCCTGCACAGTTCAGGATTTGCTTATGAGTGCAGAGTATATTGCCGCAGGGGGTAATGAAGATATTATTTTGTGTGAGCGTGGCATCCGTACCTTTGAAAATGCTACACGCAACACCCTTGATTTGTCTTGCGTGCCTGTTTTGAAGGCAAAAACACATCTGCCCGTTGTGGTTGACCCAAGCCACGCCACAGGCATGGCATCTTTGGTGGCTCCTATGGCAAAGGCGGCAGTAGTCAGCGGCGCCGACGGACTTATGTTAGAGGTGCACAACAATCCTGCCTGCGCCCTTTGTGACGGTATGCAGAGCATCACCCCCGACACGTTCGAGGGACTTATGGCAGATGTAAAGCGTCTTTGTGAATTTGAGGGAAAGATTTAAAAGATTGCAAAAGAGTCCTATGGCGGACACAGTCCACCATAGGACTCTTGCTTTTAAAACCGAATTATCTACCGCATAAATGCCTCTTTTGACCGAATAATTAAAATGGCTTGAATTTAAACTGACAAGGGTTTAATATGTTGATATAAAGGGGGCAAATGACTATGAAGTGCAAGGTGATAATTGACCCGTCTTGCGACGAGCGGGTTGAAATTTTTGCAAAGCAAAACTCACCGCTTGTGGAAGATATAAAGCGGCTTGCAGAGGGGTATAAAACCCAACTTGTTGGCTACAAAGACAAAGAAATTGTGCCGTTAGATTTAGCAGATGTGATTTGCATTACAGTTATAGGCAATAAGGTATATGCGATTTGCGAAAAGGAAAAACATCTGATTAAAGAGCGTCTTTATGTGATTGAGGCGGGTTTGCCTGATAATTTTATAAAAATCAATCAGTCATGCCTTGCAAACATCAAAAAAATAAAGAGTTTTGATGCTTCTATTTCAGGTACCCTTAAGGTGCATTTTCAAAACGGCTACACCGATTATGTGTCTCGCCGTCAGTTAAAATCCATTAAAGAAAGGTTGGGTATCTTGTGAATAAATATGTAAAAGAGTTTTTTCACCGAGGATTGATTTTTGGCGGTTTTGGGCCCATAGTTTTGGGAATAATTTATGCCGTTATTGAGTCAACGGTGGCAGATTTCTCTTTAAGCGGTAAGCAGGTGCTTGTGGCAACGTTATCTATATATCTGTTGGCGTTTGTGCAGGCGGGTGCAACCGTCTTTAATCAGATTGAGCATTGGAGTTTGCCAAAATCCTTGCTGTGCCATTTTGGGTCTATTTATATTGTTTATGTGGGGTGTTATCTTATAAACGATTGGATTCCTTTTGACGTAAGTGTTTTGTTGATTTTTACCGCTATATTCGTTGCCGTTTATATTGCAGTGTGGGTTGCCGTGGTTGTGTCAATAAAAATTGTCAGCAAAAAATTAAACCGAAAGATATTGTAACGTTGTAAAAGGCGGGGTTGTAACCCTGCCTTTTTTGTGTTATAAATAAAATGACCAAAAGGAAAGGAGATAATTATATGTATACAATCTATGTTAAATTTGACTGTTTACCCAATAAGCGCGAGGCATTTATCGAAAAGGTAAAAAGCACAGGCGTCCTTGATGCTATCAGGGCAGAGGATGGTTGCATCCGCTACGATTACTATTTGTCTGAAAAAGATGAAAACGAAATTCTTTTAATCGAGCAGTGGGAGTCTAAAGCCCATCAGCAAATCCACCTTGACCAACCCCATATGGATGAACTTCGCAGTTTCAAGGGGGATTACATCACCAACACAGTTTTAGGTGAGGTTGAACTTAAATAAGGACATAACAAAAAGACCTTGATGATTTCTCATCAAGGTCTTTAACTTTAACAATTACTTCTTGCCTTTAGCAAGTTTCTTTGCGTCAGAAAATTCTTTCCACTTAACCCAAACTGCAGGAGCAAGGCAAATTGATGAATAAGCACCGCTTGCCAAACCGAAGCAGAGAGGCACAGTCAGACTGCGCAAAGATGCGATACCGTTAATTTCGCAAACGATAAGCACGATTACAATTGAAAGCACGGTAGAAAGGTTGGTCATAACGTTACGGCTGAGCACCTGATTGTTTGACAAATTAACCAAGTTGCCAAGTGACTCTTTATTGCCGTAAATACGCTTGTTTTCGCGAACGCGGTCAAATACAACGATGGTACTGTTAAGTGAGTAACCAAGCAAGGTCATAACAACAGCGATAAAGTTTGCATCAATAGGCAGACGGAAAATAACCGATGCGGCAAATGCAATCAAAATATCGTGAAGCAGAGCAACCATTGCAGAGGTACCTGCCAACCAACCGCCGATTTTGCGGAAGCGGATAGCGGTGTAAATGATAACAAGCAATGCAGCAATTACAACTGCAACAAGGCACTTTGCAAAGAAGATAATACCAACGCTGGGAGATACGCTAAGTACCTCTTCCTGCTTGATTTTGTTATCTTTAAAATCTTTGCCGGTAAGCTTGTCGGTAAGTTTGTCAATAAGCTTGGTGTCAAGAGCATCTTTATCTGCCAAAGAAACAACCAACTTTTGAGAGTCATCGCTAACGCCTGAGGTGGTGGTAACGCTTACCTTTTTCTCGATGGTGTCGGCGGCAATCTGAGCAATTTTGTCGGTATCAATCTTGCCGTCATATGAATAGGTGATTTTGGTACCGCCGCTAAAGGTAATGTCAAGAACGGGGCCAAGCACCAAAGCAACAATAAGTCCGATAAGAATAACTGCAACAGAGCCAATCACAAACTTTTTAAGGTTGCCAACAAATTCAAACTTCTTATTCAGCATTCTTAACACCTCCATAAAGCCAGGGCTTTCTCATACACTTGAACTTAGAGATGCTGCCCAGCATAATCTTGGATGCGAACACGCCCATGATGAAGTTGAAGATAACACCCATAAGCAATGTGTATCCGAAGGAGTAAACGGTGCCTGAAACCGATGCACCGAACAAGCCGATGATGGGGCTGAAAATCTTTGCAAACAGATTGTCGGAGGGACCGAAGCAACCCATAAGAACGATAGCAACCAAAATGTTGGTTACGTTACCGTCAACGATTGCAGACAGTGAGTTTTTAGAGCCGATTTGGATTGCAGAGGTAACAGTGCGGCCTGCACGCATTTCTTCTGTAATACGCTCAGCAGTAATAACGTTGGCGTCAATACCCATACCGATTGAAAGAATCATACCTGCAATACCGGGGATGGTGAGGGTGAAGCCTTCGGTACCTGCAAAAAGGCCTGAAGCGCAAGCAATCATACCTGCAACCTGACCTGAAAGGGAAAGGGCTGCCACAACACCGGGCAAGCGGTATCTTACAATAACGATAAGGCAAACTACTGCAAAGGCAATAAGTCCTGCAATAAGCATTGCATTAAGTGCCTCTGCACCCAAGGTTGCACTGATAACCTGCAACTTGGAGTCGTCAACACCCATTGCAAAGGGAAGTGAACCTGCGTTAATGGTGTTTGCAAGGTCAACGCAACCATCGTAGTCGGGGCCTGTAATGGTAGCCTCGCCGTTAGAGATAACGTCGTTAACGGTGGGGGCAGATATTACCTGACCATCCATACAAATGGCGATTTGCTTGTTAAGATAGGTTTTGGTGGCTGATGCAAATTTGCTTCTGCCCTCGTTTGTAAGTTTTAACAAAACATAGGGTGAGCCGTCAATAACCTCGGCAGAGGCGGTCTCAACATGTTTGCCTTCAAGCACAACCTTGTTTTTGTCATATGTACTGCCGCCGCAGAATTCAAGCAGAGCAGTTTCACCAAGTTCTTTGATGGCAGTTGTTGCATCAAAGTTTTCTTCACCTGCTTGCCAAGGAAAGCGGACGATAATCTGCTTGTTGGCAGTGTCGACAGATGTTTCGTAATCGGTGATACCTTGATTTATAAGACGGGTATCAATAATCTTTTTAGCCGACTCAAGTTGGCTTTCGGTGATTTTGTCGGTGTTTTTATCGGTGGGTGCAAAAACGGCTTCAACACCGCCTTGAATATCAATACCCCAACGAATATCACCGGCGCTTTTAAAATAGACAATTTCTTTGTCGCCGTAGTAGTTCTTTACACCGAAGAATGACACAACGGTCAGTGCAACTATCAGTATGGCAACAACGAAAAACCAGCATTTGCTAAGTTTCTTTTTCATTGACCTATTTTCCTCCTTACTTTGCATTTGCGGATTTACACCGCTAATAGACTTATTATATTAGATTTTGACTTAAAAGTCAATTTGTTTAAGAACGATATGATATAAAAATTCCTTTATAAATTTATACACCTTGTTCAATAAGCATTTCACAAGTGGCAATTTTCACTGCGGTGGTGAAAACCTTCATAGCCTGCCTTAACTCGTCAACAGGGGGGAAAGAGGGAGCAATACGGATATTGCTGTCCAGAGGGTCATTGCCATAAGGGTAGGTAGCACCTGCGCTTGTAAGCACAACGCCTGCCTCTTTACAAAGCTCAACAACCCGCTTTGCACAGCCGGGCAAGGTGTCAACGCTTATAAAGTAGCCACCGTTGGGATGGTTCCAGGCAAGAATATCAAGGCCACCAAGACGGTCATTTAACATATCAAGCACCATTCTGAACTTGGGCTCAAGAATTTCGGCGTGGTGGCGCATATGACTTTCCAATGATTTAAAGTCGGGGAACATACGGGCGTGGCGCAACTGATTGATTTTGTCGTGGCAGATGGTCTGCACGCTCATGCGCTTTCTTATAAGGTCGCGGTTTGATTTGTTTGCGGCAACACAAGCAATACCGCCGCCTGCAAAGGTAACCTTGGCAGTAGAGGCAAACTCAACAACCAAAGAGGGATTGCCTGCCTTTTTGCATTCTGCAAGTATGTCAATCAAATGGTCGTCTGCACTGACAAGGTGAATGGAGTAGGCGTTATCCCACATAATTCTGAAATCCTTGGCGGCAGGCTTAAGGGCGGCAATGCGGCGCACCATATCGTCGCTGTAAGTGATGCCTTGGGGATTAGAAAATTTGGGCACGCACCACATACCTTTAACAGAGGGGTCTTTTACAAGACGCTCAATCTCTTCAATATCGGGGCCGTCGGTATCCATAGCCACAGGAATCATTTTGATGCCAAAATGCTCGCAAATGGCAAAGTGGCGGTCATAACCGGGTGAGGGGCATAAGAACTTAATCTCACCCTGCTTGCACCAAGGCTCTTCACCAAGACCTGAAATCATAGCCTGAGCAATAAAGTCAAACATCATATTAAGGGATGATGAGCCGCCGATAATTACCTTTTCTTCCTCGCAACCGAGAATTTGTGCAAAAAGGCGTTTTGCCTCAGGAATGCCCTCGGGACCGCCGTAGTTGCGGCAGTCAATATTACCCTCGGCAATAGGATTGTCGTTAGAGGTCACTTTATCAAGCAAAGCCATACTAAGACTAAGTTGGTCCTTGCAGGGCTTACCGCGAGACATATCAAGGTTTAATTCAAGAGCCTTGAAAGCCTCGTGTTCGGCAGTTGCCTCGCAAAGCAAATCTTTAAGCTCTGCCTCATTACAGTCAAGGTATCGTTTTTTCATTTAATTCACCTCAGAGTTGGTCTAAAAACTATTATCTACCTATTCTAATATATTTTTATTATAAATACAATACCAAATTTTATCACTGTACGATTATTATGAAAAAATGTCATTTTTACCTTGACATATTAGGCACAATGTAATAAAATGTAAAATGATATTGTATTAGTGTTAGTATGCCTATGGCGAGGCAGATACACTACTACATATTGGGTGAACCCACCGCCCGAATATTTTTAAAAGAGTGGTTTTTTATAAAGGAGGTGCACTTAAAAGTGCCAACAATTTCATTAACAATCGCTATTATTATTGCGGCTGCCGCCGCAGTAGTTGCCGCAGTTATTGCCTTTTTAAGCGGTGTTTCTTACCGCAAGCGCAAGGCAGAGGCCACTATCGGCTCTGCAGAAGCAGAGGCAAAACGCATCCTTAACGACGCCTACAAAGGCGCCGAGGCAAAGAAAAAAGAATCTATTTTAGAAGCAAAAGACGAAATTCACAAAATGCGCAGCGAAGCCGACCAGGAAATTCGCGAGCGCCGCAACGAAGTAAAACAGCAAGAGCGTCGCATCGTTCAAAAAGAAGAGTCTCTTGACCGCAAGATTGAAAATATGGAAGCCAAAGAAGAAGCGTTGGCTCAAAAATCCAAGGTCATTGAAGAGCGTATGGCAGAGGTTGACCAACTTAAAAAAGGTCAGCTCGATATGTTAGAGCGTATTTCAGGCTTCTCCATTGAACAGGCTAAGGATTATTTGCTTAAGTCTTTGGACGAGGAACTTACTCACGAAAAAGCCTTGCGCATTATGAATCACGAGCAAAAGCTTAAGGACGAGTCGGACAAGCTGGCAGCCAAGGTTATATCTCAGGCTATTCAGCGTTGCGCCGCCGACCATTCAAGCGAGGTTACAATCTCTGTTGTTGACCTGCCCAATGACGAAATGAAGGGCAGAATCATCGGTCGCGAAGGCCGCAATATCCGCACCCTTGAAACCCTTACAGGTGTTGACCTTATTATTGACGATACTCCCGAGGCAATCACCCTTTCGAGTTTTGACCCCATTCGTCGTGAGGTTGCCCGTCTTTCACTTGAAAAACTTATTCAAGACGGCAGAATTCATCCTGCCCGCATTGAAGAAACGGTTGAAAAGGCTAAAAAAGAGGTTGAGCGCACCATTCGTCAGGAAGGCGAAAACGTTGTGCTTGAAACGGGCGTTCGCAATTTGCACCCCGACCTTGTTAACCTGCTTGGCCGTTTGCACTACCGCACAAGTTACGGTCAGAATGTACTTAACCACGCTCGCGAGGTTGCATTCCTTGCAGGTCTTATGGCTGCAGAATTGGGTGAGGATGTTTCTCTTGCCCGCCGCGCAGGACTGCTCCACGATATAGGCAAGGCTCTTGACCACGAGCACGAGGGCACACACATTCAACTTGGTGTTGATGTTGCCAAGAAGTATAAAGAGAACGAGGCGGTTATCCACGCCATACACGCCCACCACGGCGATGTTGAGGCTAAAACCGTTAGCGCATGTCTTGTTCAGGCTGCCGATGCTATTTCTGCCGCCCGTCCCGGTGCTCGCAGAGAAAATATCGAAAGTTATGTTAAGCGACTTGAAAAACTGGAGGAAATCGCCAATTCCTTTAACGGTGTTGAAAAGTCCTTTGCAATTCAGGCAGGCCGCGAAATTCGCATTATGGTTAAGCCCGATGTTATCAGTGATGACCAAATGATGCTCACCGCTCGCGAAATTGTTAAAAAGATTGAAAGCGACCTTGAATATCCCGGTCAGATTAAAGTCAGCCTTATCCGCGAAAACCGCGCTGTTGACTATGCAAAATAAAATAGTACAAAAAGCTCTTGTCCAATGGGACAAGGGCTTTTTTAATGAATTGATGCTTTGCATCACGAATTGGCTAACGCCGTGAAATCTCGCTAACGCTCCATAAATTGAATTGCAGTGTGCAATTCATTTAGGTCAAATTTCGCATAAACCAAAATCTTTTTGTTAATAATAAATTTGAATTTAAAACAGAAAGGTCAAAATTATGAGCAATATGCGATTTACTCACGCTAAACCTACCAAATCAAAGGGACTTTATATAATTGCGGCACTTTGCCTTGTAGCAGTAGGAGCAGCCGCCTTTGTTGGTATAGACAGAGGGATTGCACCCGATTCGTCCGCACAAAACTCCTCTATGGCAAGCCAACCCTCCTACACCTTTCCTGACAAGGATTTAGGCGCCATGGAAGAAGAGACACCTACCTCAAAAGAGCCCGACAAAATCACCTCCACTGCACCCACTCCTACACCTCAAGAGGAGCAACAGGCAGTGGAAACGGTGACACAGGCGGCAGGCTTTTTCGTTTACCCTGTAACAGGTGAGATTATCAAAGATTTCAGTGACACTAAGTTGCAATATTCTCTCACCTATAACGATTGGCGTATGCACAGGGCGGTTGACATCAAAGCCCCTAAGGGTGAGAGCATCAACGCCGCAGGTGACGGCACTGTTATTGATATTTATGATGATGCCCAGTACGGCAAAACGGTGGAAATCAATCACGGCAACGATGTTGTTGCCATTTACAGCGGACTTGACCAGGTAACCGTTGCCGTCGGGGATGTGCTTGCCGTCAATATGCAAATTGGTACTTTGGGCAAAATCCCTTGCGAAAGTGTAGAGACCTCTCACCTGCATTTTGCCGTTAAAAAGGGAGATGAGTATATTTCACCATTAAGCATAATCGGGGTGTAAAAGAGGCTGATTTTGGCTCTTTTTGTCTAAACTTTCCTTGTAAGGCACAAAGCCTAACGGCGTCAAGTTTAACCAAAAATTCCTCAAAATCATCTCTCTTTTAGAATTAGTGGCGGCAGATTTGGCTCTTTTTGTCCAAACTTTCCTTGTAAGGCACAAAGCCTAACGGCGTCAAGTTTAACCAAAAATTTCTCAAAACATTTTTCTTTTAGAACAGTCAATCATAATCGGCGCATAAAGATAATATACTGTAAAACCGCCTGCGTGGCAAATATCGGGGATAGGCGGTTAGAGGAGCAGGCGTATTTATACGTCGCTCCTCTTTTACTTTGTGTTGTAAAGTGTGTCGGTGTGTGGTATAATGGATTTACAATGCGGGTCGCAAGCCTCGCCCTTTGGGAGATGTGGCGGCGCAGCCGACGGAGATGGCAAATATTCGATATATTGCTTTGCAACGAGATTACGGAAGAATTTTTCGGGCGGATGTTATCCGTCCGTTTTTTATGTTGTTTTTTCCTTGTTTTGTCGCACATAATATAATTGGTGATAAAAATGAATTCTTTATGGTGTGACAATATTGATGCGCCCCGATTTGACTCGGTTAAGGGGGATATAAAAACCGATGTGCTTATTATAGGCGGTGGCTTGGCAGGGCTTTTGTGTGCCTACAAACTTCACAACGCAGGAGCGGATTATACCCTCGTTGAAGCCGACTGTATATGTAGCGGTGTGACCAAAAACACAACTGCAAAAATTACGGCACAGCACGGACTTGTTTACGACGATATTATTAAAAAATTCGGCAAAAATGGTGCAAAGTTATATCTTGACGCCAATCTTGACGCCGTGGAGCAATACCGTCAGTTGTGCCGTGATATTGACTGCGATTTTGAGCAAAAAGACTCTTTTGTATATTCTCTGACGGGTGACAGAGGCATATACAATGAATATTCTGCTTTGCAAGAGTTGGGGTATAATCCCATCTATTCCCACAGTTTGCCCGTGCCTTTGTCGGTCAGGGGTGGGGTTGGTTTTGAAAATCAGGCACAGTTTCATCCTTTGAAATTTGCCTACGCCATTGCAAAGGGGCTTAACATTTACGAAAACAGCAAGGTGACCGCACTGCTGGAAAACACTGCTTTAACGGAAAATGGCAAAATTACTGCAAAGAAAATCATCGTTGCCACCCATTTCCCCATAATGAATAAGCACGGGTTGTACTTTTTGAAAATGCATCAACAGAGGTCGTATGTGTTGGCTCTTGAGGGGGCTGACCGCATTGACGGAATGTATCGGGATGCTGAGGATAAGGGGCTATCTTTCCGCACTCACGGCGACCTGCTGCTCCTTGGTGGCGGAGGACACCGCACAGGCGAAAAGGGTGGCGGTTGGGATGAACTGAAAGCCCTTTCGGATAAATTTTATCCCAACGCTGCCATAAAATACAAATGGGCAACACAGGACTGCGTTACCCTTGACGGGTTGCCCTATATCGGCAGATATTCGGGAGGCACCCAAAACATCTATGCTATAACAGGGTTTAACAAGTGGGGGATGACCACCTCTATGGTTGGGGCAGATATGCTTGCGGCGGCTGTTTTGGGCAAAAAACACCCCTGCAGTGAGTTGCTGAATCCATCCCGTTCTGTTTTACACCCATCCCTTTTGGTTAACTCCGCAAAGGCGGTGGCAAACATCCTGCGACCTACGGCGCCCCGTTGCACTCATATGGGGTGCGCCCTTAAATATAACTCGGCAGAGCATACTTGGGACTGTGCCTGTCACGGCTCCCGTTTCGATGTCGACGGCAAGATTATTGACAACCCCGCCGCCGATGATTTAAAGAAAAAACCTTAAACAAATTTTAACAAAATCAAATCAAAAAATTGCTAATTATAAAATTTATTTCTTTGCTAAAAATATTAAGGCAAACGCAAGAAAAGTGTGAAGGAGTGAATCAAAAATGGCTAACAAGAACGTAGTGCCCGAGGCTCGTGAGGCTCTTAACCGTTTCAAGATGGAAGCAGCTTCTGAAGTAGGCGTTAATCTTAAGCAGTGCTACAACGGTGACCTTACCTCTAAGCAGGCAGGTTCTATCGGCGGACAGATGGTTAAAAAGATGATCGAGTCCTATGGGAACAATATGAAATAATTTTGGCTCAATAAAATAATAAGAGAAGGCTCAGGTTTTTAATCTGGGCCTTCTTTTTTAATGGGATTTTTACCCTTATAAAAAATCAAAAAAATATCATTTATATGTTGAGAAATTTTGCGGTATGTAGTATAATGTATGTGTATAACTATCTAATATGCGGAGGTATGCCCCTTTTATGCACTATCTTGATAACAGCGCAACAACCCCTCTGTGCCAAGAGGCTATAACCGCTATGACAAATGCTATGGCGCGCTTTGGCAATCCCTCATCCTTGCACGTTTTGGGTGCAGAGGCTTTGATGGCGCTTGACAATGCTCGTCAAAACATTTCTGTCTTTTTAGGTTGCGAGGCAAAGGAGTTATATTTTACTTCCTGTGGCAGTGAGGCAAACAATACCGCTTTGTTTGGTGCTGCCAGAGCAATGAAACGCCGTGGCAAGCGGATTATTACAACTGCTATCGAGCATCATTCGGTGCTTAACGCTGCCAAGGCTCTTGAAGGCGAAGGGTTTGAGGTTATATATCTTAAGCCTGACAGTGAGGGTGTAATCACCGCCGAGGCAGTTGCCGATGCACTGACTGAGGATACCATTCTTGTCAGCATTATGTATGTTAACAACGAAACGGGCGCCATTATGCCCATTCCCGAAATTGCGGCGGCAATTAAAGCATCGGGATGCGGAGCCCTTTTCCATACCGACTGTGTGCAAGCTTTTGGCAAATTGCCTTTTACGGTGCGCAGTTTAGGTGCCGATTTAGTGTCGGTGAGCGGTCACAAAATCCACGGGCCAAAGGGTGTGGGTGCGCTTTTCGTTAAAAACGGGTGCCGCATATTGCCCTTCATTTACGGCGGCGGTCAGGAAAAGGGTATGCGCTCGGGTACCGAGCCAACCTTACTGATAGAGGGCTTTAGCGCCGCGGTTTCTGCGCTTCCCGATTTGAAGGGTGAACTTAACCGTATTGACACACTTCGTAAAAAATGTGTGAATGGGCTTACGGCTCTTAAGGGAGTAACCGTCAACTCAGGTGATGGCGCACTGCCTTATATAATTAACATTTCGGTGGCAGGCATTCGGTCTGAGGTTATGCTTCACTGGCTTGAGTCAAAGGGCATCTATGTGTCAAGCGGCTCTGCTTGTGCAAAGGGCGAAAGCAGTCACGTGCTTATGGCTCAGGGCGTATCCCGTCAGTCCGCCGACAGTGCGGTGCGGATTAGTATGTCCCACTTCACCGCAGAGGAAGATATTGATGCTCTGGTGGACGCGGTCGGTCAGGGTATAGACAAACTTGTAAGAAGAAGGTAAAGTTTTGAAAGAGATTATTTTGGTTAAAAACGGTGAGATTGCTCTTAAAGGTCTTAACCGTTCAAACTTTGAAGATGCAATGATTCGCAATATCCGTCGTCGCCTTAAGCCTCTTGGCAATGTGCAGATTCGCAAGGCACAGTCAACTGTGTTTATTGAGCCTATGGACGATAATTTTGATTTTGAGCAGGCACTTGACCGCGTCAGCCGAGTTTTCGGTGTTGCGGCATTTTCCCGCGCAGCCGTTTGCGAAAAGGATATGGCAGATATACTCTCAAGGGGTGCTGATTGGGCGGCAGAGCGTCTTAAAGGGGTAAAAACCTTTAAGGTTGAGGCAAAGCGTGCCGACAAGCGTTTTCCCCTCAAATCCCCTGAAATTTCTGCCGCAATGGGCGGCGCAATACTTGAGCGTTGCCCCTATCTTAAGGTGGACGTCCGCAATCCTGAGGTTACTGTGGTGGTTGAGGTGCGCGATTTTGCCGCCTATGTCCGTGCAGGTCAGGAGTCAGGCGCAGGCGGTATGCCTGTTGGCACAGGCGGTCGTGCCGCCATACTCATTTCGGGCGGTATTGACAGTCCTGTTGCCGCTTGGATGATGGCAAAGCGTGGCATTGAACTAACTGCAATTCACTTTGCAAGCCCCCCATACACCGGCCCCCTTGCTCTTAAAAAGGTTAAGGATTTGCTTCGTCAGGTTGCCCGTTACAGCGGCCCAATCAATATGGCAACGGTGCCCTTTACTAAAATTCAAGAGTTAATTGGGGAAAAGTGTCCTGAGGAATATTTTACCCTTATTATGCGCCGCTATATGATGAAAATTTCTTCCCGTCTTGCCAAGCGTGACCATTGCAGTGCGCTTATAACGGGTGAAAGCGTAGGTCAGGTTGCAAGTCAGACTTTGCCTGCCTTGCAGGTTACCGACGCCGCTGCCGATATGCTGGTGCTTCGTCCCCTTATCGGTATGGATAAAGAAGAAATCGTCAGCATTTCAAGAAAAATTGACACCTTTGATATATCGGTGCTTCCCTATGAGGATTGTTGCACCGTCTTTACTC
Source organism: Acutalibacteraceae bacterium (assembly GCA_045656545.1). GTDB lineage: Bacteria > Bacillota > Clostridia > Oscillospirales > Acutalibacteraceae > RGIG2206. Next base: position 70,064 of record JAZORF010000028.1, on the reverse strand, counting down.
CCCGCCATCCCCGTACCCGTCCTACTGTGGAGGCGGTGGATGCCGCCGCATCCCCTCTTGATGAGCAGGCTCTTATTGATGAGGCAGTTGCAGGCACTGAATTTGAACTTATTGATTGATTTTTGCTATATACATAGAAAGGACTCACAGAATGAAAGCAGAGATAATTTTTGTTGGCAATTCTAACGAGACTGCACTTAACAAAGCCAAAAACAAGATTGAAGGTATGGGTGCAGAGGTTGTTGGTTGCACCAATATAGAAAATGACACTGTAATGCTTAAAAAGGCTTTAAAAACTGCTATCAGCCGCAGTCAGTTGGCTGTTATTGTGGGTGGAGTAGGATTTAATGCCGATGATTTGACTGTTAAAACTGTCAGTGAAGCAGTTGGTGTAGATACTGCGTGTGACCAGAATGTGCTTGCTAATATTGCCGAGCATTTTGCAAATAAGGGTGAAATGTTGCCTGACGGTGCTTTTCGCGGTGCGGTTTTGCCTGTGGGTGCCAATGTTTTTTACAGTGAAAATGGCAGTGTGGGTTGTTCTTTGACACAGGGTGAGCAGACTATTGTTATGCTACCCTCTGATGAGGAGGTTTTTGATACAATGATGGAAAAGGATGTTACGCCTATTGTTAAGTCAATGAAAGGGGAGGCAATCAGCGAGCGAACCTTTTTTGCCGCCGATGTGCCCGACACCCTTATTGACGAGTTGAAGGCAGATATAAGCGAAGAAAACGGCGTTACACTTTCGGTAGATAACAAAGACGGTGAGGTTAAATTTGTGCTTACCGCTACTGGCAACAGTGAGGAGGATGCCCGTCTTAAAGCCCTTGCAGTTGCTGTAAAAGTGCGCAGTGCTTTGGGGGATACCATTTATACTGAGGAAGAAAATGGCATTGAACAGGTTGTTGTAGATTTGCTTAAAGAACAGGGCAAAACGGTGGCAACAGCCGAGTCTTGCACTGCCGGTTTGCTTTCAAAACGCCTTACCGATGTAAACGGCTCATCTGACGTGTTCAGTATGGGTATTGCCGCCTACTCAGCCGATATTAAGGCAAAGGTTTTGGGTGTACCTAAAGACATAATCGATGAAAAGGGAACTGTCAGCCGTGAGGTTGCAGAGTCTATGGCTACCAATGTGCGCCGTCTTAGCGGTTGCACCTACGGTATCGGTATTACCGGCGTTGCAGGTGAGTCTTATGAAGATAAGCCAAGCGGTCTTGTTTATGTGAGCCTTTGCGACGGGGATAATCTGTGGACTAAAGAACTTAATGTCGACGTTGAGGTTGAGGATGCTCGCACAACCGTGCGCAACACCTCTGCAACTATTGCTCTTGATATGCTCCGTCGCACCCTGCTTGGTATAGGTGAGTCGGTTTCAAAGGGCGGTATGGTGTTTGATGCTACTTCAAAGGAAGAAAAGCCTGCTACTGTTTCGGGCTTATCTTTTGTAGGCGGCGCTGTTAAAACTGCCGATACGGCAGGCGTTGTTGACGACGGTATAATTTTGCCTGCTGATGAAATTCATTTGTCTTATGAGCAGGTGGATGCAGCTATGTTTATCAAAGCAGCGGAGGAAAAGCCTGAGCAAATTGATTTTGGTTTTGAGTTGAACAGCGACGATACCATTGAAGAGGAAGAAGAGGTTGCGGCACCTGTTGTTTTTGAGCAACCGATTGTAGAAGCGTCTCAGACCGAAATAATGGACGAGGATTTTGTGCTTAAAGAGGACGCTGTGTTTGAGGAAGAAATCCCTCAGGATAATTCTAAAAAGGAAAACGGATTTGTTAAGGCTATTAAAAACTTTATTCCCTGGAAGGGTGACAATCTTTCAAAGATTTTGACCAAACTTCTTTTTGTTGCAATAATCGTGTCACTTGTTGTGTCAAGTTGCTATGTTGGTGACTTTATGGTCAAGTACTTCCAGAATAAGAGCATTGTTGAAGATGCCCGCGACAAATATGACCGCAACGATGACGGTGTAAATGACCAGACAGGTGTATTCAACCGTTATGAGTTGTTGTTGCAGCAAAACCCCGATTGTGTGGGTTGGATAACTGTGCCTAACACCAATGTTGACAACCCTGTTTATCAGACAGGCGACAACGACTTTTATCTTGAACATAACGGTATAAAAGAAAAGAGTGTGTACGGCGCCGTATTTGCCGATTACCGCGATATTATTTCCCGTGCGGGTAATACTAAAAACGTTACCTTGTACGGCCATCATATGAAAGACGGCTCAATGTTTGCCCAACTTCACAGATATAAGAATATCAGTTTTTATAAAGAAAATCCTGTTATTACCTTTGATACTATTTACGGCACAGGCGGTGAGTACAAGGTGTTTGCCTGTATGATAACTAACGCCGACAATATGGACGATAACGGATATTTCTTCGATTTTGCCGCTCCCTCATTCCGCAGTGACGCCGACTTTATGAGTTGGATTGAGCAAATTCGCCGCCGTTCACTTTACAACACCGCCGTTGATGTTAATGCTAACGACCAGATTCTTACCCTTTCTACCTGCACCTATGAGGTTAAAGATACCGACCTGCTTTGTGTTGTTGTTGCCCGTAAGGTGCGAGAGGGTGAAAGTGTGGCAGTTAACACAGGTGATGTTACTACCAATAGCAAGATTATCTATCCTCAAGCCTGGTATGACCACTTTAACGGTGTTAAGCCCACCTATGCAGACGGACTTTATACTTGGGTATCAGGTGACTACGACCGTGAAGATGTTAACGCTCCCGGTTCAATTGCTCCCGAAAGTGTTGTAAGTGATATTACATCAAGCAACGCATCAAGTGAGGAACCCGTTTCAAGTCAAGCTCCTACATCAAGTGAGGAACCTGTTTCAAGCACTGCTCCAAGTCAGCAGTTGCCTACGCCTACCAATCCCCTTACATCCTCTACCGAGGTGGAAGCCCCAGCACCTATTGCACCGCTTCCCACACCAATAGGATAAGCCCAATATTATAATTTTTAACGGAGGTACTGCTGTGTCTGTTGAAATAATTTATTACAATACTGCCCCTAATCAAAAGGTGCAGGATATACTGTCTTCGCTTGACAGGGTTAATGTTGCCTCCGGTGAGGACCGACGTGAGTTTTTGGTGGCACTGTCCAATGCGGTCAGTGTCAGCAATACCACTGTTGCAGTAGGAGATATTACCCAACTTATAAAAGTGCTTTCTAAAGGGTTGGGACTGCCTCTTGAAACAATTGACTGGAGTACTTTCGGAATTGTGGAAAAAGAGGAAACGGCTTTGCCAAAGGGCGCATTGCCCCTTTTGGTAGGCAGTGAGGTTGGCGGTATGATTATCGAAAATGCCGACCAATGTATCATTGCAGTTAATAACGAGGAGTCTGCACTTGAATTTTTGACCGGAACCTATGTTTTACCCTATTTGCAGGCGGTTATAAAGGGTGTTGAACCTGCCGAAATTGAGGAAGAACCTGCCTTGGAGGAGCCTATTGTTGAGGAACCTGTAATCGAGGAAGAACCTCAGAAAGAGGAAGAGGACTACTTTGAACCTGAGCAGGAGGAAGAATCCGACCTCTTTTCAGATATTGAGGAAGACGACTTTTTAGAGTTTAAAAAGAAGGGCAAAAAGAAGGGCGTGCTGATTGCTCTTATTGCCGTATTGTCGGTGCTTGTGCTTTGCATTGCAGGGGGAATTGTTGGCTACTCAAAGTGGTGGCTCCCCAATATGTACGAGGTATCGGTAGCCGATGCGAAAGATAAATACACAAAATCAACTGCCGAGGATGTAGCAAGCGCAGGTATGCCCGAGGAATATTCGGTTAAGTTTGCCACACTTTACAAGCAAAATGCCGATGTAATCAGTTGGCTGAAGGTTGAGGGGTTGGGTATTGATACCCCTGTTGTGACAGGCGTGCGCCACTCTCCCAACTATTACGAAAACCATCTGTTTAACGGCAAAAGCAATCCTTACGGCACCCCCTATATCAAGTATGCCTATGACACTGCCGCAAACATCAACCCTAACCTTGTAATTTACGGCAACAACAAGGGCGACGGCAAGGCTTTCGGCAAACTTGAGGGTTTGCTTCAGGATATCGGCAAGGTTAAATCGGTAACCACCGATTCTGCACTTTTCGGCGAAGAAAAGTGGGATATTATCAGTGTTATGTTGGTAGATAAAGAAGGCAAAGAGTACAATTTTGCCAACAATTTCAAAGAACTTGATGCCGATGCAAGAGCAGAAATGATAAAAACTGCTCTTAAAAAATCTAAGGTTAACACAGGTGCTACAATTGACAGAGTAGAACTTACAGATAATTTCCTCACCCTTGTTACCCCTTACAGCAAGGATAAAAACAAGGTGGTTGTTGTGGTTGCAAAGCGCTTTGTTGAGAAAGCAACCGATGTTGAGGAATAATTGCGCATATAAATGTTATGAAAGGGTGTGACAAAAAGTGACCGATGCAATAGCAGAACTTTTTGCGAAAGTGTTTTCTGATGAGGGCGTAGTTTTTATGCTATCAATACTCCCTATTTCAGAAATACGCGGCGGTATGCTTTACGCAGGGCTTACCAATATGAATATGGTGGTTGCTTTTGCCATATCTTTTATCGGTAATATGCTTCCAATCCCCGTTATACTGCTTTTTATCCGTCGTATTTTGTCTTGGATGCGCACCAAAAAAGGTCTTGGAAAAGTGGTAGACTGGGTTATGCGCAAGGCAGATAAAGGCAGCAAAAAACTTGGCAAATACACCTATTGGGGACTCTATTTGTTTGTGGCAATTCCACTTCCCGGCACTGGTGCCTGGACGGGTGCTTTGGTGGCTAATTTCTTGGATTTGCCTATCAAAAAGACCTTGCCTGTCATTACGGCAGGAGTACTTACTGCAGGTGTGATAATCACCACTTTGGCATATACTGCACCTGATTTGTTCAGATTGATTGTAGGATAATTATCCAGTTTTATTCGCCTTCGGCGAGTTCTATTGCTTCGCAGTGTTATTTGGTCTTGCGCCGAGTGGTATTGCCTGCGGCAGTTTGTGGCGAATAAAATAAAACTGAACCTATAAGGGTTCAATAAAACTATTGCTTAAAGCAATAATATCACTCCGACACAGTCGGAATAAAACTAAAAACTTATATTAACAATTGGTTTAGAGGTGACAACTTTGGCTGATAGCATTTTAAGAGATAAAGCAAAAGAGTTCGCTAAAATAATTGTTTTTCATTGCCGAGATATGAAGTTAAATCGTGTTGAAGCACCTTTGGTGAACCAATTGCTTCGCTCTGCAACGTCAATTGGTGCAAATTTGCACGAGGCTCAATATGCGCAAGGAACAAAGGATTTCATTTCTAAACTTGAAATAGCCCAAAAAGAGTGCTACGAAACAGAATACTGGTTAGAGCTGCTTTTTGAAACAAAGTGTATGGATGAAGAAATCTACAAAGCGTTACAAAACGATTGCGGTGCAATACGCAGAATGTTGATTTCTTCGCTAAAAACGATAAAATCAAATAAGGAAAGGCTATGAAAAAAGGTAAGGTTTTAATAATAATCGGCGCTGTTTTAGTGGTGCTTCAGATTGCAAGTTTGATTTTCGATGTTGTTCACACGGGCGGACTTAAATTTGACGGCACTATTGGCGGCGGTATCAGTTATCTTTCGGCAGGCCTTGCAGGAGTGGTGCTGATTTTGTGGGGCTTTGTGATTAACAAAAGAACAGAAGAATAAATATTTGAGGCGGGGGCTTGCTCCCGCCGTTTTTTATGCCATTTTACCGTCAAATAACTGTTGCTCTTGCATTTAAAGTGTGATACAATAAACGTATATATAACTATTTTTTCGGAGTGATATTTTTGAGCAGAAAAAGATGGCTTGTCGCAGATTACGACAAGGCTCTTGCACGGGAACTTGCCGAGGAGTGCGACATTGATGCACTTGTGGCTTTAATACTTGTTTCACGGGGAATTTGCGACCCTTTTGAAGTTGAGGAATTTTTGTCTGACGACCAACAGTTAGGTGACCCTTTTGACCTTGCCGATATGGACAAGGCTTGCCAGCGTATACTCTTTGCTATTGAAAAGGGCGAAAGCATCTGCGTGTACGGCGACTATGATGCCGACGGAGTCACCTCCACCGCCATTCTTTACACCTACTTAAAGAGCAAGGGTGCAAAGGTTACATATAAGGTGCCTGAGCGGTCAGAGGGATATGGAATCAGCATTAGCGCCGTTGACCGAATGCACAGTGAGGGAGTAAATCTTATTATCACTGTTGACAACGGCATCACCGCTTTAAAAGAGGTTGCCCATGCCAAAAGCCTTGGTATAGACACAGTTGTTACCGACCACCACTTGCCTCAAGGGGAGTTACCCGATGCAGTGGCAGTAGTTGACCCTCACCGTGAGGATTGCCCCAGTCCCTTTAAGGAGTATGCAGGGGCAGGCGTTGCCTTTAAGGTGGTTTGCGCCTTGGAGGGTGTAAGCGGTGAAGAAATGTGTCAAAGATATGCTGACCTTGCGGCTATCGGCACAGTTGCCGATGTTATGAAATTGACAGGTGAAAACCGCCTTATTGTAAAGCGTGGCATTGAAAATATTGACAACCGTGCAGGGCTGACTGCAGTGCTTGATGTGGCAGGGCTTCGTAAACGCGGCACCACTGCCACCACCGTAAGTTACGGAATTGCGCCCCGACTCAACGCCGCAGGCAGAGTGGGCAGTTGCCTCAGAGCAGTGCGACTGCTTACCGAGGAGGATGAGTCGGTTGTAACCGCCCTTGCCAAAGAGGTTAACGAGGCAAACGCCTTGCGCCAACAACTTGAGCGTGATATTTCCGAGCAAGCGGTTGAACTTATTGAAAAAAACGGTATGCAGTACGACCGTGTAATTGTGGTATACGGTCAGGGATGGCACCACGGCGTTATCGGTATTGTTGCATCAAGAATTTGCAACCGCTACGGCAGACCTGCCATCGTTTTGTCAGATGAAGACGGAATTGCCGTTGGCTCGGCTCGCAGTGTGGGTGAGTTTTCTCTTTACGATGCTATTGACTCTTGTTCAGATATGCTTATCCGTTTTGGCGGTCACGCACAGGCGGCAGGCGTTTCTCTTGCAATGGATAAAGTGGATGATTTCAGGCGGGGCATAAATGAGTATGCCAAGTCTGTTTATGGGGATATGCCCTTTGATACCCTTAATATTGACTGTAAACTGCGTCCCTCTGCAATTACTCCTGACCTTGTGCGGTCCTTGGATGTGCTTGCCCCCTTTGGTGTAGGCAACCCTGTGCCTGTTTTTGGTCTGTTCGGTATGAAAATCGAACGCATTATGCCTGTTGGTAACGGCGGTCATCTGCGACTTGAAGTCAGTCGCGACGGCGCGGTGGCAAACGTTATGCTTTTTGGTTGCTCGGCAGAAAAACTGGGCTTTTGCAAGGGTGATATTGTTGACCTTGCGGTTAATGCCGAAATCAATGAATATATGGGTCACGAGCAGGTGACCATAACTGTTAAGGGTATTCGTCCTTCCAACGTTGATGAGGATAAAACCCTTAAGGAAATGCGCCTTTTTGAGCGATTTATGAGAAATGAAGATGCACAGGGCGCCACTCTCACCCGTGAGGATATTGTTAAGGTTTACAGAGCCCTGCAAAGCGGATTTTCAGGCAACGAGGAAGCCTTGGCAATGCACTGTTCACTGGGATATTTCGCTATGCGCACGGCACTTGAGGTGCTTAGTCAGTTGGGCATAATAAACTGCATAAATGACGGTGGCAATCTTACTGTTACCCTTAACACTGTTCAGGGCAAAATGCAATTGGAAAATTCACCGATTTTCAGACAGATAAACAATCTTTAATTTTGAAAGGAGCGACGGTATATGCAAACTCTTGACAACGGAATGGAAATATTGCTTAAAGCCATGAAAAAACAAGGCGGTAACTATGATACCGCCGCAATAGAGAAAGCCTACAACATATCTCGCTCGGCACACGAAGGGCAACTGCGTCTTTCAGGTGAGGAGTATTTCTGGCATCCCTTAAAGGTGGCAGAGATAGTTATATCTTTGGGTATGGACAGTGAGTCGGTTGAGGCGGCGCTCCTTCACGATGCCGTTGAGGATACCCCTATCACAAGTGAGGATGTGCGCCGTCAGTTTGGCGAAAACGTGGCGCTGCTTGTTGACGGAGTTACAAAACTTGGTAAGATTGATACTGCCTCCCGCGAGGAGCAACAGGCAGAAAACATCAGAAAAATGCTTATTGCTATGGCGGCAGACATTCGCGTTATTATTATCAAACTTGCTGACCGACTCCACAATATGCGCACTTTAAATGCGCAATCTCCTTGTAAGCAACTTGAAAAATCCCTTGAAACTATTGAAATATATGCCCCCATTGCTCACCGATTGGGAATTCGTGCCGTTAAAGAAGAACTTGAAGATTTGGCAATTTCTTACCTTGACCCCATTGCCTATACCGAAATTGAGGAGCAACTTGAGAAAAACAGGGAATACCGCGACACCTTTATTGAAAGCATCAAATCCCGAATAAAAGAGCGTATGGGTGACAGCGTGCCCAATTTGTCTATTGAGGGCAGAATTAAATCAATACACGGAATTTACCGCAAAATGTATATGCATAACAAACAGTTCGAAGAAATTTACGATGTGTATGCACTGCGTGTTATAGTTAATACCGTTACCGATTGCTACAATGTTTTGGGCCTTGTGCACGAAATGTTCCGTCCCATTCCGGGCAGATTTAAAGATTATATTTCTACCCCTAAATCAAATTTGTATCAGTCACTTCACACTACCGTTATCAGCCGCGAGGGCTTGCCTTTTGAGGTGCAGATTCGCACTTGGGATATGCACCACACTGCAGAATACGGAATTGCGGCGCACTGGAAGTACAAATCGGGAATCAGTGGCTCGGACGAGCGTTTTGAGGAGCGTTTGGCGTGGATTCGTCAACTGCTTGAATCCCAGAATGATGCCGACGATGTTGGCGAAATTGTGCAAACCATCAAGACCGACCTTGCTCCCGAAGATGTGTTTGGCGTAACTCCCAAGGGCGACGTTATCAGTCTGCCGGTGGGAAGCACCGTTATCGACTTTGCTTATGCCATTCACTCAGCGGTTGGAAACCGTATGGTTGGCGCCAAGGTTGACGGCAGAATTGTGCCTCTTGATTATCAGATTGTGACAGGCGATGTTATTGAGGTTATTACCACATCTCAAGCCGACAGAGGACCAAGCCGTGATTGGCTTAAGATAGTTAAAACCAGCGAGGCAAGAAGTAAAATTCGCGCCTGGTTTAAAAAGGAGCGCCGCCCCGAAAATATTGAAACAGGCAGAACAGAGGTTGAGCGTGCTTTACGGCAGGCAAACATCCGCATTTCTGAGGAAGATTATGAAAATCTTATCAAAGACCTGGCTGAGCGTTATCAGTGCTCCACTGCCGATGATTTTTATGCAAAAATTGGCTACGGCGGTTTGATTTTTTCAAACATCGTGCCTTCAATTAAGGACCGATTCCGTCAAAAACAGCAAAAAGATATTGCTTCTATGGTTTCTGATGATGAAGAGTCGGCATCTCCCGACGGCGTTGTGGTAGAGGGCATTGACAACTGCCTTGTAAAGTTGTCCCGTTGTTGTTCTCCATTGCCCGGTGACAGTATAATTGGATTTATTACACGCGGCCACGGTGTGTCTATTCATAAGAGGGACTGCACCAATGTGCCCAAGGATTTGTCTCTTTCTGACGAGCCTGGCAGATGGATTCCTGCACACTGGTCGGCTACCCGTTCAAAATCATTCTGCGCAGCATTGCAGGTACACGCCATTGACCGCGACGGCATTTTGGTGGATGTTTCCACCGCCGTTCTTAATATGCGAATTAAGATGACGGCAGTTTCTGCCCGTCAGCTTAAAGACGGCAACTGCGTTATTGACCTGACTGTATGTGTAGAGGGCGTTGAACATCTTAAATCGGTTATTTCCAAACTTTCGGCAATAAACGGCGTGCTTTCAGTTGAAAGGTCGGTGGTATAATGCGACTTTTAGTACAGCGTGTAACCGGCGCTTCGGTAACAGTTGAGGAAAAGCAAGTTGGCAAAATTGATAAGGGCTTTTTAATCCTTGTGGGTGTGGGCCCTGAGGATGACGAAGCCATTTGCTCAAAAATGGCGCAAAAGGTTGTGCAGATGCGAGTTTTTGAGGATGCCGACGGCAAGATGAATAAAAGCGTTACCGACATCGGTGGCAGTTTTCTTGCGGTGTCTCAGTTTACTCTTTATGCCGACTGTCGCAAGGGCAACCGTCCTTCTTTCACAGGTGCTTGCCCTCCTGTAAGGGCAAATGAACTTTACGAATTTTTCTGCGGCGAAGCGGAAAAATTGGGGGTAAAGGTGGAGCGCGGCATTTTCGGTGCCGATATGAAGGTGGCACTTGTTAATGACGGCCCCGTTACAATAATGCTCGATTCCGACGAAATTGTAAAAAGGTGAGCGACTTGAATTATAAGTCTTTTTTAAGCAACTTTTGTTGCAATACATACATAATATACGGCAAAAATGGTGACTGCGCCGTCATCGACCCCGGATATGAGGGTAGCGAGGGATTTAACGAGGCGGCGTCTCTGGGTGAACGGCTAAAATATATTTTGCTTACCCACCGCCACAGTGACCATCTGCTTGCCGCAATTCCTTTAAAAAAATTGACAGGCGCCAAAATCGCCATTCATACTGATGACGAGTGCGGTCTGCAAAATGCGGAGGATAGCCTTTTCCCCTATGTGTCCTCATACCTTTTCAGTGAGCAACAGACGGGGGATGCAGACCTTTTGTTAAATGACGGCGACGTCCTTGATATAGGCGGTGAAGCCTTGACTGTTATCCACACCCCAGGTCACACCGACGGCGGAGTTTGCTTTTTGGGCGAGGGTGTGCTTTTTAGCGGCGATACTATTTTTGCAGGTAGTATGGGCAGGGTTGATTTTCCTACAGGTAATGTGGAAAAAATGGCTGAGTCCTTGCTTAAAATCTGCAATCTTGACGAAAAATTGACCCTTTGTTCAGGTCACGGGGAAATATCCCAAATTGCTACCGAGAAAAATTGCAACCCATATGTAAGGATGGCTAAAAATGGTACTTTGTACGGTTAACAACACCTTTAAATATGAATTAGAGAATATCTGTCGCCTTTTCTTTCCTTTTGAGAAGATTACGGTGGCGGATGAAGAAAGCGCGGCACCCCAAAACGAGATGTGGGTTGCCGCCTATTTGACTGCAAAAGAGGGCAAGGCACATCTGACCGTTAAGTTCAAATCGGGGGACTTTGCCCGTACGGGTGAGGACTCTTGCGATGCTGATGATACCGCCGAGTGCGAGCGCAAATTGGCAGTACTCCTTTTTGAGATACTGTGCGAGTATACGGGGCTTCGTCCTAGTTGGGGTATACTGACGGGGGTGCGCCCTGCCAAACTGATGAGACGGCTTAGCGAGTCTATGGGGGTAGAGGGCGCCAAGAATTATTTTGCCGAAAAACTGCTTTGCAGTCAGCAAAAGATTGAACTTTGCGCCGCCGCATCAGATAACGAGCAAAGGATTGTGTCTTCATCAAAGCCTAACCATTTCAGCCTTTATTTTGCCATACCCTTTTGCCCCACCAGATGCAGTTACTGCTCCTTTGTAAGCCATTCGGTTGAGCATTCAATGGGGCTTATGGATGAGTATGTGGGTCTTCTTTGCAAAGAACTTGCAGTGACAGGCAAAATCGCAAAAGAGTTGGGGCTTGAACTTTCAACTATCTATGTTGGGGGCGGCACTCCTACCACTCTGTCGGCAGAGCAGATTGGGGTGCTTATGGATGCGGTCAGCAGTAATTTTGACCTGTCCACCGCTACTGAATATACTGTTGAGGCAGGCAGACCCGACACCATCACTGCCGACAAACTGCGCGCCATACTCAGTGGTGGCGCAACCCGAATTTCTATCAACCCACAGACACTTAACGATAAGGTGCTTCAGGCAATCGGCAGACGGCATACTGCAAAAGAGGCTATCGATGCCTTTAATCTTGCCCGTCAGTGCGGAATGAAGAATATAAATATGGATTTGATTGCAGGTCTTCCTGAGGATGATGTAGAGTCTTACTCCCGCACCCTTGATGGCGTCCTTGCCCTTGACCCCGAAAGTATTACGGTACACACTCTGTCAATGAAGCGGTCATCACGCCTTACCGCAGGGGGTGAGTTGCCCGATACCGCTCAGGCGTTGGCTGCAGGGCAGATGCTTAAAATGACGGGTGAGCGGTTGCAGCCTACATACATTCCCTATTATCTCTACCGCCAGTCAAAGACGGTGGGTAATCACGAAAATACCGGCTACGCCAAGGCGGGTTATGAGTGCCTTTATAACATTTTTATGATGGATGAAACCCATACCGTTCTTGCATGCGGTGCATCGGGTGTTACTAAACTTAAAAAGGGCGAAAACACTATCGAGCGCATTTTTAATTACAAGTACCCCTACGAGTACAACGGCAATTTTGACGAGATTTTGCGCCGTAAAGATGCAATAAAGCCATTTTATGATGACGTGAAGTTTTAATTTGTAGGTAATAACGCCTGCCAACAATTCCTAACAAAAAGAGCAAGTTAATTCAGAAATGAAAAAACTTGCTCTTTTTTTTCGTTAATAATACCTTTAAAAATTGTCGAATTTACAATGGCGATTTTTACTTTCTTCTCATTTTTATGCGGTCGGGGATGATTTCGGGTTGCTCTTTTCGGCGCTTAATATCCCTTACAAAACTGCTTATAAGGAAGGTTGCCACAACAATAGCAACAATGGCAACTGCGGCACAAATTATGCGGATTACAAGAAAATATCCGCTACCCTCTGCTTTGGTTGCCGCCTTTTTTATATTCAAGGATTTAAGAACTGCCTGCTGGCTTTCTTGCTCTGATTGAGACAATCCAGCCGACGAATTGTAATAGATAAGACTGAAGCACTTGCCGTTTTCCACCGTTACATTCTGCACAAAGCAAAAGGCATCTTCAACCTTAACGGTGTAGGAAAGATACTTTTTGCCACCCACATCGGTAACACGGCTGTCAACCAGTCTGCCGCCCTCAAGTTCAAGCTGCTCTGACATAATATAAAGCAATTCGCTTAACTGTTGGCCGCTTGCAGAGGACAGACTGCCCACCTCTTTGGAAAAGTCACTTTCCCAAGATTTTAACTGAATCTGGTGCTGATTATCCTTGTCGGCGGCATACAGAAGCATGCCCGACTCCTCCATACGAAGCCTGAATGATTTGACCGAATAACCAAGTCGCTTTATAAAATCACTGTTAGACGACAGGTTGGTGCGGTTTATGACAACATAATCTTGTGGTAAAGAAATGCTAAAGCCGTAATCCTCGTCAGTGTAGCCGTTTTTTGCACCGAAAACATTAAGAGTGCAAAGCACTGCAATAACAAGGGAAACTGCAATTCCCACCAACTTTTTCATATCCGCACCTCCTCAAATTTACTTTAAAAAATCACTTTCTGCGCTGTTTTGCGGCAGTCACAGTGTTTTGCATAAGCATAGTAATAGTCATAGGACCAACGCCACCCGGCACGGGAGTGATAGCCGACGCCACCTTGCTTACCTCATCATAATCCACGTCGCCGCAGAGTTTGCCCTCTGCGTTGCGATTCATTCCAACATCAATAACAATGGCACCCTCTTTAACCATATCGGCGGTCACAAAATATGCCTTGCCCACAGCCGCAACAATAATATCGGCGGTGCGGCAAATCTCTTTAAGATTTTGGGTGCGGGAGTGACAAATAGTAACGGTAGCGTTGGCGTGAAGCATAAGCATCGCCATAGGTTTGCCAACAATATTGCTTCTGCCGATAACAACACAGTGTTTGCCTGCCACGTCAATATTACTGCGGCGGATAAGTTCCATTACGCCTGCGGGGGTGCAGGGCAAGAAGGAGTAGTCGCCAATCATAATTTTACCCACGTTAACGGGGTGAAAAGCGTCAACATCCTTTTCGGCTGAAATGGCGTTTATAACCCTTTTTTCGTCAAGGTGACGGGGCAAAGGCAACTGACACAAAATGCCGTCAATATCCTCTCTGCCGTTAAGGGTGTCGATAAGGGTGAGTAACTCCTCCTCAGTAGTGTCGGCAGGCAGAGCATACTCCTCTGACAACATACCAAGTTCGGCGCAAGCCTTTTTCTTATTGTTAACATAGACACGGGATGCAGGGTCATCCCCTACAATAATAACCGCAAGACCGGGAGTAACTCCTTGCTTTTTAAGTTCATCAACCTGTGCTTTAATATCACCGCGGGTTGCGGCGCTTATTGCCTTGCCGTCAATTATCATCTTGCTCGTCCTCTTCCTTTTTATCGTTGTTTTCCTCAAACAAAGCGGTCTCTTCCGCACAAAGTCTGCGGTTGTTCATTATATAATCGTATGCTTCGTCAATTTCGCTCAGTTTAATCTTTGCGCGCAGGGCAAGTTCTTCGTCAGAAATTTCAACCTTACCCTCCTCATCAACCTGAGGAGCATCCTGCTCAAGCAACTTTTTAACCTTGCCTTTTTCTGCCTTGTCACGTTTTTGAGCCTCTTTATCAGAAATTTCTTCTTCCTCTTCTTCGGGGATAAGAGCGGTATACTTTTCTTTCAAGGCATCGTAAGCGGCGGTTACAACATCGTCACTGTCGTCCCAATTACAACCTAAAAGTTCATAGCCTGCGTCAAGAATTACTTGGTCGTCATACATATTGCCAAACTGACTCTCGTAATCTTCCTCGCGGATTTTAAGGCGGTTTTTAAGAATGAGATAAAGTGCAATTCCTGCTACAACAAGACCCACTGCAACCAACTGAGAAATGCTCAGTTTGCCGAACATAAGGATAAATTCGGTGTTGCGCATACCCTCAAGCCAGAATCTGCCGAATGAGTAAAGAATGATGTAAAGCAAGAAAATCTGGCCCGAAAAGGCACGTTTTTTGCTAACCTTATTTAAAACAAGGAAAATGGTCAGGCACCACAGTGACTCATACAAAAAGAGGGGATGCACAAGTTCCGCGCCGATGGTATCGCCGCCGATACCAAACCACTCACTGCCTGTAGGTTTGCCGTAAACCTCTTGATTGATAAAGTTACCCCATCTGCCGACACTTTGACCGATAAGAAAGCCCAAGGCGGCAAGGTCAAACATATCAAGCACTTTAATCTTGCGGATTTTTGCAGTAAGTCCGCCCAGAACAAAGGCACCGATTACACCGCCGTAAATGGCAATTCCGCCGTTGTGAATGCCGAATATGTAGCCCATTTTATCCTTTAATGTGCCAAAGTTTGAAAGAGGCACACCGTCGAAAAGCAGATAATATCCGCGGGCACATATAATAGCACCCAAAAGGCCCACAATAACAACATCAATCATTCGGTCGATGTCAATATCAAAGCGCTTGGCATTTTTCATACCGTAAATAAGAGCAAGGCCAAAGCCTAGCGCAATGATTATACCGTACCAATAAACTGAAAAATTGCCAAGGGTAAAGGCAATTTTATCAAACCGAAATTCCAACCCAAAAAAGTTATAATTCTGGGCAGCCAAAAAGTTGAGCATAGACAGAAAATCCTCCTAAAATCAGGCTTTAACGGGGTTAATAACCGAAATTGACATTCGCTCAGGTTCAAGTTGCAAAGCCAATCGGTCGGTTATATCCTCAAGAGTTGTAGCCTCAAAGGTTCTTTGCACATCAAAGGGAGCGTACCCCTCCATAACGGCAGAAACAAGGCTTGAGGCAACCCGTTCTATGCTATTATACAACATAATGTTCCGTCCGTAAAGAGCGTTTTTGGCACGAATGAAATCTTCCTCGTTTATACCCTCTTTGCGAATACGCTTTATCTCGTCAGTAATGGCATCTGCCACTTTATAAGGCTCACTGCTTTCGCCCTCAAAAATTTCAACTGCATAGCCGTGGCCTGTGAAATAAGAGGCTTCAAAGCGGTCGTTAACCAAACCTTGCTGGAGCAGGGTGTTGTAAAGTTTGCTTGATTTGCCTGCAAGCATTTCAAGTAAAATATCCGTTTCGATTTTTTCTTTAAGGGTTTTAACGGGGGTAGTGCAATTCTCTTTAAAGCCGATGTTGAACAGAGGCATTGCCACAGGCATCTCTTTTTCAACCTTGGCGCGCAAAACTCCCTTTTGCTCCTCAAAGGTGCCCCGCTCAATCTCTACTCCCTCTACCCCTGCAAGAGCCTTGTCAACCGCATCAAGAATGTAGTCGGGGTCAACGTTGCCTGCTACACACAAAAACATATTTGAGGGATTGTAAAAGGTGTTGTAGCACTTGTAAAGCAGGTCGGCGTTTATCTGTGCAATAGATTCCACCGTGCCTGCAATGTCTATGCGAACGGGGTGGTTGCTATACATAGAGCAAAGCAGGTTGAAAAAACAACACCAGGCGGGGTCGTCATCATACATTTTAATTTCCTGACCGATTATGCCCTGCTCCTTTTGTACCGTTGCCTCGGTAAAATATGGGTGGCGCACAAAATCAAGCAAAATATCAAGATTTTCCTCAAACCTTTCGGTACAAGAAAAAAGATAGCAGGTGCGGTCAAAAGAGGTGTAAGCGTTGGCATATCCGCCGGTAGCAGAAAAGCGGGTAAAAGCATCCCCCTCTTCACTTTCAAAAAGTTTGTGCTCCAAAAAGTGAGCAATACCCTCGGGCACATCGGTGTATTCTTCCTCGCCCTTAATTCTGAAACGGGTGTCGATAGAGCCGTATTTGGTGCCGAAAAGAGCGTAAGCGGTGGCAAACTCTGTTTTAGGGCAAATCAAAATCTTAAGCCCCGAGGGATGCAGAGCACTGATGCAACTTTCACCCAAACGGTCGTCGGTAATAATCTGTTTAATCATAGCAATAGGCTCCTTTCCTCTTATTTGCCAAGCAGACGGTAGACAGTGTCTAATTTTATGGACTGAGCGGCGGCAATAACATCTTCCTTTGTTACTGTCTCAACAAGCGTTGCCAACTGTTCGGGTGACAGAAGTTTGTCGTCAAACCAACGGTCAGCATACCAGTGGTCAGTTACAGCCTGAGAGTCATATACGCCTTTAAGACTGCCTGTTACGTATAACTTTGATGCCTCAACGATTCCGTCGTCAAAATTGCCTGATTTTAAAAGGTCAATTTGTTCCAAAACGGCGTTATAGGTTTTTTCCATATTATCAAATTCCACACCGCTGTCAATCATAAATATACCTTTTTTGCGGACACCTCTTGCGGCACAGTAGTAGCAAAGACTTAATTTCTCGCGCACATTTGAAAAGAGCAATGAGTATGGACCGCCGCCCAGTATATCTATCATAACCATAGTTTTGTAACTTTCGGCATCTTCACCACCTGCACAACTAAAGCCCATTGCCAGTTTGCCTTGTGCAACTGCCATACTGTCACTGACCTGCTTAACCTCACCCTCAGTGGTGTGAAGTTTTGATGCAGTGGGAGTATAAATGCCCTCACGGGTATAGAGGGAAAGGCGCTTTGTAAATGCCTCAAAAACCTCGTCATGAGGATTTTCGGCAGTAATGCTGATGCGGAAATAGGCTGATTTTAGTAGGTTTTGCCAAGCGTCGTATACCTCTTTGCGAGTAAGAGCCTCGGTTTCCTCCTTGGTGCCTGTTACTGCAAGACCGTATGGGTCCCCCTCAAACATTTTTTCAACAAGTCGGTTGCGGGCAAAGGTGCGCTTGTCATTTATTTCACCCTCGATTTCTTCAATCTGAATACGCTTTTCGCGGATAAAATTGCTCTCGCAAAAACCGCCCTCGTCAACATCAGGCTCAAAAATAGTGTCAAAAAGCAGATTGGCGCAGTCCTGGGCAACGGGGGTGGGCAAAAATCTGTCCTCGGCAAAAATGATGCCTACGCGCACCGCAAGGGTATCACCCATTTTGTAGGTATCGGTGCCAAGACTGGCGCCGTACAGAGTGTCAAGACGCTGACTGAACTCCATGGGTGTGGGATGCTTTTTGCATCCGTTGGATATAAGCAGACAGGCAAGGGACAAAGGACAAGCCGTCGCCTTTTCAAGAGGCATATAGGCGGTGACAGAAATGCGCGCCGTCTTAAAGCGGTGAGAGGGGATATAGCACCCGTCAACTCCCTTGCCAAGATTTGTTTTGATAATATTGTTGGTCATAGTGTGTTCCTTTCGTGCGAACTTGGTTCGCAATGAATTGCAACCTTACGGTTGCATGAATTGAAAAATAATTTTCATGAATTGACCAAAAGGTCATGAATTGTGCTATGCACATTTATTTTTGTAAATTATTTTTTGCAGTGTTTATAGATGCTATAAGCAAGGTTCGTATTTTACTGCATTTATTATGCATATCTTTGTATTCTTCTTCGGTAATCATTTCGGTTTTTTCAAACAATTCTAACCAATAATCACTTTCGTAACACTCTTTTAAAGAAGTTTGGAGTTTATTTATAAAATTCGCCTTGCTTGAAGAATAGTTAGCTTCATGAATGTTTGCGCCTATGCTTGTGCCACTTCTTAACAGTTGGTTTAACAAAACGTTGTCTTTTCTGTTCTTTTTGATTTTAGTGCACAGATTAACAATATCCACAGCAAAAAGTTTTGATAAGGCTACCAGTTTGTTATCTTTCATTTTATATCGACCTTTTTGTTTATTGCCTTAATGCACGAAGTGCAATTCATGAGCCGTAAGGCTCAAATCATGAAATTTGTAATTTCAATTCATGCCGAAGGCAATTCATAGAGTTTGTATAGCAAACTCATTATATCATAAAACCCAAATTCAAGCAATATTTTATACTTTATTTTACCCCAATTGGTAAAATTCTAATGAATTCAGTGAAATTTGTAATCGTTTTGTAACTTTTTTAGCATTTTTTCGTTTTTTTGACTTGAAATCTTGCACAACTTTGTGTAAAATGAATAGAGTGCTTTACATAAACTCCAAAAAATTCGGTTTTTTTGTATTGCAAAGTTACAAACCTTAGCAAAGGGGATGTCAAACATGTCAAACCGCATGTTCCAAAGTATCATACACCAGATGAGAGAGGCTATTGACCGCACAATCGGTGTAATGGACGAAACACACACTGTTATATCTTGCAGTAACTTAGGTCGTATTGGCGAGGTGCACAATCTGCCCCCCGTTTCCACTGCCGATACCTTCGTTAAGGGCTCATACACATATAAGCCCTTCGGCACTGCAAAGGCTACCGACTACATATTGTTTGTAGAGGGTGTTGACCAACAGGCAGAAAAGTATGCCGCAATGTTGGCGATTGCTCTTACCAATATCAAGCAGTTCTATGATGAAAAGTTTGATAGGGGCAACTTTATCAAAAACATTATTCTTGACAACATTTTGTCGGGCGATGTTTATCTTAAGGCAAGGGAGCTGCGCTTTAACAAAAACACTCCCCGTGCAGTGTTGCTTGTTCGCATAACCTCAAGCAACGATGTGTCGGTATACGATGTGCTTCAAAACATATTCCCCGACCGCAATAAAGATTTTGTTATCTCTATTAACGAAACCGACATTGCTATCGTTAAAGAGACCCACTCAACTGCCGAGGCAAAAGACCTTGAAAAGTTGGCAGGCTCAATCAGTGATACCCTTTCAGGCGAATTCTACACTCACGTGCTTGTGGGTGTTGGTACCGTTGTTGAGGGCATCAAGGAACTTGCACGCTCATTTAAAGAGGCACAGATTGCGCTTGAAGTGGGTAAAGTGTTTGACACAGAAAAAACCATCGTCAGTTATGACAATTTGGGCATTGCTCGTCTTATCTATCAGTTGCCCGTAACCCTTTGCGAAACCTTCCTGCGCGAAGTATTCAAGCGCGGCTCTATTGAAAGTCTTGACCAAGAGACTTTGTTTACCATTCAAAAGTTCTTTGAGAACAATCTTAACGTAAGCGAGACCTCGCGCAAGTTGTTTGTTCACCGCAACACCCTTGTGTACCGTCTTGAAAAAATCAAAAAACTTACAGGCCTTGACCTCAGAGAGTTTGACCACGCTATCGTATTCAAAATTGCCCTTATGGTTAAGAAGTATCTTAACGCCAACCCCATTAAGTACTAATAAAAGGGCACCGACAATCTAAAAAAGGACGGCGATTATCATAGCACGCAAAAGCACCGTCAGAGAGCAGAGTACCCGTACTCAGATTGAGTTTAAGGGCGTGTATAAGACCTATAAAAACGGTACCGATGCTCTTTGTGACTTTAATTTAAAGATAAATCGCGGCGAATTTGTTTTCGTCGTTGGCCCCTCAGGCTCAGGTAAAAGTACCTTTATGAAACTTATTATGAGGGAAGAAAAAATGAGTGCAGGCGAAATATTTGTGGGTGGCTATCGTTTGAGCAAAATCAAGCGCAATCAAATTCCCAAACTTCGTCGCACAATGGGTATTGTTTTTCAGGATTTCCGCCTGATTCCTACAATGACCGTATTTCAGAATGTGGCATTCGCTATGCACATAGTGGGTGCATCAAAGCAAGAAATTCGCAAAAGAGTATCTTATGCGCTTAATATGGTTGGCCTTGCCAACAAGGCTCGCAGCAAGCCCAGTGAACTTTCGGGCGGTGAGCAGCAGCGCGTGGGTCTTGCCCGTGCCCTTGTCAATAATCCCTCACTTATTATTGCCGACGAGCCTACAGGTAACGTTGACCCCCGTATGAGTTACGAAATTGTTGAACTTCTTAGTGAAATCAACCGTCACGGCACCACTGTTATAATGGTAACCCACGACCATCAGCTTGTGCGCGACTTCCAGCGCCGTGTTGTTATGATTGAGGGCGGAACCGTTGTGGCAGACAATGCCGACACCTATAACAGTCAGGGCACAGACAACTATACCCGTCAGCCTACTGCCTCGGCAGAGTTTGTTGGCGAAAATGTTGTGCCTGCCGCCATTGAAGAAAGTGCAAACCTTACTCATCTCACCAGTGAGGAAGAGGGAGCATTTGTCATTGGCAACAAGGGTAATGAGGAAGGCGGTGATACCCAATGAAAATGCGTAGTTTCCGTTATTTAATCGGCGAGGGTATCAAAAACGTATGGGCAAACCGTCTTATGTCCTTGGCATCAATCGGTGTGCTTGTTGCCTGTATGCTTATTACAGGCGTTGCCGTTACACTGAGTGTCAACATTGACGAAAGTCTGGGTGACCTTGAACAGCAAAATGTTGTTATGGTCTATTTTGGTGACGAGCAAAATCCCACCGACAGCGGTGTAAAACTTACCGATGACGAGGCAAAGGCTCTTACCAAAGATAAAATTTCAAAGATTGACAATGTTGCAAAGGCAGAGTTTATCAGCCGTGAAGACGGTCTTGACGGTCTGCTTAGCGATATGGGTGACGAAAACAACGCTTTGTTTGATTTCGTCAGTGAGGATAATCCTCTGCCCAACGCCGCAAGAGTTCAGTTTGAAGATTTGTCACAGTTTGACAAAACCGTAAAGGCTATTGAAAAGGTAGAGGGCGTAAAAAATGTACGCCATCAGCGTGAACTTGCTGAAAAGATTGTTGGTATCCGCAAAACAGTAAATGTGGGTAGCATCGGTATAGTTGCACTTCTTCTTATAATCGCATTTGTTATCGTTTGCAATACCATTCGTATTACAATGTATAATCGCAAACTTGAAATTAGCATTATGAAAGCGGTTGGCGCAACCGACCGATTCATTCGTTTTCCCTTTATGGTTGAGGGTATTACTCTTGGCCTTTTGGCATCGGCATTTACCACAGGTCTGCTTTATGCCATTTACCGTGTAGCCATCACCTACATCGAGCAAACTATGGCAGGATTTGCCGCCATCCCATTCAGAGAGTTGGCATTACCCCTCTTTGCTCTGTTTGCCCTTATTGGCGTAACCGTAGGTTTGTTTGGCAGCAGCATCGTAATTTCTAAGTATCTCAGAAAGGAAGGTAGCGAATTCCGTGCGCTTTAAGAGTATTTTATCGGCTGTTCTGTGTGCACTTATGTTGCTTTTAACTGCAACTGCCGCACCCGAAAGCCTGCCCGTTTTAATAAAGGCAGAGGCAAAAACAGTGGCGCAGTATCAGTCAGAGCTTGACGCCGCGAAGTCCAAAGCCAAC
The DNA here is from genome assembly GCA_045656545.1 of Acutalibacteraceae bacterium. Lineage (GTDB taxonomy): Bacteria > Bacillota > Clostridia > Oscillospirales > Acutalibacteraceae > RGIG2206. Next base: position 47,890 of record JAZORF010000028.1, on the reverse strand, counting down.
CAGTTAAAAGCTCAGATTAACGAGCTGAAAAAGAAAAACGCACCCTACGAAGCACAAAAGAAAGCCCTTGACGACGCAATTGCCGCCACACAGGCAGAAATCAATCTTTACGAAGACCAGATTATTGCTTGCGAGCGTACAATTAACGAGCGTTCAAAAGAACTTAATGCCAAAAAAGAGCGTTTTAAAAAGCGTCTTGTTGCAATCTACACCTCAGAAAGTTCAAGCCTTTCAGTTCTTCTTTCATCAGAGGATTACGGTGACTATCTTGCAAAGGCAGAATTGGTTGATACCGTATCCCGTAAGGATTATCAGCTTATAACCGAAATAATGGCTGCAGTTAACGACCTTAACGAAGCCAACACCGCCTTGTCATCCGCAAAAAGCGAGATTGACGCCAAAAAGGCAGAACTTATGAAACAGTATCAAGAGGTTAACGCCATTGTTACCAAGTATCAGAATCAGATTTCGGGAATAAACAGTAATCTTAACGCTATTGAAAAAGAACAGAAAGAGATTCAGGCTGCCATCAACAAGGCAAATCAGCAAAACGCTCAGGGTCAGGGTGACAGTAATAAGAATGTTATCACAGGTACAGGCAACTTTGCTTGGCCCGTACCCGGATATTACACTATCAGTTCACAGTTCGGCAGACGTTGGGGCAGAAATCATAACGGTGTTGATATAGCCTCATCAAACGGCACCGTTTACGGCGCAAAAATTGTTGCCGCCGACAGTGGAACGGTTATTTTGAGCAAGTATTACAGTGGCTACGGCTACTGTGTAATTGTTAACCACGGCAACGGCTACACCACCTTGTATGCTCATATGAAGGCGGCTAGCGCACTGCGTGTGGGTGACAGTGTTACAAAGGGTTCAACCATTATCGGTTACGTTGGTGCATCGGGCAATGTTACAGGCCCCCACCTTCACTTTGAAATAACCTATAACGGTGTTTATCAAAACCCAATGAACTATTATAATTAAGGACTAATAAAAAACTGACGGAGGTTTAACATTATGCTTAAGTTAAAACGCGTTTTGTCTTGCACAATCGTTTTTGTCTTGCTGTTTACCGCCGTCAGTATTTTTGACCAAAAAAGCGGTCTTACCGCCTCGGCAGAATCTTCGGCGGAAATTCAGGCACAACTTGATAAGGTTCAGCAGGAAAGCAACCGTCTACAAGCAGAGATTTCTGCGCTTGAGTCGGCAAACGCCCCCTTTGAGCAGCAACGTGCCGCAGTTAAAAAGCAGATAAACGCAATCGTTAAAGAGATAAATCTTTTTGAGTCAAAAATCAACGCTTGCGAGAATGAAATCAAGCAACTTGAAAAAGAGATTGCCGATTTAGAAGCCAAGTGCGAAAACCAGTCCAAAGAGTTTAAAAAGCGCTTGGTTGCCATATACACAGGCAACAACAGTTTTCTGTCTGATTTAAGTTTTCTTATGAGCAGTGAGTCTCTTTCCGACTATCTTGCAAAGGCAGAATTGATTGAAACCATGTCCCGCAGGGATAATAAGATTATAAACGACCTTAAAAAAGATGTTGAAGCGGTGCAGGTAAAAATCACCGAACAAGAGGCGAAAAAAGCCGAAATCAACGAGTCAAAAAAGGTTGTGGATGCCAAAAAGGTGGAACTTAACAAGCAGTACTCCAAAATCAACTCCATTGTTGTAAGCAATGAGGAGGAAATACGCTTGGTTGAGCAGGAAGCCGCCGAGAAAAAGCAAATTATGAAGGATTTGCAAAAAGCCTTGGAGGAAGCCAAACTCTACGAAAACGGCGCAGTGGGAACAGGTCAGTTTGCATGGCCCGTAATTGGCTTTTATAAGGTCACTTCTCCATTTGGCAAGCGTGTTCACCCCGTTACAGGAGAGGTTGGTAAGATGCACTACGGCACCGATATTGCAGGTGCAGGTGTATACGGCGCGCAGATTGTTGCCGCCGATAGTGGCACAGTAATCCTCAGCAAGTATTACGGATTTTACGGCAACTGTGTTATGATTGACCACAACAACGGCTATGTTACCCTTTATGCCCATATGAAAGCCCTTAGTCCCTTAAAAGTGGGGGACACTGTTATTAAAGGCACAACGACAGTGGGCTATGTCGGTCAGTCGGGCAGAGTTGACGGACCTCACTTGCATTTTGAGGTTATTAAAAACGGTGAATATCTTGACCCTATGTCATTCTTCTAAAAACATCTGCCCGACAGTTTGAGTCGGGCAGTTTTACTAAAGAGGTTAAATTTATGGAACATTTTGATTCGGCACAACAACCTACATTTGCAGAACAGTTAGAGGAATATCTGCCTACCCAGGCGGATATTATGCGAAAAAAGTCAGGAACATTCAGACTTCGCACCCTTATAATATCTTCGGTGTGTTGTCTGCTTGCAGGCGCACTTATCGCTCTTGCAGTTGTGCCTAATGCACTGCGCAATCCTTTAAGCAAGGATGTAACCGACAAACTGCTTCTGATTGACAGTTACATTGATGCTTATTATATCGACGCCGACAAAACTGACAAGCAAATTCTTGCTGACACTGCGGCGTGGGGCTATGTGTCGGGGCTGGGTGATATCTACTCCACCTATTACGACGCCAAAAGCTACGCCGACGCTATCTATTCCAATTCGGGCGGAAGTTACGGTATCGGCATATCGGCAGTCTATTACGGCGGGATTTATATTGTCCGTGTCACCAACAATTCCCCTGCACAGAATGCAGGCCTTAAAGCCAAGGATGTAATCACTGCAGTGGACGGCAAAACGGTTACCGAGGAAAACTACCCCCAATTGATTGAGGCAATCAGAGGGGATAAGGATACCAAGGTAAAACTGACGGTCTTGCGTGACGGCAAAGAGAGTGAGATAGCGGTTGCACGCGGTGAATATACCGTGGAATCGGTGCGAAGCCGTATGATTGGCACCACAGGGGTAATTGTCATTACAGGCTTTAATAAAGCCACCACCGAGCAGTTTAAGGATGCACTTCAGTGGGTGCAATCAAAGGGAGCCAAGTCCTTAATCCTTGATGTAAGAGGAAACGGTGGCGGACTTGTAAACGAGACCAATCAGGTGCTTGATTTATTGCTTCCCAAATGTGAAATCGGGTATGCCTTATATAAATCGGGCAACAAGGTGGTCCTTGGCAAGTCGGACAAAAACTGTGTGGATTTGCCTATGTGTGTGCTTACCGACGACCAAACAGCAAGCAGTGCGGAGTATTTTGCCTCTGCCTTGCGTGACAGCGGAAAGGCAACCCTTGTAGGTGAAAAAACCTTTGGCAAAGGAATTATGCAAAGCACCTTTTCTCTTGGTGACGGCTCGGCAATCAAACTGACGGTGGCAAAAATATATACCGCATCAGGCTATGAGTTCCATCTTAACGGACTTGAGCCTGATATAAAAGCCTCCTACACAGAGGAGCAACTAAAAACTTGGTTTTTGCTGACCGACAGTGAAGACCCCTATATTCAAGCGGCACTTAAAAAATTAGAAAAATGAAAAAACCACTATGCATACAATCAGTACGCATAGTGGTTAATTTTTTGTGTTCATTTTTCTGGGGGAACAAACTCTAACAAATCTTCAATTTTGCAATCAAGCACTGAGCAAATGCGGGCTAAAACATCGGTATCCAACCGAGTTATTTTGTTGTTACAGTAATTGTTTAACTGTGTTCTTTGCATTTCGGCACGGTGGCTTAATTTATTTTTACTAATTCCGGATTTTTTTATAAGTTCATCGAGTTTTATAACAATTTTTCCGTAGTTTTCCATACTATCACCTAAAATTAGACTTGACAAGTTTAGTATAATCAAACTACAATAGGTATATAAGATGTAAGAAGTTACACAAGACAACTTACACACATACAATTAACAGGTGATACCAATGATTAAAAAAGTGGTAATTGCAGGATGCAGATACTATAATAATTATGAAGATGCAAAAAAACATATTGATATATACATATCAAACATAAGACAGGAACACCAAATTGTTTTTCTTTCAGGTGGTTGCACAGGTGCAGATGAACTTGGCGAGCGTTATGCAAAAGAAAATGGATTAGAAATTCAAAAATTTCCTGCCGAATGGGATAAATACGGTAAAAAAGCAGGTCCAATGAGAAACAAGCGTATGGCAGAAGAATGCGACTATGTTATATGTTTTTGGGACTACAAAAGTAGGGGCACTCGGTCTATGATTGAATATGCAAAAAGTTTAAACAAGCCAATCAGAATAGTGCGAATTTAAAAACCACTATGCATACAATCAGTACGCATAGTGGTTAATTTTTATCAATCGGCAAGGGTTTGTTCGATGTAATCGCTCATATTATCAAGCCATTCGCCCTCGAACAATTCAACCAGACCGCCGTCAACCACCTTGGCAAGTGCGGGGTCAATGGGAATACGTGCAGTGCAAGGGATGTTGTGCTTCTCGGCAAGCTCTTCAAGATGGCTTTGGCCATAAATATAGTGCTCTTTGCCACACTCGTCACACTTGAAGTAACTCATATTTTCAACAAGTCCCAAAATGGGCACGTTCATAAGTTCAGCCATTTTAACAGCCTTTTCAACAATCATACTTACCAATTCCTGAGGAGAGGTAACGATGATTATGCCGTCAACGGGAATGGACTGAAAAACGGTGAGGGGAACATCACCTGTGCCGGGAGGCATATCAACAAACATAAAGTCAACATCGTTCCAGATAACATCGGTCCAGAATTGCTTAACGGCGCCTGCAATAACGGGGCCGCGCCAAACAACAGGGTCAGTTTCGTTGTTAAGAAGCAGATTAACCGACATAAGCTGAATACCCGACTTGGTAACGGCGGGAATAAGGCCGATTTCACTGCCCTGTGCCTTTTCCTTAACGCCAAAAGCGGTTGGAATAGAGGGACCTGTAATATCGGCATCAAGAATGGCGGTGTTAAGACCTTTGCGCTGGCTAAGCACCGACATTAAAGTGGTAACAAGACTTTTACCTACACCGCCTTTGCCCGACACAACGGCAATAACCTTGCGGACAGTGGACATTTCGTGCAGATTTTCAATTAAGCTTTCAGGCTTGCGCTCACTGCAGTTTTGACTGCAGGTGCTGCAATCGTGAGTACATTCGCTCATTTTATCGCTCCGTTCAAAATTTTTATTAACAAATATTATAATACCACCGAAGACTGAAAAATTCAACCTTCGGCGGTATTTTTTAAAATTATTTTCCTTTAACTTTTAAAATTTTTCAAAGCCGACCAATAATCCGCCCTTTTCCGCATAAAAACTGCACAAGCCTCTCAATTTATGTATCTCAACCTGAACCTCTTCAAACTTCAGTTTAATCATTGCCATAAGATGCTTTGCAGCACTTTCGTTTTGACAATGACCGATGCTAACCTTTCCTGTTTTAAGCCCATACTTTTCAAGGTCGGCGAGTATTGTATCCAGCGATTTATTCTCGCCTCGGCACTTGTGGGAAGGCTCCAAGGTGCCTTGGTCGCTTGCTTTGCCAACTATACAAATACCTGCAAGCCCAACAATCTTTGCCACAAGAGGAGACACTCTGCCGTTAGCGGCAAAGTTCTTTAAAGATTTCAGCATAAACACAAGTCCCGTGTTTTTGTTATATTCTTGAATTTTTTCGCAAATTTCTTCAAAGGTCAAATTGGCTTTCACAAGTTCTTCCAATTTTCTTACTGCCAAAGTGACTTCGGGACCTGCAGAAAGGGTATCCAGAACAAAAACCCGTTTGCCTTCGTTCTCTGCCTCGTAGAGTTCCTTTGCCGTACAAGCCGAGTTGTAACTGCCTGAAAGACCGCTTGTTATGGTGACGCAAAAAACCTCGTCAGCATCTCCAAATGCCTCTAACCAATCGGCAGGATTGGGGCAAGAGGACTGAGACCGTTCTTTGTAGTTGTCAAAAAATTCAACCATTTCATCAACGTTAAGGTCTTTATCGTCTACAAATTCTCTTTCTGCAGTTATGATTTTCATGGGTGAGTTTGCAAATTCTATACTTTCAAGCATTAACAAATCTGAGGATGAATCGGATACAATTTTAATTTTTCTCATTTCTATTCTCCTTTGTCAGAGTTTAAATCATTGTAATCATTATATTTTACCAACAGCAATAAGTAAATCTATGGTTAAGGAGAATATGTCTACTTGTTGGGTATCGTGCCGTAGAATTGGTTTTTAGCAACTCTACGCCGCGTAGAATTAAGAAAAAACAGTCGGATGAACTGATTTTCATCCGACTGTTGCTTTTATAGGTTGTATAATTATTTTCTTTCAACAACTTGCTGTTGCGCCTTAACGATGCAATCGGCGGGGTAAACTCCGCGAAGGGCAGTCAAGGGATAAACGCTTGTGTTTTTGCCAACAACGGTACCGGGATTAAGAATGCATCCGCAACCCACATCGGCATTGTCACCCAAAATACCGCCGATTTTGCGAAGCCCTGTTTCAATAGCCTCGTCGCCTCTTATAACAACGGGTTTGCCGTCGGCTTTAAGATTGGAGCAGACGGCGCCTGCACCCATATGAGCGTGATTGCCAAGAACAGAGTCACCCACATAGTTGTAGTGAGGAACCTGAGTTTTGTCAAGCAAAATGCAGTTTTTAAGTTCGGTGGAGTTGCCGATAACACAGTTTTCACCTGTAATAACCGAGCCGCGAATATAAGCACCGGGGCGGATTTCACATCCACTGCCGATAATAGTGGGACCCTCAATGGTTGCGGTGGGATAAATTTTAACATTTTCACCAACCCACACGCCCTCGCTGATTTCGGTAAAGCCTGGGAGACCTTTTTCAATCAAACTCAAAATGTGGCTTTTGATGTGAGGAAGCATCTGCCAAGGGTATTCATACTGTGCAAAAAAGTCGGCAAGATAGGGAGTTTTGCAATCAAAAAGTTCCCTTGTTTTAAGTTGCTTAACCAACGGTATGCCCCCTTTCCTTAATAACCGATGCAATAATATCGCAGTATTCGCGACACTTATCTTCGCTTTCGCTTTCAATCATAACACGGATTACAGGCTCTGTACCGCTTTGACGGAGCAAGGCTCTGCCTTTGCCGTTAATAAGGGCTTCAACCTTGTCTTTAGCCTCAAGCACTGCCTCGTCAGAGAGGACGGCGCCCTTATCCTTTACACGCAGATTTACTGTGCGCTGAGGATAAAGTTTAACAGGCTCTTTAAGTTTCGCAAGGGTGGATTTTGTGTCGCACACCTCTTCGGTAAGCATAATTGCAGTCAAAAGGCCGTCGCCTGTGGTGGCATACTTTTTAAGAATGATGTGACCCGACTGCTCACCGCCAAGGCCGTAGTCGTTGTTTTGCATACACTCATAAACGAAACGGTCGCCAACTGTGGTCTGCTCGCACTTAATACCTGCCTCGGCAAGACTGTTAAGCAGTCCGCTGTTAGACATAATGGTGGCAACCACGGTGTCTTTGTTCAGCATATCTCTGCGTTTAAGGCGTTTGCCCAAAATATAGAGCATAGCGTCACCGTCAACCACTTCACCCTTTTCGTCAACGGCGATACAGCGGTCGCAGTCGCCGTCAAAGGCAAAGCCCATATCAAGATGTTGCTCTTTAACAAGTTGACACAGATTTTCAATGTGGGTGGAACCGCAGTCCTCGTTAACGTTCAGTCCGTCAGGCTCGTTGCCGATAACGGTAACCTGAGCGCCCAAGGCACTGAAAACTGAACTTGCGATTGACCAGGAAGCGCCGTTAGCACAGTCAAGGCCGATTCGCAGTTTTTTGTAAGAGTTGGAAGCCACCGAAATAAGATAGCCCACATATCTGTTTCTGCCCGAAACATAGTCTACAATGCAACCGATTTTTTCCTTGCAAGCAAGGGGCAAATCGCTTTCGGTAACGCCAATGGAGGCAAGGTCACCGTCAAGATAAGCCTCAATTAAAGCGGTGGTGTTGTCGTCAAGTTTTTCACCGTAGCGGTTGATAACTTTAATGCCGTTGTCGTAAAAAGGATTGTGGGATGCGGTAATCATAATGCCGCAGTCAAACTCATCCATTCGGGTGACATAAGAAACGCTGGGCGTGGTGGTTACGTGGAGCATATACGCATCGGCGCCCGATGCGGTAATGCCTGCAACAATGGAATATTCCAGCATATAACTTGAACGGCGTGTGTCCTTTCCGATAACAATTCGAGGACGGTATCCTGCTTTGGTGCAACCTGAAAGTGAGGATGAAAAATACCAACCCAAAAAGCGACCTACCTTGTAGGCTTGCAGTGAGGTAAGGGTAATATTTGCTTCGCCTCTGAATCCGTCGGTACCGAAATATTTGTTCTTCACCTTTGTGGTTGAACCTTCAAGTTCAATTTCATCGCGCAACAAGCGGTCGGCACTGATGCCAAACATATCGCAAAGCAAAAGGGCTTTGTCAAGTTGCGGAATGGCTTGGTCCATCTCCCATTTAGAGACTGACTGACGGGAAACTGACAGTTTTTCTGCCAAATCCTCTTGGCTTAAACCTGCATGAACGCGCAAAGAGGTAATCTTCTGTCCAATAGTCATAAATATACCGCCTTTTCTATTTGTAATAATGTAATACAGATATTTTAACAGATAGTTTTTATAATATCAAGCAACCTGGATAGGTATTTTTAGCAACTTAAGGTTGCAAAAACCGTAAAAATCGGACTAATTTTACAATTTAGAATAAAAAGTCATAAAAACACCCACCATTTAAGCAACTTTGAGTTGCTTAAATGGTGCATCTGTAATTATTATATGCGTTAAAAAAATCTTTATTAAAAAAGCAGAGGGCGGCAAAATCAAAATTAACTTATTACCCGTCCGAAGAAATTTGGGCGGATTTTTCTTTCCAAAGTTCTTTTTATTTGGACATAAGTTGTGATATAATCTGCTCAAGAGGTGAGAAAAATGGATATGGTTAAGCATAAAACCTTAAGTAGAGTTTATGAAATGAACAACCACCTATTACAAAATATAAAAACGATTTACAGCCTTCGAAAAATAGGTTTATCAAAGACAGAAAGCAAATTGGTATATGCATATACAGTTTCTTTGGCAAAAGACCATAAACATACATTGGAAGAATTAGTAGAACTTTTCTATGCTTCGTGCAAGGAAATGTTGGTAGATGGGGAAAATCTAACACCAGATGAAAAATGTTTTGTTGTTTCTTCAAGGGATTTTGTCGTGCATTATTACGTTGAAGCGTGGAAGAAAAGTGCAGATAAAATTGCATATATTGAAAATGGTCAAGTAAAAGTAGAATTATTGCACCGAATGAGTTGTGAACAAGCTGCATATATTTTCAAAAAGTATAACATTGAACCGTTTGAGTTTACCAACACATTAGAAGTTTTGAAAAAATATGAAAACCACGCTGATAAGAATGCAACACTTGCAAAATTCCCACTTTTGTGTATAGCACCGCAGGCTGTTATCAAAGAATCTAAGTAATTAGGTTTATAAAGCAAAACTATCGCCCTGCCGATTTTGGCAGGGCGATTTTTATGTAGAGGTTAATAATTCGGCATTGCTTTATTATTATTTTTATGATATCATATAGTAGTAAATTCAATATTTTTAAACTGCTACCGAGTAGTAGAATGTTAAAAACATTCGTTTGCACATCGTTAGGTCTTAGAAGATGTGCATACGGATGTTTTTTTAGGAGTGTTTGGATTGAAAAAATATTTTTCAAAATTAGAGATTATTTTATGGATTTCTTCGGTATTGCTAATAATTAGTTCGTTTTGTGTGTTTGATAGAGAGAATTATATAACATTATTAGCCTCATTAGTTGGTGTTACCTCGCTTATTTTTAATGCAAAAGGAAATCCATTCGGACAATTCTTAATGGTGTTGTTTAGTATGCTTTACGGAATAATCTCATTTAGTTTTAATTATTATGGTGAAATGATTACTTACCTCGGTATGACAATGCCAATGGCTGTTTTTGCTTTGATATCGTGGTTGAGAAACCCGTTCAAAGAAAACAAATCTGAGGTTAAAGTGAATACTATAAGCAAAAAAGAAACAATCTTAATGTGGGTTGGCGCGATAGCAATCACCGTTTTGTTTTACTTTATTTTAGAGCATTTCAATACGGCGAATATAGTGCCTAGCACACTATCTGTTACAACAAGTTTTGTAGCTGTATACCTCACTTTTAGACGAAGTCCACTATTCGCATTAGCGTATGCTTCAAATGACATTGTATTGATAATTTTATGGATAATGGCAAGCAAATATGACATTCGCTATATTTCTGTTGTAATGTGTTTTATTGCATTTTTGATTAATGACGTATATGGTTATATCAGTTGGCAGAAAATGAAAATCAGACAGAGCGAAAATAAATAATCAAACTCAGGTTAGTAATTTTCCGCTTTTGTATATTGTGGGACAGGCGTCCTCGACTGTCCGTTATAAAGCAAAGAACAAATATCCCTCGGATTGCTCCGAGGGGATTTGTTACAAATTATTTAAAAATTCGTCGGCTTCGTTGCGGCTTGTGAAGATATAAATATCTTTATTGCTGAATTTTTCAAGCAAGGTTATTATCTGAGGTCGGCTTTGAGAGCCGAAGTCCTTTATATACTGAATAAACTCCTCGTCATCCTCGGTATCAATCCAAGGAATGTCGGTGCGAGTTTTTCCTTTTCGGTCGTTGATGCCTTGAAGGCACACGTCCACAGGGTAGTCTAAGAAAATGACTGTGTCACATTTCTTCATTCTCATTTCCATTGTGGAGGCATAGTTGCCGTCAATTATCCACTCATCATTTTCCATTGCTTTGGATAGTCTTTCGAGGAAAAGAGGCTTTGCCACAGTGGTTTTATCCTTATTCCAATACATCATATCTAAATGAAAAAGGGGAAGGCTCGTTATTTTATGAAGCGCCTTTGAAAAGGTGCTTTTGCCACTGCCAGGGCACCCGATTACAATAACTTTTTTCATATAATATAACTCAATTTTAATCCTTTTTCTCGCTCTTTTTGAGAATTGAGGGGTGGTCTTTTTCTTCAGTCTGAATTTCCCAATGAATGAGAAATGCCAAAATAGCGCGAATGATAATTACCACGCCAAGAATTGCCAACTCCTCAAGATTATGGATGACAACTGTCTTTATAATCTCGGCACCCATCTTAAATTCCAAAGCCAAAGACAAAGCCTCGCCCAAATCGGTAACAATTCGATAGGGGGCCTTTTTAATAAGACTTTTAATCAAAAGAAACAAGGCACGAAAAGAGCCGATAACAATGATGACAATGCCAATCAGTTCCAAAGAACTTGCGGCTATTTCTGCTAAGGGAAACAAAAACTCTTTATAATTGGCTACGATGTTTTCCATTATTTATGCCTCCTTATTTTTTAACGTATTTATTCCAACCCGATGAATAGGACTTTGTGCCGTCCTCCGATACCCACATAGCCTCTGCATCGCTGATAGAGTCTATAAGCGCAAGACCCTCTTGTTTGCTAAGACAGAAGAGGGCGGTGGACAGGGCATCGCCCATTCCCGAATCCTTGCACACAACCGATACTGACAAATATCCGTTTTGGGCAGGCATCAGTGTTTCGGGCTGAATTATGTGGTGATATGGCTTGCCGTCAACGTAGTAATAACGTTGATATGAGCCGCTTGTTACCACCGACATATCACTTACGTTCAGGTAGGCGATATAATCACTGCCGTCGGGGTTTTCGATGCCTACCGACCAATCACTGCCGTCGGGCTTGCTACCCACTGTACGCACATTGCCGCCAACATTAAGCACATATCCCGTTACGCCTTTTTTCTCAAGTGCCAAGGATACCTGCTCAACGGCGTACCCTTTGGCAATGGCACCCACATCTAACTTCATAAGTGGGTCTGTGAGGGTGACGGTGGAGTTTTTTTCGTCAATAATCATTTTGGATATATTGGTATGCTTTGCCGCCTCTTGCAATTTATCCATAGGGGGCAGGGATGCCTCACGCGGATTGTCTTTACCGACGGTACGGTAATCGTGCCACAAAGACAATACACTGCCCATAGCAACATTCAATTTGCCGTTGGTGACGGTGTGCATCTTTTGGGCAAAAAGTAGCATATCAATGATGGCTTTGTCAACCTTTACAGTGGGATGAACTCCGTCGGTCAACTGGTTGACGGTGCACATGTTGTTAAGCCCGTCAAAGCGGTGATAGATGGAGTACAGCCGGTGATAATCCCCAAACATATCCAAAATCTCTTTTGACTGTTTGTCAAAATCCCCTTGGCTTTTTTCATAGCCTGTAATGGTAATGACTGTATCAAAATAATCCATTGAATAGGTGTTGTATTTAGTTTTTTCTTGTGGAGTGCACGCCCCACCGCAAACAAGAAGGCATAGGGTGAGGGCTATGCATAAAAATCGTTGTTTCATAATCACTTTTAAGGTAACAAAAAAGGGAGAATGTAGGAGCGCTCACATAGGAATAAATCGGTTTTTCGCCACCGTTTTACTTACCTCGTCGTTGCTAAACCTTATAAGACACAAAGTATTACTGCGGTTTTGCAACTTAGAGGGTAAGAAAAACAGTTTGGCTACAAAACTGCTTTGCACCTAAAATAGAACATTTTAGGCGACTTATACCTATGCGAACGCTCCTTTCTCCCTTTTTTGTTATATAATTTTGTAGTTCAATCAGATTTTAGAAGCGGCTTTTACAAAACCGGTTACATAGATGGTGCAACCTGCGCTCTGCAAATCCTTAACACCCTTGCCGTCTTCACCAACAAAACCTGCAATCTCTTTGCCGGTCTTGCCAATGCAAGCGGCATCAAATGCTGCAGCCTGCTCAAACCACTCTTTTTCTGCCTGAGCATAAGCAACCATACCGTAATCCTTGCCTTGCTCTTTCTTAGACTTAACTGCTTTTGCAGTGTCAAGAGTAGACTTGCCCTTGGTGTCGAATGAGAAAGCAACCTCAACACAATCGCTTGCAGCTGCTACAACCTTGCCGTCAGCGTCAACTGCGGCACCGAATACGGTAACTGCAACCTTGTTGCTGCCATCCTTATCGGCGGTAGCGTCGGCGCAAGTCTGCTCGGTAGCGGCGGTAACCTTAAGGGTATCTTTTGCGGTAACCTTTGAATCCTTTGCGGCATTGTAAGCCTTTTCAATAGCACCAACAAACTCGTTAATCATAATGGTGCAACCTGCTTTAACAACTTCGTCGTTGCCCTTGTTTTCGGCAGCAACCAAAGCCTTAACTTCGGTAAGAGTTTTGCCTGCAACAACCTTTTCAAAAGCATCGGTCTGCTCAAACCACTCTTTTTTAGCGCCGCCGTAGGTAACCATATTGTAATCTTTACCCTGTTCGTACTTGGTCTTGAACTCGGTGTTTGCAACAGCCTTGCCGTCAGCGGTGAACTTTAAAGTATTGCTTGCAGTGTCAAGCTCGCAAGCTACGATTTTGCCGTCAGCATCAACAGTAACAGCGGCAACGGTTACATCAAGCTTACCGGTGCCTTCTTTATCGGCGGTAGCATCTGTGGTAGCGGGAGCAGTAACATATACTGCAGAGCCAAATTTGAGAGTATCAGCATTTTCTGATGAAGCGGGGGTCTTGTCATCACCGGCGCAACCAACAAACATAGCGGCTACTACCATAATGAGACACAAAACGATAGCCAAACTTTTTTTCATAACAGTTTCTCCTTATATTTTGTTTATTTTAATCCAAGGACTATATTACTATAAAAGGAACGCTCTGTCAACAGAAAGTTGTCAAAATTTTAACAATCTTTCGGGAATTCTTTTTATAATCAGTGAGCCGCACAGTCCAATCAGTACGCCTGCGATGGTACCTGTTACTGTAAGAACTACCAAATAGTAGAACAACTCTGATGTTTCAAGCAGTAACATTGCCATTAAAATTTGCCCCACATTGTGAGCAACGCCACCTGCTACACTGACACCCACCGTTGACAAAAAATTAAGTCGGCGAAGGATAATCATAACAAGCAGACTAAGTATTGCGCCCGAAATACTGTAAAGCAGTGCCATTGCATTGCTAAAAAGCATACTTACCAGCGCCACTCTCAGCAAGGAAACGGCAATAGCGGCCAGAGGCCCCCGTCGGTAAAGCAAAAAGATGATGATAATATTGGGAAGCCCCATTTTTATGCCGGGTACGGCAGGAAAAATAGGGGGCAGAAGCACCTCTACATAAGCCAGTATCATAGCCAAAGCGGTGCAGACTCCGAAAAAGGCAACGGATTTTGATTTGTTCATAACGCCGCCTCCTTATATTACAACATCAGGACTGTTTGCATCAGTGGTGGTAACAGTGACCACAACCCGATTGGGCAGACAGACAATGCTTTCGCCGTCGCGGAAAATTGGCTTGTGAGAGACGCAAATTCCGTCGGGGCAAGTGGCAGTTTCCATATAGGCTTTGCCGTCGCGGATAATCAGTCGGTTAAGGTTGTCTTTGCCTGTGTATATATCCTCTGTGATATTTTCATTCAGGGAATAAACACCATAGGTTTTGCCGTCGACTGTAACCTTGACGGTATTACCGCCGTCACGAAAAACAAACAGATACAACCCACCCACTGCGGCAATCAAAAGCAAGGCAACAATAAATATAATATCGTTGCGGATATTATGCTTTTTTGTGCTGTCAATTTTCATATTAGTCAACAAGGTCCTCAAATTCACAACCCTCGGGTTTATCAGGGAAGAATACCGATTTAAGACAACCGGTGGGACATTCCTTTATACAAGTTTCGCAGTTTGTACATTTAGTATAATCAACAACTGCCAAATTATCAATTACGGTGATAGCGCCGTTGGGGCAAACCTTTTCGCACTTTTTGCAACCAATACAAGCGTTTTTACATGCTTTACGGGCATCGGCGCCCTTTTGCTTGTTGCTGCACATAACGGCGGTTAAGGTTTCCTGAGGAAGCATTGAAATGATATGTTTGGGGCAGGTTTTTGCACAAAGGCCGCAACCGATACAACGGGATGTATCTACATGAGCAATTCCATCTACCATACAGATGGCTTTAGATGGGCAAGCAGTAGCGCAGTCGCCATATCCAAGGCATCCAAAACGGCAAGAGTGAGCGCCGCCGTAAATCATAGATGCGGCATAGCAGGTTTTTACGCCCTCATAGGTTGCTGCGGGGGGATTTGCCTCGCAGTAGCCGTTACAGGCAACAAAGGCAACCACATCTTTGATAGGCTCCGGCTCTATGCCCAAAATATCACTGATTCTGTCGGCAACTGACTGTGCACCGGGGATGCAAAGAGAGGGCTTAACGCCACCCTCTGCCAAAGCGGCGGCATAGTCGTCGCAACCTTTATATCCGCAGGCGCCGCAGTTGATACCGGGCAAGCACTCGCGAATTATCTGCTTTTGCGGATTTTCAGGTACCGCAAAGAAGTGAGAAATAACAAGCAACAAAATGCCTGCAACAACTGCAACGGCAAACATAACAAGAAATGCAATCAAAATTTCCATATACGGCACCTCCTATCAAGCGAAAATATTTTCTACAATACCGCCAAATCCCATAAATGCAAGGGAGATAAATGAGGCGGCAATAAGGGTAACGGCTAATCCACGGAATGGAGTGGGAATATGTGAATCGTCAATTCGTGAGCGAAGTCCTGAGAAAAGAACCATGGCAAAGAGGAATCCAAGTCCGCAACCCAAAGAACTAACCATAGATTCAAGGAAGTTGTAACCGTCAATTATGTTGTTGATGGTAACGCCCAGTACTGCACAGTTGGTGGTGATAAGGGGCAGGTAAACACCCAAGCCTTTGTAAAGTGAGGGTGAGAACTTTTTAAGAACAACTTCTAAAATCTGAACCAAGGTGGCTATAATCAAAATAAATGCAATGTTTTGCAAATAACCCAAATTCAAGGGGTTAAGCACTAAATACTGAATAGGCCAGGTAACTGCAGTTGCAATAAGCATAACTACTGTTACGGCAACGCCCATACCTGTTGCCTGGTCCAACTTTTTGGAAACGCCAAGAAAAGGACAAATGCCCAAAAAACGACTGAGAACATAGTTGTCAACTAAAACAGATGAAAGCAGAATAACAATAAGAATCTTAAAGGTTTCCATTAGTTCTCGGCTCCTTTCTTCTGGCAGGTTTCAATGTGACAGGTGGCGGCGTGAGGACATCCCTCGCAAGAGAAGGAGGTCTTAACGGGAGCGGCACCCTTGGTAATGATGTAAATGAGTGCAATCAGCAGTCCGTAAACAAGCAATCCGCCGGGGGCTTTGGTGAAAAACTCAATTTTGTAATTTTCCATAAAGGGAATGGCAATGCCTGCAAATGAGCCTGCACCCAAAACCTCACGAATGGTAGCCATAGCGGTGAGTGCCAATGTAAAGCCAAGTCCCATACCAATACCGTCAAGGGCAGAGGCAACAACGGGGTTTCTGTTGGCAAACATTTCGGCACGGCCAAGGATTATGCAGTTTACGGTAATCAAATCAAGGTAAACACCCAAGGTTTCATACAAACCGGGCATATAGGCTTGCACAATCATTTTAACGATGGTAACAAATCCTGCAATAATAACAATGTAGCAGGGTATACGCATTGTTTCGGGGATTATTTTGCGAAGCAGTGAAATGAAAATGTTTGAACAAACCAAAACTGCCAAAGCGGCAAGACCCATACCAAATGCGCCTGTTACGGTAGTGGTGGTTGCCAATGTGGGACAGGTGCCGAGAATGAGCACCAATACGGGATTTTCTTTTATAATGCCGTTAAGCAAAACTGAAAGTGATGATTTTTTGTTCATTATCGGGCACCTCCCTTCAAGATTTTAACTGCGGCGTATGCACGCTCGATGGCTTGTGTGTAGCCGTTAGTGGTGAGTGTAGCACCGCTTATAGCATCAATTTCGGTGTAGTTTGTTTCGTTCTTGCCTGCAAACTGACCGTAGAATTTGGGGTCGGCACACTGGTCGCCAAGACCCTTGGTCTCTGCCTGAGATACTGTCAGGCAGTCGATGATTTTGCCCTCGGCATTTATTGATACACGAACGATGATGTATTCGTTGGATGCGGGGTGGTATTCGTCGCCACCCTTGATGCCGTAGCCTTCGCCCTTTGCTTCAATTACAAAGTTGCCGGTGGCAGTTTTCTTTGCCGAAACAACGGTAGCCTCCAAATCAGCATACTTGGTGATGTCAATATCTTCAAGTACAGTGGCTTTGATGGTTGCAACTGCGGCGGTGATGGTGTCTGCATCTGCTACATCCTTAGTTACCACAGTGCCGTCATCCTTAACACCGATAAACTGCTCGCCCTTAACAAAAACGTAGCCTTTGCCGTTGGTGGCGGTGTAGATGGCGTCAAATCCCTCAATATCTTCGGTGAGGAAAAGTTTTTCAAATTTCTTTTCGCCGTCGGGAAGTGCTTCTGACAGATTATCTGCCAAAACTTCTTCTTCGGTGCGGATGTCAACCGAGCCGCCACCCATAATGATGGCGGTGTTAAGCGCATCTTTAACAGCGTTTTTGTAAGCCTCGGTGGTTTTGGTAGCGCCGGCAATAATATCTACACCCTCAACACCTGCGGCATCCTTTTGGGTAAAGTTTGCGCCGTATTCTTTTTCTTTGCCTAATGTTTCGTTAGATGAAAGGCAAACGGCACCCGTTACAACACCCTCGGCATTAACGCCGCACATAATAATCATATCGGTGCCGTAACCTGCGGTTTTAAGTTTTACAACATAACCCTTGCCCGATGTTTCTTTATAAACCTCGGTTACAGTGGCAGGCAGAGTTTTGTCGGCAGTGTCTGCCTTTTCAAAGCCTGTGCCGTCGGGCATAACTTCAAGCAGTGCCTTGTTGGCAGATGCGTTTTGATTTTTTTCAATGATTGGTGCGGTAATAAAGTTTGTGGTTGCAAGCAACAATGTGATAACCGCACAAATACAAATAAATACAGAAAGATTTTTCAAATTGGTTTTCATTATTTGCTACCCCCTTCTGTAAAGACCTTTTTACGAGTCCAACGGATGATGTAGGGGTTAATGATGTTCATAAACAGAATGGCGAAAGATACTCCTTCGGGATATGTACCGTAGTATCTGATAAGACAGGTAAGCAGTCCTGCGCCAAAGCCGAATATGACCTTGCCCCAAGCGGTTGGGGGAGAGGTGGTGTAGTCGGTTGCCATAAAGAATGCGCCGATGAACACACCGCCCGACATAGTCAGTGACAAAGCAGTTGTCACGTCAAAGCCTTTCATCAAGAAAGAAAGGGCAAAAACAGTTGCGATAAAGACAACGGGAATTTGCCAGGTGATTATACGGCGGATAAGCAGGTAAAGTCCGCCGAGCAAGAGGGCAGCAGTACAGGTTTCACCGATTGCGCCGCCGTGATTACCAAGGAATAAGGTGAGCAGGGAGGGCATCTTTTCTGCTGCAAGGGGGGTTGCACCTGAAACGGCATCTGCATTTACGGGGAAAGCGGCAGTTGCCATTGAGCCAAATGCAACCAGCATAAATACGCGGGCGGCAATGGCGGGGTTAACCAAGTTTTTACCAATGCCGCCAAAAATACATTTTACAATGATAATGGCAAACAAAGAGCCAACTGCACATTGCCACAAGGGAATGTTTGCAGGCAGATTAAGTGCCAAAAGCAAGCCTGTAACGGCGGCAGACAAATCGGTAACAGTTTGCCTTTTGGATTTTGCAATGATGTTAAACAAAGCCTCAAAGCCAACACAACAAATTAAACAAACGGCAACAACCAACAATGATTTTAAACCGAATATGACTGTGCCTGCAACGGTGGCGGGCAACAAGGCAATCAACACATCAAGCATAATTCCGCTTGTTGAGCGACCGCTATGAATATGAGGTGAAATAGCAACTTTAGTTAATGAACTCATTTGTTTTCACCCTCCTTAATATCTTTTAATAACTGTTTTGACAACTTGTTTTTTTGCACTAACGGACGGTTTGCGGGGCATACAAAACTGCAACAGCCACATTCCATACAGGTTGTAACGTGCAAAGATTTAAGTGCATCAACATCTTTTCTGTCATATGCTTCGGCAATGCTGATAGGAGCCAGACCGAAAGGACAGGTGTTAACACAGGTGCCGCAACGGATACAAGCGGTGGTTTTGGGAAGTTTTGCCTCTTTTGCAGTAAGAGCAAGTGCGGCATTTGTGTTTTTAAGTACCGATGCGTTTGTGTTAGGCACGGTAATGCCCATCATAGGACCGCCGTAGATAATCTTGGCAGGCTCTACGGTAAGGCCGCCGCAAGCGTTAAACAAATCTTCAAGAGAGGTGCCGATGGGTACCATAACATTTCTTGGCTTTTTGACTGCGCCGCCGTCAACGGTAACGCATTTTTCCACCAAGGGAATACCTGTTTTAAGATATGCACCGATGGCTGCCAAGGTGGTGCAGTTGATAACAATGCAACCAACATCGATAGGCAACTGATTAGCGTGAATTTTGCGGCCGGTGGTGTGGTAAACAAGCACCTTTTCACCGCCTTGTGGATAAACAGGGGGCAAAACCTTAACGGTTACGTCAGGCCAGATAACAGCGTCCGACATAATTTGCATAGCGCGTACAGCCTTGCGGTTGTTGCTTTCAACACCAACGATTGCCTTGCTTATACCCATTGCGCGATTGATTACCTGCAAGGCGTATGCCATATCGTCGGCACGGGTAAGCATAGTCACAGTGTCACTGGTAACATAAGGCTCACACTCGGCACCGTTTATGATAAGATAATCCACTTTTTCGGGGTCAACGTCAAATTTGACGTGGGTGGGGAACCCTGCACCGCCAAGACCTACAACGCCGCTTGCCTTGATGGCTTCAATCAAATCCTCCTGACTGTTGACGGTGGGGGGAGTAAGCCCTTCCTCCATTGTCATTTCGCCGTCAGATTCTATAACTGCGGCAGTGGTAACAAAGCCGTTGAACAAAAGATACTCAACAAACTTAACCACCTTGCCTGAAACACTGGAATAAATGTTGGATGAAATTTTGCCGTCAGCCTCGCCGATTTTGGTGCCAACCTTAACCAAATCGCCCACCTTAACTGTGGGTATGGCAGGTTTACCGATGTGCATTTCCATAGGAATAGTGACCGTCTTTGGCACATCCATACGGATGGTAGGACTCTTTTTTGTGTGTTTTCTGTGGGGAGTGATTATTCCCGTAAGATAAGAAGCCATATTTTTACACCTTTCTTTAAGTATACTGAAAAGTTTTTTGCGGTAGTGCTAAGTTGTATATATAATATATAATATACTCATATATTTTAAAATATATAGGTGATATTGTCAAGAGCAATTACTTAATACAAAAGGGCATATTTATGGAAGTTTTTCAAATTTTTTCTTTTTCAAAAATGCTTTTCGGATATACCTGTGCTGATTTACAAAATCCGCCAAATTTTATATAAAAAATTACATAAAAATCCTTGCTCTTATGGCTAAAAACTACCTGATGTGATATGAGCAAACAAAGGAAGTAATGTAATGACTTTAATAGAACCCTTTGACCGCGACCCATTGCAAAATATTGCAGGTTGTCTGTCTGTAAAACCCGACCTGTTATACTTGGTGGTCAACGGCGACTGTGTGAATTATATCGCAAGGGATATTGAGCCTTTGTGGAATGTTTTAAAGGCAGACACAACCAACTGGAATAAAAAGGTTAACGACCCCAACAGTAAAGCACGTTCTGAAAAGTTGTGGGATTTAGCAAGTATAAAAGGGCAAATTCGCAACCTTTGGGTTTGTCAAAAATGACGGAATAAACAGGTTTGGTTAGAATTTACGGGGACGGCTCAAAGCCGTCCCCGTTTTTCTGTGCTATGTGCTTAGCAAGGGTGTGCTTAAGCACGTGGCAGTATATGCCGGTGAATTGGCTCTGAGCCGCCTCCAAATCGTCGAGGGAGATTTTACCCTCGTCAAGAAGCCGGCAGAGCCTCTTTGCCTTTTTCTCAAGACGAGAAAACTCACGGTTGATGCCGCCTAAAGCCTTGGCAGCGGTGGGGTCTGAATAATAACCCATGGTTATTACCTCCTAAAAAATATTTTGTTGTTCAGGAAGGCAATAAAAAAAGCCTATCCTGCGAAATGGGTATAACTTCCCTAAGGAAATTACTCCATTTGCAAAATAAGCGTTAAATTTGTTTGGTGTTATACTATCATAGGTTGTAATTTTTGTCAAGAGGTTAATATAAAATTCCTCGACTTGCCGTTAAAGGTATTCCTTCATAACCTCGATACCGTGCTCCTGATGTGCAATGGCGCGGTTGGCAATCTCTTTTGCATAGGGTGCGGCGGCAGAGTTGTTGTGAAGAGCCTTAAGCAGTTCCACATTACCCATTGTGCAGCCCTGAATTATCATTCCTGCCGCTTTTGAAGGGTCGCCCTTGCGGTTAAGTTGAGCATCAATGGCGGTGCGGCACATCATTTTTATGCTTTGCGGATTTTTGCCCGACCTGTGTCCCAGTTGGGTAAGGGTGTTGCGGGCACTGTTGCAAACCTGAGCGTATTCGCGGCGGATTTGGTCAAGTTCACGGCGCAGTTCAGGTTGAGTTATGTGCTTCATAACCGATATGGTTCCGTCTCTGCCGAATGCGGCGGCTTTTTCTGTTTCGGAAAGCAATTTAATAGTGCTGTTTTTCATAAAAAATCCCCTTAAAATTAAAGTTCGGTCTTATTTTTGCCGAAAGGGGCTAATTTTATGCAAAAACTTAAAATTTGGACAAATTTGATATGTTTTAGTGAAATTATTATCACAATTTTTTTGCAAAAGATTACATTTTGTAATTATTACAAAAAGGTGAATTCCCTTGTTAAAAACCCCTTTCTTGTATACATAATTTTTGAAAAATCAGGGGTAAAATATCTTTCAACAGCGGAAAACGCCTCTATTCTACATAGGTTTTACACATTTTCCACAGAGTTTTCAACAATGAATTATGTTAACAAGCAATATTACTAATTGTAATATTTTGTGATTTTTACGGGTTTGCACTTAAAGATTAAAAAAATTATTTGTTTCCGTTAAAAATTGAATAATTTGCCGTATTTTTCCCCAAAATACCCATATAACATAAATTTGCGAGGTAGTCGTTATGATTAGAGGAGTTAACCGCCGAGTTGTTGAAATAAATGAGTGCAAAAGTGATGTGTTTGAGCGCGCAATTTTCTTTGTGCGCCCTGATGCAAGGGAGAATTCGCCCTCACAGTTGCAAAAAGAGGCGGATGCCATCATTGCAAGTTTGTCGAGTCAACCCACGCCTCAATTTTTACAAAAAAGAAAGCCAAAATTAAGCCGACGGGCTTTGTGGCTATTTCTCGGTATTTCGGTGGCGGTGAGTGTGGTAAGTATTATTTGCAATTTTTTGTGACGTAAAATTAAAACCGCTTGGTGAAAGACTACTTGTTATGAGGATGTTTAAAACCTCGATGGAATTCATCGAGGTTTTTCTTATGCATATCAGAGAAACAGCATCGCATTTGTCCGTAGAAATGCTTTTTTAGGTGATACCCAAACCCCTTTACAACAGAGAAGAACTACAAGTTATATTCTGTGCTAATGCACAGAGTGATATTTTCACTTTGTGAAAGTGTTATTACTCCTCTTGGTCGTAGTGGTATTTTATTCGCCCTGAAACTGTCCGTAGGACAATACCACTATGCGTAAGCATAATATAACTGCGAAGCAATAAAACTCGCCTTTTGCGAATAAAACTGCCCAACATCCTTATGGGAAGTTGGGCAAATCCAAGCGGTTTTGTCGATATATTGCTACTTATTGACCAAGCATTTTTGCGGCTTCGTCAGTAAGTGTGGCGTTGATTTTTTCTGCCTCGGCGGTATCCTTTGCAACTGAGGTTACATACACCTTAATCTTAGGCTCTGTACCTGAGGGACGAACTATAATGCAGTTGTTGTTCTCAAGCTCAAAGGCGATTACGTCTGCCTTTGGCAAGGTGAGAGTGGTTACATTGCCGTCGCAATCGGTGCGTGTAGAGTTAAGATAATCGGCAACTGCCACAACCTTGTAGCCTGCAATCTGCTCACGCTTTTCGGTGTGGAGTGTGTTCATAATATTTGCCATTTGCTCCATACCGCTTGCACCCTTGAAGGTGAAAGAGGAGGTGCGGTGCAAATATCTGCCGTACTCGTCGTAAATAGTATTTATAACATCAACAAGGCTCTTGCCTTGGGTGCGGTAGTAAGCCGCCATTTCGCAAATAAGCATTGATGCTACAACGGCGTCCTTATCACGCACATAGGTGCCGGCAAGATAGCCGTAACTTTCTTCAAAGCCTAAAATATAACGCTCGGGCTCATTGTCCTTTTCAAGCAAGGCAATCTGCTCGCCAATATACTTAAATCCGGTCAGAACGTTACGCATTTCGCAACCGTATTTTGCGGCAATCTTGTCGCAAATAGAGGTGGAAACGATGCTTTTTACTGCAACGGGATTTTTAGGCAGAGTGCCCTTTTCACTGCGGCGCATAAGCACATAGTCAAGAAGCATTGCACCAACCTCGTTACCTGTAACAAGGCGGTAATCGTCACCCTCAGGCACTGCAATACCAACGCGGTCAGCATCGGGGTCAGTGGCAAGGAGCAGGTCAGGCTTAATCTGACGTGCAAGGGCTAAAGCGCACTCAAATGGCTGACGGATTTCGGGATTGGGATAGGGAGCAGTGGGGAAGTTGCCGTCGGGCAATTCCTGCTCTTTAACAATGGTAACATCGGCAACACCGATGCGCTTCAAAATCTCGCGAACGGGCTTGTTGCCTGTGCCGTGAAGTGGGGTATAGATAACCTTAAGTCCGCTTTTGCCAACAAGGTCACTGTCAACCGACTGCATAAGCACGTTTTTGTAATATTCCTCATAGCAATCCTCACCGATATATTGGATTTTGCCCTCTGCCAAAGCAGTGTCAAAATCTATAGTCTTAACGCCTTCAAAAATATCAGTGTTCTGAATGTTGCTATAAATTTGGGCACAAGCCTCGCCACCCAACTGACATCCGTCATCACCGTATGCCTTGTAGCCGTTGTATTCGGCAGGATTATGGCTTGCAGTAACCACAACACCGCCAACACAACCGTAAAAACGCACTGCAAATGAAAGCATAGGTGTGGGAGCAAGTTCGGGATAAAGCCATACCTTGATGCCGTTTGCGGCAAAAACACAGGCGGCAGTACGGCTGAACAAATCACTGTTGTTGCGGCTGTCATACGCAATGGCTACTGCGCCGTTTTTGTAAACACTGTTAATATAATCGGCAAAGCCCTGTGTGGCGCGGCCGACGGTATATATGTTCATACGGTTGGTGCCTGCGCCGATTACACCGCGCAGTCCTGCTGTGCCGAAATCAAGGTCTTGAAAAAATCTGTCCTCAATAGCGGCGGCATCGTCTTTTACAGAAGTCAATTCTTCTGCAATGGCAGAGTCGGTTGCCTTTTGACACCATAAGTCGTATAAACTGTTGATTTTATTACACATAATTTTTGCCCCTTACCCCTTAATAGAATATAAGTAATTATATAATGAATTTTACAGGTTGTAAATAAAAATTTTGCATTATATATGGAAATTTGTCTCATTTAAACGTTGGCAGTGCCAAATGAGGAGAAAATGTCACCAAGATGCTCTGTAATTTCATACTCCTCTATTTTACCCACACCATTATTATAAACCACCTTTGTAATGGAAGCGTTGGCAACCCAAGGCACATTTTTCATTTCGCTGAGAGGTAGGCCACGCCAGATGCAAGTCATTGCGCGGATAGGGGTAGCGTGGGTGCCGATAACCACCGTTTGACCTTGGTGGGCATTGGCGATAGCAGTTAACTCGGTGGCAACACGCTCTTGCAAATGGGCAACGCTTTCGCCCTCGGTGCAGACGGCATTGCCGATGTCGGTAAGCCACACGCCATAATCCTCTGCAAATTGGCTTTTAAGGTAGTCGTACTCATTGTTTTCCCATTTGCCGCTATTGACTTCGCGCAGACGGGTGCGAGGAATGATGCAAAGCCCCTTTTTGTCAGCAATGGGTTTGACGGTGTTAAAAGCGCGACACAAATCACTTGAATAAACGGCGTCAATATGTATATTTTCAAAAAACACCGCAACCTTATCTGCTTGCTCATATCCCATCTTGGATAGGTCAAGGTCGGTATGTCCTAAAAATCGGCCTGTTAAATTGCCGAGGCTTTGACCATGGCGGACAATATAAAGGGTGGTCATACATTTTTCCTCCTGACAAATGCGGTGGTGACCGTTAAAACTAATATATACACCAAAATATCACAAACTATGCAGATTCCCAGCGCCACAAAGCCCATTGTAGACAGTGCAGTTAGTGAGAAAACCCAACCGAAGACAAAGACGCCCAACAGAAAAACAAGGCACATTGCACACCAAAGTGCGCCACGATAAAGATTAAAAGGCATACACACCTTGGCAAGATTTATAAGCATTGCAACCCCAGACGCCACCACGCATACAGTGACATACTCACTGTGGGTCAAAGACAGTACAGGGCTGATAAGAGCGGTAACAATTACTCCTGTGGCGATGGCTATGCCACCCGGCAGTGAGCGGGTGAAAATATCATTTAAAAACTTGCCTTTGATACGGTTGTAGTTAGGCTCAAAGGACAAAAACAATCCCGGCACCGCCACACCTACAAAGGTGATAAGGGTAAGGTGAATTGGCTCAAAGGGGTAGCTTTCGTTGATAAAAACAAAAGAGAGCGAAAGCATAAGAGAATAGATTATTTTAATAAGGAAAAGGGAAACTGACCGTTTAAGGTTATTGATTGACCGCCTGCCTTGACGAAGGACTTGGGGCAGTGAATCAAAGTCGTTTTTCATCATAATCAGTTTGGCGGCATCCCTTGCAATATCGGTGGCAGAGGCGGGTGCTACTGAGCAGTCGGCTTCTTTAAGAGCAAGCACGTCGTTTACGCCGTCACCCGTCATTGTGACGGTATGACCTGCTCGGCGCAAAGCAAGGATTATATTACGCTTTTGCTCGGGGGAAACTCTGCCGAAAACCACGTTGCTTGCCACAACACTGTCAATTTCCGACTCTTTTACGCGGCTCATATCCACCTGCCTGTCCCACCCTGCAATACCTGCTCGGCGGGCAACATCACCTGCAGTGGCAGGGTGGTCCCCCGATATAATAATCACCGATACTCCTTGCTGGGCAAAGTGCTTCAGAGTAGCAGAGGCAGTGGGACGCAGTTTATCGCGAAGCAAAATAAAAGCAAGGGGTTCAACCTGTTGGCTTTGGGGCATTTTTCGTGCAAAAAGCACCACGCGGTTGGCAGAAGACAGGCGGTTAGCCTCGTTTATAAGTTCTTTGCCTATATCCTGTGCAAAATAGTCGGCGGCGCCTACAATTAGAACTGAGCCGTCGTCGAAATGAGCGGCGGAGTGTTTTTTGTAACTGTCAAAGGGAACAAATTCCCGAATGGTACCCCCTTGTGCAGTTATGCCGTCGCAATAACTTTTAATAGCAATTGCAGTAGGGTTTCGGTCGGTAGAAAATCGAATAAAATCGGCAAGCAGAGCGGGAGTGTAGTTATCGCTTAAGGGAATAACTTTGCCCACTTCTAACACACCCTCAGTAAGTGTGCCTGTTTTATCAAGACAAAGCACGTCGGTGCGTGCAAGAGCCTCTGCACTGTATAAATCCTGACTGAGCACGTGAAAACGGGCAAGCATAATTGCCGTTACCGCAAAAACAGTGGAGGCAAGAAGTACCATTCCCTCGGGAAGCATACCGATAACCGCGGCACTGGTGGAATAGATTGCCTGAGTCAAGTTATCCCCCTCAAACTGAGCAAGGAAAAGACTTGTGCCCACAGGCAAAATAGCAACCGACATTACCGCAAGAATAACATTGATTGTGCGCACAATATCTGACTTTTGGCGGCGGATACGCTTTGCCTGATAGGCAAGGCGGTTACCGTAACTGTTTTCACCCACCGCAACAGCGCAGGCACGACAGGTACCGCTTGTTATAAAACTGCCCGAAAGGAGAGTGCTCCCCGTTTTTTTAATAACGCCGTCGGGCTCACCTGTGATAAGGGACTCGTCGGCAACACAGTCGCCCCACTCAATACGGCAGTCGGCAGGCACTTGATTGCCTGCAGTAAGCACAACAATATCACCAAGTACGATTTTTTTGACGGGAATGATAATTTCGGCACCGTCACGAATAACGGTCACCGTTTTTTCAACAATAACTTTAAGTCGGTCGGTGGCGTGCTTTGCTCGGAACTCCTGCACAATGCCGATAAGAGAATTGCATATGGCAACGCCAAGAAAAAGCACATTGCGCAAGGATTTAAAATCGACGCCGTTCATAAGAATAAGCAGGGCAAGAATTATATTTATAAGATTGAAAAAGGTGAAGACGTTGCGCCTGATTATAGACAGATATGAGTTGCTCTTTATTTTGCGCTCGCGGTTAGATAAGCCTCTGCGCTCAAGAGAAAGAGCCTCTTTGGATGAAAGTCCGCTATTAAAATCGGTCACAGGCAACACCTCCTTTTTAAGCAATTATAGCACATCTGTCTGTGTTGCGCAAGCAGATGAAAATAGGTCAATTTTTGCAATAAAATAGTATATTTTTGCACTTGACCATTGTACTTAAAGCAGTTATACTAAAATTGTGATGGGGGTAAAAATGGTTTTTGTTTTACCCAAGCAATATTCTATGGAGGAATATGTTATGAAAAGAATTATTTGTTTTGGCGAATTGATGCTTCGCTTGGCTCCCGAGGGTTATTATCGCTTTGCTCAGGCTGATAAACTGGGCGCTACCTTTGGTGGCGGTGAGGCAAATGTATCTGTATCTCTTTCAAACTACGGTATGGATGCCGCTTTTGTTTCTAAACTTCCTACCCACGAAATCGGTCAAGCAGCAGTTAACTCCTTGCGCAAGTTTGGTGTTGACACTTCTAAGATTGTTCGCGGCGGTGAAAGAGTAGGTATTTACTATCTTGAAAAGGGTGCATCAATGCGTCCATCAAAGGTAATTTATGACCGCGCCTATTCTGCAATTTCTATGGCAAAACCTGAAGATTTTGATTGGGATAACATTCTTGAGGGTGCCGATTGGTTCCACTTTACAGGCATCACTCCCGCTTTGGGTGACAATGTTGCCGAAATCAGCCTTGAAGCCGTTAAGGCTTGCCGTGAAAAAGGTATTACTGTTAGTTGTGACCTTAACTTCCGCAAGAATTTGTGGACCTCTGAAAAAGCAGGCAAGGTTATGGGCGAACTTATGAAATATGTTGACGTTTGCATCGCCAACGAAGAAGATGCCGAAAAGGTATTCGGTATCAAGGCTGCCGCTACCGATGTTGACAGCGGTAAGCTTAATCACGAGGGCTACAAGGATGTTGCAAAGCAACTTGCCGATACCTTCGGTTGCAAAAAGGTTGCTATCACCTTGCGCACCTCTATCAGTGCTAACGACAACAACTGGGCAGCAATGCTCTATGACGGCGACGGATACTATTTCTCAAAAGAGTATCCCATCCACATCGTTGACCGTGTTGGCGGCGGTGGCTCCTTCGGCGGCGGGCTTATCTATTCTATGCTCAGCGATTTTGACAGTCAAAAGACTATTGAATTTGCCGTTGCTGCAAGCGCACTTAAGCACACTATCGAGGGTGACTACAACCTTGTAAGCGTTGCAGAGGTTGAGGGTCTTCTTAAGGGTGGCACAAGCGGTCGCGTTCAAAGATAATTTGATTAAATTTAAAATCCGTTAGGTTAACGTTAACCTAACGGATTTTTTATTAACAAAAGTAAGATTGACGGAATAAAATGTAGCAGTTTAAAGAAAGGCTACGGTGATACTATGGCAGAGCATATTCCGTCATTTTTTATGGGTACTATCTCGGCAGGGGGTTACCGCTCAAACTTAAAGAACATATATAACGCTGACAAGGGTTGGCGCGCCTATCTTATAAAAGGCGGGGCAGGAATGGGTAAATCCACCCTTATGAAAGGGGTTGCAAAGGCACTTGGTGAGCAGGGAATTGACCACATTGCAATTCCTTGTCCCTCTGACCCAAATTCCCTTGACGGAGTGGTTTTTCCCTCTGCAAAGGTCAGTATTATGGATGCCACTGCTCCCCATATTGTTAATCCCGTTTATCCCGAGGTGTGCGAGGTTACTGTCAATTTGGGGCAGTATTGCAGACGGCAACAACTGACAGGCTACAAAGAGCAGATTATAAATGCCACAAAGGAAAACAAGATTATGTATGAGCGTGCATACCGCTATATGTCGGCGGCATCGGCACTTATCGGTGACTCTTTCAGGGTTGCGGCAGAGCATACCGATATGGCGGCGGCTGCCCGCTACGGCACCCATATTGCAGAGGGGCATATGCCTAAAAAAGCCCATACAGGCAACGAAATAACGGCGTTTTTAAGCGGAGTTACCTGTCAGGGACACCTGTTTTTATCCAAAACGATTGATGACCTTTGCGACAAAATTTATGTTTTTGAGGATGAGTATGGTGCCGCATCCCGTGCCTTTATGTCGGCAGTGAGGATAACGGCTCTTAACCGAGGATACAACATAATCACCTGTATGTGCCCCTTTGCCCCTGACGAAAAGCCCGAGCACATAATTGTGCCCGAGCTTAGTTTAGCCTTTACCACTCAAAACCGTTATTTGCATCAGGACCGTCCTGTAAGACGAATTCACGCTCGACGATTTACAAATACGGCAGGAATTGCCGCTTGCCGTCAAAGGTTGTCGTTTAATCGCAGAGGCGTCGCAGAATTGATTGATGGTGCCTGCCGTGCGGTACAAAAGGCAAAGCAAATTCACGACGGTATTGAGGGATATTATATTGTGTCAATGGATTTTGACGGAGTTGAAAAGGAAAAGCAAAAAATCATTGCCGAGATTTTAGAAGGCTTGCAGAATTAAGACAGCACACCACTGAAAGCACTACGTCGGCAACTACTGCCGTCCACATCATCGGCACAAAGAATGCCGACACCATTACGGCGGATTTAACTACAAGGGCAAGGGTGATATTAGTCTTTACTTTTGATACTGTGCGACGGCTGATTTTGATAGCCTGCTCAATATCTTTAAGGTTACCCGAGGATAGCACTGCGTCGGCAGTTTCAATGGCGGCATCGGTGCCAAGTCCCATTGCAACACCAACAGTGGCTTCAGTCAAAACGGGTGCATCGTTTATACCGTCACCCACGAATACAACCGATTTGTGACTGCTCTTAAGCTTGTTAAGGGCGGTCACCTTGTCTTGAGGAAGAAGTTGCCCTTGCCAAAAATCAATTTCGCATTCTTTTGCAACCGATTGCACCGCAATGTTACTGTCACCGCTAAGCAGAGCCAGTTGTTTTACACCGGCTTTTTTGAGGCTTTTTACCGTTTGCGGCGCGTCAGTACGCAGTTTGTCGGCAAGACAAATTACGCCCACACATACGCCGTCGACTGCAACATACACCTGTCCGTCGGGCACATTTGATATGTCGATGTTTTCTTTTTCCATAAGACGCTTTGCGCCCACAAAAACAGTCTGCTCGCCTTTAACCGCAACGCCGTAGCCTGCAAGTTCGGTTATCTCTCCGTCAAGTTTTGCGGGGGTCTTGCAAGCCTTTTTAATAGCCGTTGCAACGGGGTGGTGAGAGTATTGCTCTGCACTTGCACCAATGGCAAGAGGGTCATATCCGTCGGTGCTGTGAACATGGGTTACCTCAAGTTCACCTGTGGTAAGGGTGCCTGTTTTGTCAAAGGCTATGCAGTCGGCTTTTGCAAGGTTTTCAAGGTGAACGCCACCCTTTATAAGCACACCATTGCGGGATGCGGCGCCAACACCTGCATAAAAGGCAAGAGGTACAGAAATTACAAGTGCGCAAGGACAGGATGCCACCAAAAATACAAGAGCCTTGCGAAGCCAATCGACAGAGAATGTGCCTGTCACAAGCCAAGGAGTAATGGTTATAAGCAGTGCCAAAATCACCATAAAAGGCGTGTAAACTTTGGCAAAGCGGGTGATAAAACGCTGAGCGTTGCCTTTGCGGTTTTCCGATTCTTCTACAAGTTTTATAATGCGCGCGGCGGCAGAGTTTTCATAGTCCCCCGTAACCTGAATTCGAAGCATACCTGCCCCTGCCGTCATTCCGCCAAGAACCCCAGTGCCGTATTCAGCGGTAATAGGAATACTTTCACCCGTAATGGCAGAGGCGTCAATTTGACCTGAGCCACCCACCACAATGCCGTCAAGAGCAATGCGCTCGTATGGGTGCACGATTATAATTTCACCCACTTTTATTTGAGCGGCAGGGCGGTCTCCGTTGTCGGTATGGACTGTGTCGGGGCGGATTTCACTAAGTTTTTCAATGGATTTGCGGGATTTGGCGGTAACGCGGCTTTCAATGATTTCACCTACCGCAAAAAGCAAAGTGACTGCCGCCGCTTCAACATATTCACCGATAAAAATAGCACTGACTGCCGCAAGGGTAAGCAAAAAGTTTTCGTCAAGACTGCGCTCTTTGATAACGCCCTTTATACCCATAAGGGCAGGCTTAAATACTGCCACCAAGGTTGCGGCGGTAAGCATAATATTACATACAATATTAAAATTTAATGCGCCAAGGATAATTGCCGTTATAATCAAAATAGCGGCAAGACCAATCTGCCAAAACTCTTTAAGCGGTGAAGTATGGCTTTGCTGGGGCTTGGTATCACCTACGCGCTTTACGGTTATACCCGACTCAATCGAGTTGCACAACTGTTGCAGGGCGTGAGTGCGGTTTTGCTCACTGCCGTCAAGTGTAAGTACCCCTCTTGCAAGGTTAAGATGAGCGGAGTCTATTCCGTCAAATTCGCAGGCGGCTTTGCGGATTTTTTCACCGCAGTCGGCACAGTGAAGTCCCTCAAGAATATAACTGTCAAGCATTACTGTCACCCTCTTTTTCGGTTATATGCTCCCACCCAATGCGGTATATATCCTGCACGTGACTGTCGGCGAGGGCGTAAAGCATTGTTTTGCCCTGCCGTTTGCACCGCACAAGCCCCGACTGCCGTAAAAGGCGTAGTTGATGAGATATTGCTGACTGCCCCATATCAAGCACGGCGGCAATATCACCCACGCACAACTCTCGGTGGGTAAGGGCAGATATAATTTTTATTCGGGTGGAGTCGCCAAACATCTTAAACAACTCTGCCAAGTCAAAAAGCTGGCAGGAATCGGGCAACTGACCTTTGATTTCTTCCGTTTTTTCGGGATGAACGCAACATTCACTCATAAATACAACTCCTAACATATGAATATATGCTCATATATTTATATGATATACTAAAAATCCTTTTTTGTCAACAAAAATAGAGGGTTGATATTAAGTTTAAATAGTAGTACAATAATAAAATAGGAAATGAGGTGACCTTTGTGCCACAAAAACAAGATAAATGTGCTTATTGTCACGCCATTCTCTTTGAGGATGACGATGTTGTATATTGCCCCGAGTGTGGTGCTCCCCATCATCGCGACTGTTACAATCAGTTGGGTGAGTGCGCCAACAAGGCAAACCACGGATTAGAGACTCAAGTGGAAGAAGAGGTTGAGACTGAAAACCAACCTGAAAAAGAAGAGAGACCTGAGGGAATCCCTTTTGATAGAGACGGCCACGTTTGTGCCCGTTGCGGTAAAAGAAGCACCAGTGACACCCTCTTTTGTCCCTATTGCGGAACACCTTTTGTTGAGGCGGGTCAGCAGCGTCAAGGGGGCTTTACAGGCGCTTATTCTACCTTTCCCAACATTGACCCATACGGCGGTGTTAATCCTAACGAAAATCTTGACGGTCACCCTGTAAGTGAGGTTGCAAGTTATGTGCGTGTTAACACTCAGCGATATATACCTATTTTCAAACGGTCTGCCGACCAAAACAAAAAGACGGGTTGGAATTGGTCTGCCTTTTTGTTTACTTACATTTGGCTATTTTTCCGCAAGTGCTATCGCGAGGGATTGGTTGCCATCCTCTTTTCACTGTTGGCAACGGTAATGCAGACCCCTTGGAATATATCCCTTTACACCTATCTTACAACCAATAATATTACAATAGAGGCGCTTTTGCCAAAAACAGAGGCGGCATACGACCATTTGCTCAATTTGGCGCAGTCCATACCGCCAATTGCGTGGGTGCTCTACTTTTTGGGTACAATTTTAATTGTGGCGGTTAGCGTTGTGTTTGGTGTGTACGGCGACTATTTGTACAGAAAGCGTGTGTCAATCCGCCTTAGTGAGATTAAAAAAGACGACCGCTTTGCCGCCGATATTACCTCTGCTATTATTGCCGCAGGCGGATGCAATATTTTTAGTGCCGCCGCAATTATGTATACAATGAATTTTATTTCTAATCTTATACTAACATTTTTCGGATAAGGAGTTTTTATATGAAGGTTACAAAAGCAGTAATTCCTGCAGCAGGTCTTGGCACCCGTGTGCTTCCTGCATCCAAGGCAATGCCTAAAGAGATGCTTCCTATCGTTGATAAGCCTGCCATTCAGTATATTGTGGAAGAGGCGGTGGCATCAGGTATCACCGATATTCTTATTATTACCAACCGTGGCAAAGGCATTATTGAGGACCATTTCGACCACTCCTACGAACTTGAGGATTTGCTTCGCAAAAAAGGCAGAAACGAGGATGCCGATAAATTAGCATCCTTGGCTACCCTTGCAAATATTCATTTTGTCCGTCAGCATCAGCCAAAAGGACTTGGGCACGCCGTTCTTGCCGCCCGTACCTTTGTGGGTAACGAGCCCTTTGCAGTCCTTTACGGTGACGATGTTATCTTGTCTGATGTGGCAGTTACAGGTCAACTTTGCCAGGCTTACGAAAAGTACGGCAAGGGTACCGTTGGCGTTAAGCAGGTGCCTGTTGAGGATGTATCTAAGTACTGCTCACTGAAGGTGGAGCCTATTGCAGACCGAGTTATGTCTGTTTCCGATATGATTGAAAAGCCGCCTGTTGAAAAGATGTTTTCTAACTGGTCTATTTTGGGCAGATGTGTGCTTCCTCCCGAAATATTTGACATTTTGGAAAATACTCCTGCAGGTACAGGAGGCGAAATTCAACTAACCGATGCAATGGCCACCCTTGCTCGCAAAGAGGGGATGGTTGCGGTGGATTACATTGGCACCCGCTACGATATGGGCAACAAGTTGGGTATTATGAAGGCACAGATTGAGGTTGGTCTTAAGCATAGCGAAATCGGTGAAGGGCTCAGAGAATATCTTAAAGAAATTGCTAAAACGCTGTAAGTTAAAACGCGAGGTGACACTATGAAATCTCACAAAAGAAAAATGGTTGCACCCATTCTTGTGACCGTTATAACGGCGGCGTATTATGTTGTATACTTTGGATTTTTAATGTGGATTATAGAGGGAGTTTTTAAGCTTTTGCTGGGAATTATTCCTCTTGCCTTTATCATATTAACAGTTAAGGTTTGCATAGACAGAATTAAAGAAATAAAGAAGGGTGAAGAAGATGATCTTAGTAAATACTGATTTTATTACCGGCAAGGAATTGCAGACACTATCCTTGGTTAAAGGCAGCACAATTCAGTCGAAGCATCTGGGCAGTGATATTGCTCAAAGCTTTAAAACCTTGGTTGGCGGTGAGCTAAAGTCATATAACGAGATGATGAACGAGGCTCGTGCACTTGCCACCAAGCGTATGGTTGCAGAGGCTGAGGAATTGGGCGCCGATGCCGTTATAAATGTACGCTATGCATCATCTGCAGTTATGCAGGGGGCTGCCGAGGTTATTGTTTACGGCACCGCAGTAAAATTTGTTGAAAAGTAAAAACAGCTACACCATATGATACTATTAAGGGTTAACAGAACAGCAAAAACCTCCCGAGAAATCGGGAGGTTTTACTATCTCAAAAGGAAAATATGTTTTAATAGTGATATTTTATTCGCCATAAACTGCCGAAGGCAATAACACTCGGCGGTAGCCGAATATCACTGCGGAGCAATACCACTCGGCTTTGGCGAATAAAACTGGCGTTGTATCCTTAAGGGTACAACGCCTATGTGCCGTCTGTTTTTTTACATCATCGGTGGGGAATTGTTACGCAAGATGTTTTCGTCTCCTGCCGTTACAGATATACCGCCGCCGTTTCGACTTTCGTCACGCTGGTCTGCGTCTCTGCTGGCATTATTTTTAAAATTCTCTCGATATGCGTTGCCAGAGACCGAAAGAGTATTTTGCCGTTGACATTAGGCTTTGCACTTGATACCGCCGACGAAACAGGGGTTGATGAGTAATATCTTGAAGAGGTGTATTGCGACGATGCCGCAGACGAATAATATTTTGGCGATACTGCTGATGAAGAGTCCTCTTTTGATGACACTGCCGATGATGGCTTTGACCAAGGATTTTCCACCTATGATATATTACTGGATTTGTCTGAACTTTGTATTGAACTGCCATATAATCATCAACTAAATAGTACCATATTTAACATATTGATATCAATTAAACCTTGTGGCATATCCGCAACGGCGGCACAAGTCCTCGATGGCTTTTCGGCACCTGAATCCTTCTGCCATTGCCTTTGCCCGTGGGGAGTTTAGAATCTGAGTAATATCCTGCTCAAAAATGTTGCCAAGGTTTATTACACCCTCACTGTCAAGGCAACAGGGCACAACGGTGCCGTCACACAGAATGCCGAAATGGTCTTTTAGCCCGTAGCAAAAGACATTGTCGCTTTGAATAGGTGCCGATTTGTCAGGCCAACTGAAGCGGTCGCCCCACTCAAGATGGAGCTTATCCCGTATTCGCATGCCCCGTGTGTTAAGGGACCAATCTCCGTTAATGTGGGTGCGCAAAAAATCAAGCACCTTGTCGTTTTTGCCCTCGTCACCGCCTTTGTTCCAAAGCCTGAGGCAGATTATAATCCCCGACTTAGATGCATCATCGGCAAAATCTGCAACCTGAGTCAGATAGGCGTCAAAATCAACTCCGTCATTTTGCTCAAAACTGTGTAAAGATATGTTGACTTTGTGGGGCTTGGCGGTGATAATCTGTTGCCCCACTTTGCGAAGCAACGTGCCGTTGGTGGTGATGACCGAGCGGTATCCCTTTTGGCGTGCTAATTCTAAAAAATCGGGCAACTCAGGGTGGGTGAGAGGCTCACCCATCAGGTGATAGTATATGTACTCCGTCTGCCCCTGAAGTTTGTCAAGAATGGTGCAAAATTCTTCTTTGCTCATCCTCTTTAGTGGTCGGTTGTGACCGTGGCAAAATGAACAATTCATATTGCAAATATTAGTGATTTCCACATAAACCCGAGAATACATTTTGCCACCTCCTAAAACACTTTTAATCATTATAACCTATATAGTACCCCCTTTGCAACATATAAAAAAGCGTTTGTTCCCACTCAATGCCTTATACCCTAAAACTAATTAAATTCTAATTATAACCGATTTCAAAGGGACTTCTGATGTGGTATAATATAACAAAACAGTTTGATAAATAAAAATTATCAAACACAAACCAATATTTTTTAAAAAACTATTGACCCTTACGCACCGTCATAGTGTATACTCTTTTTGTGAGGTGATAAAATTGAAAATGCTGATTAAGGAATTTGCCGAATTTACGGGTGTAAGCGTGCGCACACTGCATTACTACGATGAAATAGGATTGTTGGTGCCTGCTCATGTTGACCAATTTACAGGCTATCGTTATTACGATGAAAACTCCCTTCTTCGTATGCAAGAGATTCTATTTTACCGTGAACTTGATTTTTCTTTAAAAAGCATCGGAGAGATTTTGTCATCCCCTAATTATGACAAAAACAAGGCATTGAAGGAGCAAAAACATTTGCTCACACTCAAAAAGGAGCGGTTAGAAAGGCTGATTTCAGCCATTGATGGTGCTATGAAAGGAGAAAATGTTGTGAAAGCATTTGACAACAGCGAATTTGAAAAACACAAGGTGGAGACTCAAGAAAAATGGGGAGCAACCTCCGCATATAAGGAATATGAAGAACGGACAAAAAACTATTCTAAGCAGAGATGGAATAACCTTGCCGATGGAATGGACAATATCATGGCAGAGTTTGCGATTTGTATGAAAAAGGACGAAATGCCTGATTCCGCCGAAGCGCAAAACCTTGTAAAAATGCTACAGAACCATATCACCGAAAATTACTATCTTTGCACAAAGGAGATTTTAGCGGGTCTCGGTCAGATGTATGTTACAGATGAACGCTTTAAGAATAACATTGATAAGCATGCTGATGGTACATCCCAGTTTATCTGTGAAGCCATAGAAGCCTATTGCCGTAAGTGAAATTCAGTTCGTCGGAAACTACCCCGTAACCATAACCTATAAAATGAAACGAAAAACGGCTTGGAAGATATACTTTCAAGCCGTTTAGTGTTATGCCTATTTCAAATTCTGGAAAAATACTTCGTTTTTATTTTTTCTGTCAAACATACTGTTGTACTGTAAGATTTTGTACGTTTCTAACCATTTCTGCTCGGCGTCAGAGGCTTCATCAAATGTCAAAAAGCGATTTGACTTTTTTGAGAAAAATCCGTTTGCATTGATTGCAGGAATAGAGTTTTCCATATCGGTTAAAAACTTATTGTATGGTGGCAGCGATATACCAGCAACATCATAAATATAAGATGACAGGTAATTCAGACTTACACACTCAACCTCTTTTTCTTCTATATCATAATTGGCCCAAACAAAGAATGGAACCATATGCATTTTTTGTTGCCATTCCAGTGAATCTTGGTTGCCGTCAGCTATCTCGTCATAAAAACGGTTGTTTAGTTTTGGTTGATGGTCACCGAAGAACATAATAACAACATCATCTTCTGCTTTTGAAAAATATGAAATCAGGTTTTCAACAGCTTTGTCGGTTTCAT
Source organism: Acutalibacteraceae bacterium (assembly GCA_045656545.1). Taxonomy (GTDB): domain Bacteria; phylum Bacillota; class Clostridia; order Oscillospirales; family Acutalibacteraceae; genus RGIG2206. The sequence goes on along the minus strand of JAZORF010000028.1, from coordinate 9,877 downwards.
GAATCAAAGAAAGATATTGCTCTACATCAGGATGGCTGTTTTTATAGCCGTCGAGTGAAACAGAGGGAGTGAAATTTTCGCCTGAATAATAATAGTTACCATGGTTTTGCATTGTAACGCCAAATAGAAACAACGGGTCTTTTTGCTTGTTCTCATATGTTTCAATTATTTTTTCAAACATTTCTTGGTCGCTTACATATTGTCTTATGCGGTTTTTTTGCGGGAAATCCTCCAAAAACAAAATTTCATCAAAGCCTAATTTTTCATATACATAAGGACGATTCCAACCACTAGATAAATATGGGTGCATGGCTATACAGTTATACCCATAGCCCGACTTAAGATAAGACACCATAGAATAAGTGGAATCATCTATATTTCGTTGATATGGAACGGTGTTTGGAGTTAGCCACGCCATTGTGTTTCCGGTGAGAAGCTCATATTCGGAGTTAGCGGTGTTGCCTCCATATACCGACGTTAATGCATAACCTGAAATTGCATCTTGCTTAAGGCTTGAAATAAAGGGAGTTACTTCTTTATTGGTTGAAACATTTCCCAAAACGCTAAGGTCGGAAAATGCTTCATCCATAATTACAATAATGTGGGGTTGCTTTTCTTTGACGGTCTCATCTGATTTTTTATCTTTATATTTTTCTGACAAAACAACAAGATTTTCGTCACTGTATCCTTTTGGTTTTTTCGGAGACATTTCCTTAAATTTTGAAACAAAATCCAAAACATAGCCATTAAATTGGGCGCCTTGCTTTTCCCAGTGATATGTTTTAATCACATGCACATAACCAAAAATCAAGGCAACACTCAGTGTGCAACAAGCAAGAATTTTCAGTCTGTTTTTGCCGGATAATTTGTGCTTTTTACCTGAGAACAATATGAAGGTGGCTACAATAAGAGCTATCCAATTTACCCATCCAACAATTATATCAAAAGGGATGGGAAATAGGCTGTAATTATCTGCAACATTCATTGCTGTTCCAGCAGACAAAACATCAATCGGCTCAAACAATCGTGCTCTAAAGTTATAAACATATCGATTTATTGTGGAAATAATCATAAATGCTATTGTTCCCAAAGCAACAGATGCTTGAATTTTTCCAACTAAACAGTATATAAGCAACAGCACCGTATATACTATCAGAACATCCCAAATAAATCTGAACCAACCCATTGATAAGATATCTAACCCTATCATTATTTGGGAAATAAACACGACAATAATTGATGCTATCATGCCCCAAAACAAGTCTTTTTTCAAAATACTGTTTTGGTTCAATTTTAGCGTTGCGTGTATTTTTTGGAACAACCAAATCAAAAAATACACAACACAAACGGTAAGGATGATAGTTCCCACCATTACAAGTGCTTTTTTTGGTATATGTAAAAGTGATGCAATTGAGTTGAGTTTAGAAATCGACACCCACCGTTTGTAGAACATAGCGCCTAAATAGATAGCAAAGCATATTCCTCCGTACAGAGCAGGTTTATCCTCTTTTATATTATCAACACATATTTTTTTACAAATAATAGCAATTGGACCTGCAATAAATAGCGGTATGGTATGCAAAATGCCAATCTTTGTTGCCGGCAATGTTATAATTATTAACGCTAAAAAAGAAATTGCCGTTAAGAAGACTTTATAGTTTTGTTTAAAATAATCGCGTGTTTTCATATATACCCTCAATTTATTCAAAGTTATTGTTTTGACTGAGTTTTTTGTTGCATAGTGTTGCCACGCAGACAAGGATATTATAAGTTGTTTCGTCTGAGAATTCAAGAGTCTTAAAAAAGCAACTGTAGAACTGCATTATGACTTGTAAAAACCTAATTTACTTGCGCAACACATTACCGCAATCGGTAAAAACCATATCTCCTATGGTGAATTTATCGCCTGTTCGGGAATTGCGAAAATCCGCTGTTCGACGGCTTTCCATATATCCCTCTTTGTAGTTGACCACTACAAAAAACTGTCGATTTTCTTCGTTGACAAGATAATACTCTGTCCCCAGTAATTTTAAACTGTTTCGTATATCACTAAGCCCGCACAAAGGTGTAAAGAACTCAACGAAAAAATCCAATACCTTGTCCACTTTATCTCGTTTCTTTTGTGCCAATAGCGTTCTTATTTCAGCATCAGGATACTTTTCAAGCATCAGTTTGTCTGTCAGTTTTTTCTTGATAATTGCTTTTCCATATTTTGAAATATCTATCGTTTCACGAATAACCTTGATGTCAATATCACCGCCATCATCCAACAGATAGTCCACACTTACATTTAAAAGTTGTGCAAGTAATTTGAGGTTTGAAACATCCGGTATGCCCTTATCAGACTCCCATTTTGTAATCGCTTGACGAGATACCATCATTTTGTTTGCAAGTTCCTCTTGGGTAAGTCCATTTTCCGTTCTTGCGTTTTTAATTTTCTCACCGATTGTCATAGTAAGTTCCTCCATATCTTGTAATTGCTCGCTTTCGCAACTTTATAATATAAAGTGGCATCGAACAAAACAAGAATCGCATTGTGGCAGATATGCAACGCTGCGTAGCATTCGTTTTTTTGAAACTACAAAGCGTTTTTAGGGCAGTTTTTCACACACTCCATACATAAAATACACTCGGTCCCATTCGCTCTATTTCTTGCGTTGTCGGTCATATCAACATCCATAGGACATACAGCCTTGCATTTTCCGCAAGATACGCACTTGTTTTTATCACATTGAATACGAAGTGTTGAAAAATAGCTCATTGGCTTTAAAAATACCGTTATCGGACAAATATATTTACAAAAAGCACGATTATCCTTGAACAAATAGGCAAGTATAACTCCTACTATATAATAGAGGACATTTCCAATAAGGAAACTCCAAAACATTATGCGTTCAAGATTTCCTACTTTACACAGGAACAACGCTCCAACGAATACCAATGACACTCCAAATATTATATAACGAATAAATCCAATCTTTCTTCTTTTATGGTTTGGTGTTTTGTACGGAAGAAAATCAAGCACCATCGCTGTCCAACAGGCATAACCACACCAGCCTCGCCCAAACAGTAAAGGTCCAAATATTTTTGCTACTGCATAATGAATCGTAGCCGCTTCAAATACGCCGGTAAATAAGTAATACCAAAACCCTTCTATCTGCATATTCTCATTACAACATAAACCGAGATAAAAGAGCATATAACAACCGACAAGCAGTTGAACAATCCTTCTTGCATGTTTGTAATTGCGCGCAAACAAAAGAAGTCCCAACGAAATAGAACATCCTATGTAAGAAAAATTAAATAAATAAAACAAGTTGTTTTTAGTTAGCCACAAGGTTATGGCGATTGCTTCAAAAACAATAAAGAGCAATATTGACGGAAGATATTTTCTAATTTGGAATTTCATATTCTAATTTCTCCAATTTCTAATCAATCAATAATTGTTCCATTGATTTTTCTTTTGTAATGATCTCTCCCAAATAATTTGCCCATCTTTCTGTAAAGAAAGAGAAATAGGATAGATTTTTCGTTTTTCTCTTTTTGGCGGCTGATGGTAAAAACCCCCACAAAGTAGAGGGTATTCCCATAGCAATTAAGTAAAGTGGTCCTAATATCAGAGATTGAATTGTATGTCCGTATTCGTGGACCAATAGTCTTGAGGACAATTCATTGACCGGAATATCCGGCAGCTTATCTGCAAAATAAGGCTCTTTTGTAACAAATACGAAGCAGCCGAGTGAAACACTTGATTTGCTTTCCCATTCTGTAACGATTGCTCCATAATATGAGTAGTGTTTGTTTTTAATGTGCAAAAGAAACACAAGAAAACCGAGTAATGTTTGTAAAATTCCCCAAGTCCATTGACATAATATATACATCATCTTCATTTTCGATCACCCTATTATATATGTCATCAAGCCTGCAATCGCCGCAGCGATTACCGGAAACCCAATCAGCGTAAAACTCCATTTAACAATCAGCATCTTAACCGGGATGTAAGGTTTCAGATCCTCCGTTCCCTCAATCTGCCATGCTTTTGTTTTGCCTACCCAATACCAATCAACAAAAAGGCGGTCAAAGATGCCCATAATCCAAAGGATTGCGGACATTTGCAAAAAGCCACTCAAAAAATTATTCGCACCGTTTATGTAATAAACCATAAAAGGCACAAGGGTAAAGCAAGGCAGAAATAAGGCAATTGCTGAAATCATATTATTTCTTTTAATTCTGGCTTTTGTAGTAAGTCCAAGCTCTACTACTCTTTGCTGAACGTCTGGTTCGTAAAAATTAACAAGTCCCACCGGCCCATTGGCTATCCCAATGACGCAAATAATAAGCAATATAAAGCACATTACTAGGCCTTCAAGAAACACTAACATTGTTATCCTCCTCAAAAATAGAACAGTTCCTCAAACCTCTTATCAAGTGCAATACACAAAACAAGAGCAAGTTTGGCGGTCGGATTAAATTGTCCCGTTTCAATAGAACTGATTGTATTTCTCGAAACGCCTACCATTTCTGCAAGCTGTGCTTGTGAAAATCCTGCTTGTGTTCGGTATTCCTTCAAATTGTTTTTTAGTACTAATGTATCCTCTTTCATTGCTGTAACCCCAAAACAATCATTCCGACAAAGCAAGCAAGAGCAAATGCGATACCAATGATTGATTGCAACAACCTAATCTTTTCCTTAGTTTGAATAAACTGATAAAGGCGTCTGCTCCCAAACATTGAAAAATATACTGCCCAGGCTGACAATCCCAGTAAGGGCTCATTAACAACTCTTGAAAAAATAACTATAATTGCTGACAATATGCCCCCGACAGCCATCCCAATTTTTGAAGAATTGGCTAAAATCTGTATTTCTCGCTCGTCTCCATCTCGATTTTCTTTTCTGCTTTTTGCTAAAATCTCATCTTTATTCATAACAAATCACCTCACAGACAATCTTCTTATATCAACATCCTAAATTTTCACGAATATAGAAATATACCATTGCCACTAACACAATACCCATAAATATAGATAGTCCTACGAGCCATTTCTTTTTAGAGAGAATGGCACCGGACAGCGCAGTAGCAAATTCGATGGCGCAATATATCACCCAAATATCCAAAGCACTTCTTTGAAATAGCATCTCCTCTATTGTAGCCATAATAATGCACACAAGCGTTGCTACACCGGCACTGATAGAATAGGATTTTTCTCTATTCTTCAAATCACGTTCGTCACCATTTTTGTTTTCGTTGCGACTCTTTGCTAAAATTTCATCTTTATTCATAAGAGATTCCCTTCGTTTTTAGTAAAATAAATACGCCATACAAAGCGGCTATTACTGTGATTGCAACCGCTGAAAAAACGTCCATAACTGTCGTACCTTCAACACAAAAAGCGCTTGTTGCGTTGACAACACTGTGGGTAACGATGCAAGGGATAATACTTCCACTTTTGTAGAACAAAACAGTAAATGCAAAACCGATTGCTACGGCGTAAACAATTTGAAGCATTGTTGACAAAAACTCTGCACCGTTGAGTAAATTAACAATGTGTCCAAAGCCAAAGGTAATGCTTGAAATAATGATGGCACTCTTCACATTATCTTTACAAATGGATTTAAACAAAAATCCCCTGAAAATAACCTCTTCAATGAAACCTACACATAACATACTCACAATATACAATACAGTTTCAGTAATTGATAAATTCATCGTCAATCCATTCCAAAAGTTGCAGGTTGATAAAAGAACAAAGGGAATGAAATAAAGGTATGTTTTGTAGTTACCACTAATCTTACAAAGGCCGTATTTGTTTAATAATCCACTCTTTTTTAACCATAGAAAAAGAACAGCAACCAAACCAACAGAAAGAGGAGTGGTGATGATTTTTTCTATTCCAAGCATTTGCGAAAAATTGTCGGCAATGCTGAAAAGAACGACATACAATCCTATCCATAAAAGAGAAAAAAGCAGTTCGCTTTTTGCATATAATCTTTTCATATCAGCACCCTATATTATCTAATATATAAATAACAATATCTATTACAAAACAAAGTCCCCAAAGTACAGATAAAAAGATATCGGATTTCTTTTTTAACAAAATGGCGTCCAATATACATTTTGAAAACATCATTCCACAATATATAATCCATATAAGTGTTGTGCTTCTGTCAAATATAACGTTTTCGATACACACCAATACCATACAAATAAGAGCACCGATAGCGGCACTTGTAGCGTATGAGCGCAATCTGATTTTTTCTTCTCTTTCGTCACCGTTTTTGTTTTCGTTGCGGCTCTTTTTTAATATATCTTCCTTGTTCATAATAAATCTCCTTTGCCAAGTTTTCTGTGCACGGTTGAATTGTAACACTGACAAGTAAACTTGTCAAGAGGTTTTTGCAAAGTTTTCTTGGAATTTTTCCAATCTTTAAAAATGAAACAGAAAAGTGGCTTGAAATCATTTGATTTCAAGCCACTCAAAAGCCATTTAAAATTATTCCCACTCGATAGTGCCGATTGGCTTGGGAGTGAGGTCGAGAAGTACACGGTTGCTACCATCTACCTCGTGGGTGATGCGGTCGGTAATCTTATGAAGCACAGCGTAAGGAATCTCCTCAATAGTTGCGCTCATAGCGTCGGTAGTATTAACGGCGCGGATGATTGCAGGCCAACCCTCATAACGCTTGTCGTCCTTAACGCCTACGCTCTTGAAATCGGGCACTGCGATGAAATACTGCCAAACCTTTTCGGCAAGACCGCAGTTGTCAAACTCTTCGCGGAGGATGGCATCTGCCTCACGCAGAGCGTGGAGACGGTCACGAGTGATAGCGCCAAGGCATCTTACGCCCAAACCGGGGCCGGGGAATGGCTGACGGTAAACCATAGCGTGAGGAAGACCAAGAGCCTCACCAACAACGCGAACTTCGTCTTTATAATGCAGTTTAACAGGCTCAACAAGTTCCATCTTCATATCCTCAGGAAGACCGCCAACGTTGTGGTGAGCCTTAACTCCGTCACTCTCAAGAATGTCGGGATAAATGGTGCCCTGTGCCAAGAAATCAACATCGGTAAGTTTTCTTGCCTCTTCTTCAAAGACTTTTATAAACTCGCCGCCGATAATCTTGCGCTTTTTCTCAGGCTCTGCCTCACCCTCAAGAAGATTGAGGAAGCGGTCGGTAGCATCGATATAAACAAGGTTAGCATCAAGAGCCTTGCCGAACACGTCAACAACCTGCTCACTTTCACCCTTGCGCATAAGTCCGTGATTAACGTGCACACAGATAAGCTGTTTGCCGATAGCCTTTATAAGCAGAGCGGCAACAACTGAACTGTCAACACCGCCTGAAAGGGCAAGCAGTACCTTTTTGTCGCCAACTTGTGCGCGAACTTCGGCAACCTGCTCAGCAATAAAGGCATCTGCCAATTCTTTTGTAGTAATACGAGCCATAGACTCGGGTCTGACATTTGATTGCATAATTTTAACCTCCCTAAAACGCTGAATTAGTTGGTGTAGTTGTCAAAGTATCCCTGCACCAAAACAACGGGGGTACCCTTGTCGCCTGAACCGCTGGTAAGGTCACACAGTGAACCGATAAGGTCGGTTATCTGACGGGGAGTAGTGCCCTGTGCAGCCATAGTTCCGAAAAGGTCATCGTCTTTTTCGCGGATTTTCTTTGAAATAGCCTCTTTAAGTTCTTCACCTGACAAATCTTTGTAGTCGTTGTCGGCAAGATACTTAAGTTTAAGTTCGTTGGGAGTGCCCTTAAGACCTTCGGTGAAAGCGGGTGAAACAACGGGGTCAGCAAGTTCCCAAATCTTACCTACGGGGTCCTTGAATGCGCCGTCACCGTAAACCATAACCTCAACATGCTTGCCTGTGGCATCAAGAATGCGCTTTTGAACATCAAGCACCAAATCCTGACACTCGTTGGGGAAAAGTTTGACAACATCTTCAGATGATTTGTTTGAGCCTAAAAGACCGTACTTTGCATTGTAGCCGCTTCCGTTAACAGGAGCGTTAAGAATATCATCAAGACCGCAAACAACCTTTGCGCCGGCTTCCTTGAGGATGCGCTTGGTACGCTGACGGGTGTGAATGTCGCAGGTGAGCACGCGGTCGGTATAATCAAGAATTGCACGGGGATTGTTGGCAAAAATAATCTCTACCTCTGCACCGCAGCCGCGAACAAGCTCGGTATAATATTCAACATAGTCAACACCTGTGAAAATGTGCTTGTAATGACCAAAGTGCTTGCGATACTGCTCAATATTAAGCACATCTGAGAAGGGGTTAATGCCTGCTTGCTCAACCATATCAAGAGTGATAAGCTCGTTGCCAACCTCGTCAGAGGGGTAACTGAGCATAATTACAACCTTTTTAACAGCCATTGCAATACCTCTAAGGCAAATTGCAAAGCGGTTGCGTGAAAGAATGGGGAAGATAACACCAACGGTGTCACCGCCAAGTTTTGCCTTAACATCGGCTGCAACGGCGTCTACACTTGCGTAGTTGCCTTGTGAGCGGGCAACAATAGACTCGGTCATAGAGATAACGTCGCGGTCGCGAAGTTCGAAGCCTTCAATCTGGGCAGCTTCAATAACACTGTTTGCAACAATCTCTGCAAGATTGTCACCCTCGCGGATGATGGGGCAACGGATACCCCTTGAGATTGTGCCGACTCTGCGTTCTTTTGACATAATAAACACTTTCCTTCCTTATTGGCGGTTAAAAATAACGGTAAAAGTAAAGGCCGCCGTCCTTTGATAATTTAACAGATATATTCTACATTATTTTGCACTGATTTTCAAGATAAATATATATGTAGGAAAAAATTTTTTTAATTTCCACATTGAGACATATTTGACAGGGTTTTGCATTGTAAATTTTGACGAAAAATGAAAAACGCCGCAAAAAAATCTGCGGCGTAAAATTATTCTTTTGTAAATTCAAACAGTTCGTTGGGAGTGCAGTCAAAAAGCAGACACATAGTTTCGATGTTTTCGTATCTTATAGACTTGGTTTGATTGTTAATCATTTTGCTGAAATTCTGATAACTCATACCTAACTGCTTATAAAGCCAGTATTTTGTTTTGCCTTGTTTTTCTAATAATTCAATTGCTCTTAACTTTAACATAAGATATTTCTCCATAACTCATATTTTAATGAGATAATATTTTATTTTTGCTCTTTACATATAGACTAATACATTATATAATGAATTAGTCTATAAGGGAGGCGTTTATATGATTGTTGATGTTACGGGTATAGAATTGTTGCCCGGTAATAACGGTATCGATTGCAAAGGCAACGGTGACACCGAGATGAAAAAGGAAGCGTTATTGAATGTTGTTGTGATGAATGTGATTATTTTATGTGTTGCTTACCTAACACTGATAGAGATTGCAAAAGTTGTTTAGACACACACTGTCCGAGAAACAAGTAGGGACAAGCGCCCTCGACATTCCGCCAAATAAGAAAAGCACACCCAATATGGCGCAGTTGTTAATCTAAAACTCGCAGTCGCTTCGCTCCTTTGGGCGAAAGTCGCAACAGTCCACCGGACTATTGCTCTGTCGCGCGTTACCTCGCTTTGCTCGGCACGCGCTCCCTTTCGTGGTTCGAATCCCTTCCGATAAAAAAGCACACTACCCGATTGGGTAGTGGGGATGAGACTTGCTCTCATCGTTAATTTCGCACTGCACCCAATATGGCGCAGTTGTTAATCTGACACACGCCCTCGCGTTGCTCGGTTGGACGAAAGTCGCAACAGTCCACCGGACTATTGCTCTGTCGCGCGTTACCTCGCTTTGCTCGGCACGCGCTCCTTTCGTGGTTCGAATCCCTTCCGATAAAAAAGCACACTACCCGATTGGGTAGT
>JAZORF010000027.1:0-6939 GCA_045656545.1 Acutalibacteraceae bacterium | reverse complement strand
GTTTAACAAAGCCCTTTGTACTGCCGCCAACATACTCTGCCAATACAAGCGCCGCGTCATTTTGAGATGCAATGAGCATACACCTCATAAGGTCGCCAACTGTAATTTGCTCACCATCTTTAAGATTGGCAACTATTGCGCCCGTGCCAAGCAAGCGGTCAACCACCTCACCTTTAACGGTAACAACATCGTCAAGTTTTGCCTTGTCGCACACAACAAATGCATTCATAAGAAAGTTTAGTGATGCAGTGTAAATGCGGTCGTTTGAGTTTTTGCTATAAATGACTTCGTCGGTATCAATATTAACAAGCAAGGCGTTTTTTGCGCTTACTTCAAAGGTCGGTGTATATGCAGATGCAAAGAGTGTTGATGCCAATAAAACCAGTGTTATTATAGAAACGCAGAGCGAAAGTGCGAACTTTTTCATTAAAATCTCTCCAATTTATATTGTAAAAATTCCTTTATAATGTTATTATAACAGATAAGAAGAAATATTGAAAGAGATATTTCCTTAATTTTTAAAAATTTCAGAGGTATTTTTATGGTATACATTACGGGCGATATGCACGGCGATGAAGACAGATTGTATGACCGAGCACTGCGCAAACTTAAATCAGGCGATACTCTTATAATCTGCGGTGATTTCGGCTTTTTATGGGACGGCTCATCTAAAGAAATCAAAATTCTTGAAGAACTTGGAAGCAGAAAGTACAATGTTTGTTTTCTTGACGGCACCCACGAAAATTTTGACAAACTTTACAGTTGCCGCGAAACAGTTTGGAAAGGTGGCAGAGTGCACCGTATAACAGGCAACCTGTTCCATATGTGCCGCGGCCAGATATTCAACATAGATGGTGTTAAATACTTTACCTTTGGCGGCGGCGAAAGTTACGATAAAGAAATGCGCACCGAGCGCCGTACTTGGTGGAGAGAAGAATTGCCCTCCCCCGCTGAAATGGAAGAGGGAGTTGAAAACCTTGAAGAAAATAACGGCGAGGTTGATATTATTCTCACCCACGAGCCACCCTCACTGATTAAAAGTTCTATGCTTATGCGAATGGGTCTTGGCGACCGAATTAACAAGCTTAACGGCTATCTTGAAGAAATTAACCGCACCTTTAACTTTAAGCGTTGGTACTTCGGCTATATGCACGAGGATAAGGTTATCACTCCGGGACACATTGCTGTGTTTAAAGAACTGTGGCCCGTAATACCCGAAGAATTATAAAACAGCAAAGGAAAAAGCCTATGCAAACTTTGGTTTGCATAGGCTTTAGTTTTTACTTAAACAATAACTCTTACCTTGATAACGCCGTCGATAGCAAGAATTGATGCAGCGGCATCCTTACCAACAAGCTCATCAACATCAAGAATGGTATATGCATACTCTTTCTTAGAGTCGTTTGCCATCTTTTCAATGTTAAGGCCGAGAGCAGAAACGGCACCTGAAATCTGAGTAAGCATATTAGGAATATTCTTGTGGATTACACAGATACGGCAGGCGGTTGTGCGAGGTGCAACAACGCTGGGCAAATTAACAGAGTTCTTGATATTACCGTTTTCAAGGTAATCAACAATTTGATTTGCAGCCATAACTGCACAGTTATCCTCTGATTCCTGAGTAGATGCGCCAAGGTGAGGAATTGCAACAACACCCTCTACACCGATAACCTCGTCACTGGGGAAGTCGGTAACATATGATGCTACAGCACCCTTGCCAAGTGCTTCAACGATGTCTGCACTGTTAACGAGGTCGCCACGGGAGAAATTAAGAATTCTAACGCCGTTTTTCATCTTTGCGATAGACTGCTCGTTAATCATATTCTTTGTATCTGGAGTAAGAGGTACGTGAACGGTGATGTAGTCGCAATCGGTATAAATCTCGTTAACATCTGAAATGTGCTTTACAGAGTTGTCAAGCTTAAGAGCGGCATCAACTGACAAATAGGGGTCATAGCCGTAAACTTCCATACCTAAAGCGCAAGCGGCGTTGGCTACCAAAATACCGATAGCGCCAAGGCCGATAACGCCCAACTTTTTGCCCATAATTTCGGGGCCTGCAAATGCGCCCTTGCCCTTTTCAACCATTTTGCCAACCTCGGCACCGTTGCCCTTAAGGGTTTTTGCCCAATCAATAGCGGGCACAACCTTGCGGGATGAAAGGAAAAGACCTGCAATAACAAGTTCTTTAACTGCATTAGCGTTTGCACCGGGGGTATTGAAAACAACGATACCTGCCTCGGCACACTTATCAACGGGGATGTTGTTTACGCCTGCGCCTGCACGGGCAATTGCAAGCAATGATTCGGGAAGTTCCATCTCGTGCATTGAAGCAGAGCGTACAAGTATAGCCTCGGGAGCCTCAATCTCGTCACCGCAGGTGTATTTGTCACCCTTGAAACGAGTAAGACCGCAAGGAGAAATTTTGTTAAGAGTTTTAATATTATACATTATGTATTACCTCAATCAATTTTCTTTTTCGAATTTTGCCATAAATTCAACAAGCTTCTGAACACCCTCAGTAGGCATAGCGTTATAGATAGATGCACGCATACCGCCAACTGAACGGTGACCCTTAAGGTTAACAAAGCCAGCCTCGGTTGCTGCCTTAACAAACTTGGCGTCAAGTTCTTCATCACCTGTTACGAAAGGAACGTTCATAAGTGAGCGATCCTCGGGAACAACGGTACCCTTGAACATTTTGCTGTTGTCAAGGAAGTCATAAAGAATCTTTGCCTTGGCTTCGTTAATCTTCTTCATTTCTTCAAGACCGCCAACCTCGTTCTTAATCCACTCAAGAACAAGCTTTGCAACATAAATGCACCAGCAAGGAGGAGTGTTGAACATTGAGCCGTTTTCAACATGGGTCTGATAGTTAAGCATGGTGGGGCAAATGTCACTTGCATTTCCAACCAAATCTTCACGAATGATAACAATGGTAAGACCTGCAGGAGCCATATTCTTCTGTGCGCCTGCATAAAGCATACCGAATTTTGAAACATCAATAGGCTCTGACAAAATGCAACTTGAAATATCACCGATAAGGGGTACATCACCTGTCTCGGGAAGGGTGTTCCACTTGGTGCCGTAGATGGTGTTGTTTACGCAGATATGGAAATAGTCTGCATCGGGAGTAAAGGTTGCCTTGTCAAGTTTGGGTATGTAGCTGAAGGTCTTATCCTTTGAAGAAGCAACAACATTTGCTTCACCGTAACGGGCAGCCTCTTTTTGAGCTTTGGTTGCCCACTGACCTGTAACAACAAAGTCAGCCTTGCCGTTTTTGGTCATAAGGTTAAGGGGCATCATTGCAAACTGAGTTGATGCACCGCCCTGCAAGAAAAGAACCTTGTAGTTATCAGGAATGTTCATAACCTCGCGGAGCAATGCCTCGCACTCGTCAATAATTGCCTGATATGTCTTTGAACGGTGTGACATTTCCATAACAGACTGGCCGCTACCTTTATAATCAAGCATTTCTGCTGCTGCAGTTTTAAGAACTGCCTCGGGCAACATAGAAGGGCCCGCACTAAAATTGTAAACTCTGGACATAATATTACCTCCTAAAAATAATATAGCCATTATAAAACAACTGCGAATGCTTTGTCAAGGGGTTTGTTAATTTTTTGTCAATGTTTTTTCGCTTTTATGCAGTATTTCGCGAAAAGTTTGTGATTTTTTTGTCAATGTGTACTTTTAAATCTACCCATCTTGAATTTTATGCCTGCAAACTGTGCATTTATTACTGTAATTAACCTGAGTTTATCACTGCACTGCCTATATATCCTTTTTCGCTTATTATCCCCACCTCTGCCCTGCCCGATTTTGCAAGACTTGTATTCATCTTACTTACGGTAGTGCAGACTGTCATTCTTTCTTTATGCCCGAGTTTTAGGGAGGATACAAAATCAAAAGCCGAGTCATAGGTAGTAATTAAATCCTTATACAACCTGTTTGAATTTCCGCTATAAAAATAGACAACTGCCGAATTGGGCATATTTGAATTTATTATTTCAGTTATTATATCTTTTGTTTTGCTATGGTTTTTATCAATGATTACTCCACTCATCTGACTGTATGTGAGTTCTACGCTATACTGAGTTTCTACCGAGTTTTTTGCCTCAGCAAAACTGCTTGCAGTGGCGGTATAAATTTCACCGCCCTTACCGCTTTCGGTTATAAGACTTATTGTACCGTCACTGTTGCAGGCGGTAATCACCACGTATACACTGTTTTCTATCTCTCTTATGCCACTGCAAGAGCACAAATTCATCATAAGGCAAAGCGACATTGCAACAGGAATAATCTTTTTAAATTTAAGCATATCGGGGATTAACAGAAGCACCAAAAAGCCAAAGATAACCGACACTGTTTGCACTGCAACATAAAAGATTTCAAAGTTGATTGATAAAAATGCAACGGCTAACAATACAGTCATCACTGCGCCAAACATAATAATCGATGTTTTTTGCTTAACCTTTTGCTTTTGGGCACTACCCACCATAGCAGAAACAAGCACTATTGTTGCAGTTGCAGTTAGGATATAGACGGCGTCGGCAAGTCCCTCAAGACGCTGAAAGAATTTGCCGAAAGACACATTCTTTGAGATTTCGGCTATTACCGATTGATAGTCGGAGGCAGTTACTCCAAAAGCAAGACTTCCGAGAAAAGCGGAAGCCACTATTCCAAAAACGCAGGCAGAAAGAGTGATTATGCTTGTCTTTTTTTGCTTTTCTTCCACGAACAGTAAAGGTAAAACAAGCGGAAACAATACAGAGAAAGCGTTGATACTACCAAGAACAACGCCCTTTATTCCGTTATTAAAAACGGGCGTAATGTTTGAAATTTTGTACTCCCCTATTCCAAGCAGACAGCATAGGATAAACACTACACCAACCGCAACGAAGGAAAGAGCAGTAAATATTGATGCGCCGCGAAGTTTGACTCTAAAAGCCAAAAGACACAAAGCTAAAAGCATAACAAGCACTGCAATTATTATTCCCTTACGCTGAAAAAGTGCCATACTTGTTACAAGGCGTGATAGGACCAAAAGCAAATAAACAGAGCATATTGCCATTGTTACAAAGCCTGTTTTGACTCTTAACAGCAAAGGTGACAACAATACCACTGCCACGCCTGCGATTAGAAAACAAATAAAAGCACTGTTGCCTGCAAGATTATACACACTTTTCATTGCGCCTGAAAAGACTATTTCACCGAAAATGCACACATACATTGATAGGATAGCACCGAAATCAGTTATTCTTTTATTCATCATTTTCCCACTCTCTTGATATTTTGGGTTGTTGACGCGGTCTTATTTTGCCGATAACATTGGCTCTTTTTTGTTGCTTCCACAAAGGCATTTGCACAAAGGCGTTACTATTCACTGTTTTAAATGAAAAAGGTGCCTCTATAAAAGGTAGCCCCAAAGAGCGTTGCAAAGATAGTAGCAATACTATTGCGGCGCAACCAAAAAAGACTCCGTAAAGTCCAAGAGTGCCGCCAAGGATAATTAACGCCACCTTGCAAACGGTTACGGCAAAGTTTATATCGTAATCAGGGAGCACCGAATTTGCAAGACCCGACACCGCAACGATAATCAGCGTTACAGGGCTGACTATATTGGCATCTATCGCGGCAGAGCCAAGTATCAGTCCGCCCACAACTCCTATGGCTCCGCCCACTGCAGAGGGGGTGCGCACCCCTGCTTCCCGCACTAATTCAAAAAAGAGTTCCATTACAAGCAGTTCCATAAGGGATGAAAAAGGTATAGATGCACGGGACTGTGCTATCAAAAGCAATAGTTGAGGTGGTAACATTTCGTGGTGAAAGTTAATAACCGCAATATAAACTGCCGACAGAAGTAACGCCAAAACAAATGCGAAACTGCGAATAATACGGGAAAAGGAGCCGCTTTGCCATCGTTGTTGGTTGCCCTCAGGGGAATCTAAAAATTCCGATAGAGTGACAGGCATAATCAAGGCAAAGGGTGAATTGTCGCATATAATAACCACTCTGCCTGCATTAAGATACTGTGCCGCCCGTTCAGGCCTTTCGGTTGACAGAACAGAGGGAAAAACCGACCAGCGCGAATCCCCTATCATCTGTTCAATCATTCCGCTTCCAGTCACATAATCTGCCCTGATGGATTTTAGGCGTTTTTTCACCCTTTCAACAAGTTTCATATCGGTAAGTCCTGCAATATACATTACGCCGCAAATATCGTTGCTGATTTCACCCACCGTTATCATTTCGGTTATCAGGTCGGGAGTCCGTACTCCTCGGCGCACAAGAGATATGTTGCTTCGTATACTTTCGCTGAACGCCTCTTGGGAGCCTTTTATGGAGTTTTCAGTTAAAGGGGTGGATATTGACCGTCTTGGGAATCCTTTGGTTTCACAAACTGCGCTAAAGTCTGACCCGTCAACAAAGACGGCAGTGTCACCAAGTAAAATTCTTGACACCACCGTGTCCATATCGGTAACCTTGGTGCAGTCGTTAAATTCCACAGTGTTAAAAATATCAATGGGAGTTTGTTTACAAGACATCAGTGCCCGCACTATAAAATCGTTAACGGCGGCAGTATTGGTCATTCCGTCAATATACACAACTACACAGTTTTCACCGCTATCCGATTTAAAAGAGCGGATAACAATATCTTTGTTAGTTGGAAAATGGAAGATTTCTTTGATGTTTTTCATATTATCAAGAGCTTTTACCGATATATATTTTGCGGTTTTTGACATATATTTAACTCCCTGCTTAAAATTTTAAAAAAAGACTTGATTTTTTTCGTTGGGTCTGTTATTATTGTATGGTACTTTTTTGATTACTAAAAGGAGGTGCAGATAATGGCTAAATGTGAAATCTGCAATAAAGAGGTTACATTCGGTATTAAGGTGTCTCACTCACACAGACGTTCAAACAGAACTTGGAAAC
>JAZORF010000026.1:0-34538 GCA_045656545.1 Acutalibacteraceae bacterium | reverse complement strand
AAACACATGGCACGTATTGCTGGTGTTGACCTGCCCAGAGAAAAGCGGGTCGAAATTGGATTGACTTATATTTACGGCATTGGCCGCAAAACATCCTGCGACATCCTTGCTGCTACCGGTGTAAACCCCGATACCAGAGTTAAGGATCTTACCGAGGATGATATTTCCAAATTGCGTGATTATATCGAAAAGAATCTGCAAATCGAAGGTGACCTTCGCCGTGCAGTAGCATTCGATATTAAGCGCCTTGTTGAGATTGGCTGCTATCGTGGCCTTCGTCACCGCAAGAATCTTCCTGTACGCGGTCAGCGTTCTAAGACTAACGCCCGCACCCGTAAGGGTCCCAAGAAGACCATTGCCAACAAGAAAAAGTAAGATAGGAGGAAGATAGTTATGGCTACTAAAAAAGGTACAGTTTCTCGCCGTCGCCGCGAGAAGAAAAACATCGAAAAAGGCGCAGTCCATATTCAGTCTACCTTCAACAACACTATTGTTACCATCACTGATGTACAGGGCAATGCTCTTTCATGGGCATCAGCCGGTGAACTTGGTTTCAGAGGCTCAAGAAAGTCTACTCCTTTTGCAGCACAGTCTGCAGCAGAGACTGCCGCAAAGGCAGCTATGGAGCACGGACTTAAGAGCGTTGAGGTTTATGTAAAGGGCCCCGGTTCAGGTCGTGAGGCCGCTATCCGTGCTCTTCAGACCGTAGGTCTTGAGGTTACTATGATTAAAGACGTAACCCCCATTCCTCACAATGGCTGCCGTCCCCCCAAGAGACGCCGCGTATAATTATTTGGAGGTGCTTATAAATGGCTAGATATACCGGTCCGGTATGCAAACTTTGTCGCCGCGAGGGTGAAAAGCTTTTCCTCAAGGGCGCAAAATGTTATTCAGAAAAGTGCCCCATGGTTGACCGCAACTTCGTTCCCGGTCAGCACGGTAAGGGCAGAAAGAAGACCTCTGAATATGGTCTCCAGCTTCGTGCGAAGCAGAAGGCTCGCCGTTATTACGGTGTTCAGGAGGGTCAGTTCCATCACTATTTTGAGATGGCAGAAAAGAAGGTTGGCGTTACAGGTGAAAACCTTCTCCGCATTCTTGAGAGCCGTCTTGATAACATCGTTTATCGTCTTGGCTGGGCAAATTCACGTGCCGAAGCAAGACAGCTTGTTGTTCACAATCACTTCACCCTTAACGGTAAGAAGGTAAATGTTCCTTCTATCCTTCTTAAAGCCGGTGACGTTATTGCACTTAAGAGCGCAAGCCGTGATAGCGTAAAAATTAAGGATGTTCTTGAAGCTAACAGTGCACGTCCTGTGCCACAGTGGCTTGATGTAAACAAGGAAACTCTTGAAGCAAAGCTTATCAATCTTCCCGCTCGCGAGGATATTGATGCTCCCATCGAAGAGCAGCTCATCGTTGAGTTCTACTCTAAGTAATCGGGTTAACCGTTGACAATTTTTAAGGAGGGTTTTGAATGATCGAAATTGAGAAGCCCAGAATCGAAGTAGAGGAAGGCCTTGAAAGCAACTATGGCAAATTTGTCATTGAACCGCTTGAAAGAGGCTATGGCACAACCCTTGGCAATAGCTTGCGCAGAGTACTCCTGTCATCATTGCCCGGTGTAGCATGCACCTCTGTTAAGATTGACGGTATAGTTCACGAGTTCTCCACCATCCCCGGTGTCAAAGAGGATGTTACCGAGATAGTTCTGAACATTAAGGGACTTAACGCGAAACTTCATTCCGATGGTCCCAAGACAGTTTATATTGAGGCAGAAGGCCCCTGTGAAGTAACAGGTGCTACCATCAAAGAGGATGCAGAGGTAGAGATTCTTAATCCCGACCTTCACATTGCAACCGTTGCTGAGGGTGGCAAGCTTTATATGGAGCTTGTGCTTGACAAAGGTCGCGGATATGTTCCTGCAGAGCGCAACAAGCCTGCACAGACTGTTGTTGGCCTCATTCCTGTAGACTCTATCTACACACCTGTTCTTAAGGTGAACTACACAGTTGATAATACACGCGTAGGTCAGGTTACTGACCTTGACCGTCTCACCATCGAAGTATGGACCGACGGCACCTGCACTGCCAAAGAGGCTGTGTCACTTGCCGCAAAGGTTGTAACCGAGCATCTTAATCTTTTCGTTGATCTCAGCGGCGATGCTTACAGTGGCGAGATTATGGTTGAAAAGGACGACAAGGGCAAGGAAAAGGTTCTTGAAATGACCATTGAAGAGCTTGACCTTTCAGTTCGTAGTTTCAACTGCCTCAAGCGTGCTGGTATCAACACAGTTGAGGACCTTATTAGTAAGACCGAAGAAGAAATGATGAAGGTTCGTAATCTTGGTAGAAAATCTCTTGAAGAGGTTGTTGCCAAGTTGGCCTCACTCGGCTTCGGTTTGAGTGAAGAGGACGAATAAGTCCACGATAGGACCTTGTGTCCTGTACTTTAGTATCAAGGAGTGAAATCAGATGCCAGGTACCAGAAAGCTCGGCAGAGCTACCGACCATAGAATTGCTATGCTTCGCGGTTTGGTTACTTTCCTTTTCGAAAACGGAAAGATTGAAACCACCGTTACCAGAGCAAAAGAAGTTCGTGCTGTTGCCGAGAAATATATTACCATTGCAAAGAGCAACGACCTTAATTCAAAGCGTCAGGTTATGGCTTTTGTAACTAAGGAAGACGTTGTTAAGAAGCTTTTTGAAGAAATTGCCCCCAAGTATTCTGACCGTAACGGCGGATACACTCGCATCACCAAAATCGGCCCCCGCCGTGGTGACGCTGCAGAGATGGCTATTATCGAGCTTCTGTAATTAAACTTTAAAACACCTCTGTCAACTGACAGAGGTGTTTTTGCATCTTGACATAAAAAGCGGGTTTTGATATATTTTTCATATATGCCAAAGGAGGTGGGCCAATGGAAATTCCACAGTATGTGATAAATGCCATGAAAAGTTTAAACCAAGCAGGTTACGAGTGTTATCTTGTTGGCGGATGTGTCCGAGACACTTTGATGGGTAATGAGCCCCACGATTATGACCTGACCACCTCTGCGTTGCCCGAGCAAATGTTGTCTGTTTTTGCTCATTGCAAGATTATTGAAACAGGACTTAAACACGGAACAGTCACCCTTTTGACCGACGGAGTTCCCGTTGAAATTACAACCTACCGAATTGACGGCGAGTATAAGGATAACCGCCGTCCTGAAAATGTAACATTCACCCCCAATTTAACAGAGGATTTAGCCCGTCGCGACTTTACGGTAAACGCGATTGCGATGGATAAAGAGGGTAATCTTGTTGACTTGTATGGCGGCGAAAATGACATTCAATCTAAAATTATTCGTAGTGTAGGTGACCCCGAAAAGCGATTTAACGAAGACGGATTAAGGGTTTTACGGGCCCTTAGATTTTCGTCGGTTTTGGGCTTTGAAATCCATCCCACTACCAAAGATGCAATAATTAAACTTTCCTACTTGCTTAAAAATATATCAACAGAACGTGTTCGGGAAGAACTATTCAAATTGTTGTGCGGCAAATCCATAAAATTGATACTTACCCAGTACGTAGATGTTCTTTTACCTTTTTTGCAACCAATCAACAGGGAAGACCTGATGCAATTTGCAGAAATTGCAGAAAAACTGCCATTGGTGGCAGAAATCAGATTAGCGGCATTGTTTGCTCTTTACAGTGATACCGAAAAATTAAAGTCTGTAATGCAAACTTTAAAAACATCAAACAAGCAGATAAAATCTGCTTCGTACTGTTGTCAGATTATACAGTCAACACCAACCGATGCAACCCAAACTGCGCTTTTAATAGGTCAGTTGAACGAAGATAAATTTAACCTCTATTTGCAAACGGCAAAAGCTTGTGGTAAAGATATTTCTTTAACACTACAAACGGTTGATGAATTAAAAAGACGAAATGCTTGCTATAATTTGCACCAACTTGCACTGACAGGCACCGATCTTATAGAGCTTGGTATAAAGGGCAAAAATGTGGGGGAAATTTTGCAAAAGTTGTTTTCATCCGTTGCCGAGGGCAAGGTGAAAAACGAAAAAAACCAATTGTTAAACTATATTAAAAACCAAGACTGATGTTAAATCAGCCTTGGTTTTTTGCAAATATACTTTTAATTCCTAAAAACAATAATAATAGGGCAAAAATTTTGCCTAACCACTGTGTTCCAATAAAGCCAGCACACCACACACCAAACAAAACACCCGGAACACCACCTAAAACAAACCAAATCACACTTTTCCATTTAATTCTGCGAGCAAAGGTGTGCAATATTACTGCGATAATACCGCAAGGCAAGAAAAACAGCAGATTTATTCCTTGTGCTTGCAACTGATTCATATTACAAATTGCCGCAAGATATATTATCAAAATTCCTCCGCCACCAATTCCAAGAGCACCTGCAACACCTGAAATCAAAGCGGCAATAAACCTTATAATCATCGCATCAACAGGCGGATGCCTGCCCAAATCATAAATATACCGAATACCTTGCGAAGCCATTTATCAGAAATTTTACCCAGCAAAAGTGCACCTAAAATCGCACCTAAAGCACCAGGAAAAAGATAGGGGACAGAGTCACTTAAAGTCACACTGCCCTTTAGCAGATAGGTAGTTGCACTTATAACAGATAAAGGCAAAATCACCGCAATAGATGTAGCGTGAGCCTCTTTTTGTCCAAGTCCTGATTTTTTTAGAAGCGGCACAGCCAACATGCCTCCACCAGCGCCTAAAAGTCCGTTGATAATGCCAATAATTACACCGCCACATATGTTTTTTAGTTTGTATTTCACAGTACCACCCTAAATATTTTGCCACAAAAAAAGCGTGCATATGCACGCTTAGTTCTAATTACCACTTGTAGCAATACAACTTCCTATAATGTGAATAAAACTCAAAAAACACCCGCCCTGCCGTGTCACCCGTTGATAACCTGCAAATCAAGCAGGTGGGTGCCATCCCAACGGTTTCGCGCTCCCTTCTTCCGTGTCAGGTCGAAAAAACGCCTGGACGGGAGGTCTGCAAACCTGCCGTCGGAGGCTGGCTCCCTTAAAAAAAGGTTGTAGGGTTATAAAGGGTGATTTGTTCGCACAGGGCAGGCTGAATTTATTGGTCGTCGATTTCGAAAAAGTCTTGCAAACGGTCAGCAAAAACAGACACAACATCTTCGTATTCGTCGTCGTCTTCAATTTCAATCAAAGCTTCATCACCGTTGCCATCGTCAACAACCTTAAGTATAACAAGGTCACCACTATCGGCAAGCATTTCCTCACCGTTATCAAAGACGGGTTGCATGGCCATATATCTGCCGTCGTTGTAGTCAATATCGTCCAACACTTCAAACTTAAATTCTTTGCCGTCCTCGTCGGTCAAAGAAAGGATATAAGGGTCATATTCACCTTGCTCGTTAATGCTTGAAATTATTCTATCCATATTATTATCCCCCAAAATATTCTTTTATAATATTGTAACTGTTTTTAGCGGTTTAGTCAATAGCCATTCTCTGTAAATTTATGTCGAGCCTTTGTTTGCCTTCTCCGGTGGAGGAAGGTGGCGGCGCAGCCGACGGAGAGGGTGCTCTTACACGACTCAAAATTTGCCTTTAAGTTGTCATTGTTTTGTCCAAAATGATACTATTTATACAATTGGTTGTTTTTTGTGCAAAGTGTTGCGTTTGTAGATGTAAATTTGTGCAAAATGCAAGAGTGATACAAGCGCTAAAGTTATTGACAAAATCTGCATTGTATGGTAATATAATTATGTTTAAAAATTGGCGTATAGCCAACAAATTCGAAGGGAGAAAATTCAATGAAAAAACGCATATTAAGCATCGTTTGCGTTGTTGCCCTTATAGCTACTATGATTAGCGCCGGCGCAATCTACGCATTCGGTACAGATGATTCTGCACCATCGGTATTGTATGGTACTGGTTTTGAGTTCAACTCAACCAAGCCTACTGTTGCAGAGGATTGGACCTTCTCGCATGCACAAAGTAGCGTAAATGCATCTACAGGCGGCGTTACTCTTTCTGCAGCCGGCAAAGTCAACATGACTGCAACTTATAAGGATACATTCATCCTTACTGACGGCTTCACTCTTACCTATGTCGCTCATACTGAAAGCACCAATAATATTGCAAATAACGGCGCTGGTATGAAGTTTGTGGGCGTTAAGGTTGGCAATATTGAAGCATACCTTACACCTGCAAGCGCATCTGATGCACTTGTTATGGAGATTGCAGTTGACGGCACCGTTGTTGCTACCAACGATATCCTTGACGAAAATAATACCGTTTGGACAAAAAGCAGAGCGGCATACTTCTTCAGCACATATATGAATGGATCTCAGGTTGAACTTAACTACAACCCTGATAACAAGACTGTAAGCTACACTCTTACAAACAATGACAGAGATTTTGGTACTTTGACCTATACTGATGCTGCAGAAACAATTGATTTGGAAGATGCAGAGCTTGGCCTCGCTTCCGGCTTTGTTTGGGGTGCAAAAGCCGAATACAAGTCACTTAAACTTGATGGCGCTACTTGCACAAGTCACGTTTATGATGACAATAACGATACTACTTGCAACAAGTGCAGTGAAGTTCGTCAACTCAGCGGTAACGAACCTAGCGGTAACGAACCTAGTGGCAACGAACCTAGCGGTAACGAACCTGCTACTCCTAAGGGTGACGCTCTTACTGAAGCATGGGCACCCAAAACCTTTGTTGATACCGATTGGACCGGTGACACCTCTGCATTCAAAGACGGCAGATTTGTAATGTCCGGTGGTTCCGAAAATGCTCACAAAGATGTTTGGACCGCTAAGAGCTATGACCTTTCTGCAGGCTTCAAGTTCAAGGGTACTCTTACAATGAAGAACGGTAACAGTAACTACTATGGTGAGTGGTGCTCTGCATACTTCGGTGACGAAACCAATAATATCGAACTTCGCATTAAGAATGACGGCTCAAGAGCTGAAGCTGATGCTGGTGTAAAGATTGATACCTACACTGCAATTCTTCTTTGCGACAATGCAGTACTTGCGACCTATAAACTTGGCAATACTCCTAACGGTGAGTACGAGGTTACCTACAAAGACGGCAAAGTATCAGTTGCTCTTAAAGAAGTAAAACTTGATTGGACTCTTGCTGACTCAACTACTGTATCTGACGTTCCTGTAACTGCTGATTTGAGCAGTGCTAAGATTGGTCTCAGACTTACCGGCAACTACGGTCCTGAAAATGGCCGTGAGTGGAAACTTGTCAACCTTGCTCCTATTCCAACCAATGCTGAAGGTGGCGAAGATGTTGTTAAGGGTGAAACCCTTACTTCTTGGGAACCTGAGAAGTTCGTTGAAGCAGATTGGCTTGACAGTGAAGGCAAGTTCGATAATGGTGAGTTCCTTATTGCTACCGGAGGTGGCACCAAGACCATTTGGACCACCAAGAACTACGATATGTCAGGCGGCTTCAAGTTCAAGGGCACTCTTGCTATGAAGAACGGCTACAACAACTACTTCGGTGAGTGGTGTTCTGCATACTTTGGCAACGAGTTGGTAAACCTTGAACTGCGCATTAAGAACGACACTACCAACAACGATGATAAGGATAACACCTATACCGCATATATCCTTTACAACGGCAAAGAACTTGCATCTTCCGACTTGCTTGTTCTTCCTAACGGTGAGTATGAGCTTACCTATAAGGATGGTAAAGTAGCAGTATCTCTCGGCGGTGTAGCACTTAAGTGGACTCTTACCGCAGGTGGCGAGGCTACCTCTGTTGATGTAGCCGGTGCAAATTTCAGCAACGCTAAACTGGGTCTCAGACTTACCGGTAACTACTGCCCCAATGGCAGAAAGTGGTCTGCAATCTCTCTTACTTCACTTTCTGGCAACGCAGCTGTAACTGGCGATGCAAGAAACATTGTTCTTCCTGCAGTTGTAATGCTCGTTTGTGCAGTATCTGTAGCATTTGTTCTTCTTAAGAAGAAATCACGCGCTTAATTAAAGTTATAAACCCACAGTTTTCGGACTGTGGGTTTTTCCTTTTTACGCAATAAAATTCTTTTCAAATTGTTGACATTTGAAATACAATGTGTTAGTATATTTGTAGTTATAAGTATATACGGAGGAAAATATAATGAAAAAACTTATTTCTGTTTTGGCAATTATGTTGATTGCTGTTCTATGTCTTCCTGTTTTTGCAATGGCTGCCGATAGCCCTGTTGCTTCTTCTACCTATAAGTGTGAGGTTTCTCCTAACAATGCAAACGCTGGTTCTGTTAACAAGGTTGATAAGGGTGACAATGTTTACGAAATTACTGCAACCCCAGTCGATGGTTACAAATTTGTTGATTGGACCATTACCGGTGAATACAAAATCCTTGAAGGCTCAACAAAAGATAAACTTGTTGTTCTTAAGTTAAGCAGTGATGTAAAGGCAGTTGCAAACTTCAATGCTATTTCTAGTGAGGGCGACAAAGATCCTACTTCTCCTCCTTCGGGTGATAGCGTTGTTTATATGATTGTTTTTGCTTGCTTGGCAGCACTTGCAGGCGCAGGTTTTGCATTTAAAAAGGCTCGTGCTTAATTAAATTAAATTTGCTTTAAAAGTCCTACCATTCTGCAAGCAGAGGGTAGGACTTGTGTCTATCTTAAAAGGCGGTGGTTATAATGGAACAAAAAGAAAATACAAAGCGCAAATGTTGGCTTATTATAACTGTTGCTATGTTTCTCGTCTTTCTTATAAGTTTAGGTGGTGTTTTGTGGTACTTTTTGGGTGGTGACGGTGTCGACCAAGATGCTTTTAAAAATCCTTCTTTACAATCAAACAAAAAAGACCCAACAGAAAGTCAGGTTGTACTTGTTGATAATCCTATTGACTTTGATTCTTTACAAGCACAAAACCCCGATGTTTGCGGTTGGATTACTGTACCTAACACAAATGTTGACTATCCCATTTTGCAAAGTAACCCCCAAGATGATAACAACTTTTATCTAACCCATAACCTTGAACGCAAATACAGTGTTTCAGGCTCAATTTACATTCAACGCAATAATAGCAATCGGTTTACCGACCGAAACACTGTTATCTATGGTCACAATATGAAGAACAAAACAATGTTCAGGACTTTGCACAATTTCAGGGACCCAAAGTTTTTTGAAGAAAATGAGTATTTCACAATTTACACCCCTGGTCATATTAAAACCTACCAAATTTTTGCTGCTTACAGATACGATAACCGACATATTTTAAATTCCTTTGACTTTACTGACAAAGCGGTGTACGAGGAATATTTAAAATTTGCAACTAACCCTGTAAGCCTTATTAAAAATGTACGTGAGGGCGTAAAAGTTACTGCAGATGACCTAATTGTCACCTTAAGCACTTGCATAAGTGACAAGCGCTATCGTTATTTGGTGCAAGGAGTATTGATAAAGGATGAACTCACAAAATAACACCGAAAATAAAATAGAAACAAAGAAAAAGCCACTTGAATTTTTATATAACCGCAAGTGGAAAAGAGTACTGTTAGTAATTATTAGCATTCTTCTTTGTCTTATCATAATTGCAGTTGTCGCTTTCGGAATCATGTGGATTTCAGGTAGAAGAGCTCTGCTTGATAACGGCAGTCAGTCAATGACCGCGCCTAGTGGGTATGAGGTAGATATTGATGAAGATGGCGTGGTTAGGTATGATGGTAAAAAGTACGCTTATAACGAAAATATGACCTCAGTGATGATAATTGGTGTTGATGACGAAGAACGGCATAAATATGCCAACGGGCAAGCAGATGCGCTGTATCTTATGGCTATCGATACTCAGTCGGGTAAGGTTACTGTAATAGCAATACCACGCGATATTATGGCAGATGTTGAGGTTATTTCTGAAGATGGAAATACAGTTGGAACAAAGAAACAGCAAATTTGCAACGCCTATGCTTACGGGGTTGATGCTGTAGGCGGATGCGAAAACACCGTTGAAGCGGTGTCACGTCTGCTTTACGGTGTGCCTATTAACACCTACTTCAGTATGAAGTGGACTGCAATATCGGTTCTTAACGATTATGTTGGCGGAGTCACGGTGCCTGGTTATGATTCAAACTGGAATCCTACGGGCGAAATGGTTACTATCTACGGCAAAAAAGCCCTTGACTATATCCAAAAACGAAGCAAGACAACAATAGAAGGAAATAGCAACCGTGTGCAAAGACAGATTGATTATCTTAAAGCTTTTGCTAATAAATCAATCGAGCGCACTAAGAAGGATATAACCACTCCCGTAAAGTTGTATAACCGTCTTAACAAATATTCTTGTAACAATCTTGATGCAGCCAGAATAACATATCTTGCCACTGTTTTTATTAACGGGGGCGCTAAACTTGAGTTTGTAAATATACCCGGAGAACTTGTTCAAGGCGAAAAATATGTAGAAATGTATGTTGACCAAAAGGCACTTTATGAAATTATACTTAAAGTGTTTTATGAAGAGGTAAAATAGAGATAATATGAGAATGAGAAAAAAGAAACACCTTGAGGAGCGTTTGGCTCAAGGTGCCCAGAACAACATATTTGTTTATCGCAGTGACAATCTGCGATTCACCGATGCAGAAGAAGATTATATTGATCTGGACGGATACTTCGGCCGCAAAGCACCGCTTCATATGGAGGTTGGTTGCGGCAAGGGCGGCTTTATGCTTAAACTTGCAGCACTGCATCCCGAGATTAACTATATTGCGGTGGAGTATTGCGCTAATGTAATCGTTACCGCTGCAGAGGCAGCTCTAAAGGCAGGCCTTAAAAACGTGCTTTTTGTCAATGCGGATGCAGGATACTTAGAACGACTTATCCCAAAAAAGAGCATAGATTTGATTTATCTTAATTTCTCTTGCCCTTTCCCCAAGAATAAGTACGCCTCACACCGACTAACCCACTCTCATTTTCTTGAGATATACCGCAATCTTATGACCGATGGCGCCGCAATATATCAAAAGACTGACAACCGTCCATTTTTTGATTTTTCCGTCAGTCAATTTGAACAGTGCGGATTCACTCTGTCCAATGTAACCTACGATTTGGCAAACAGCGGATACGAGGGGAATATTATGACCGAGTACGAGCAACGATTTACCTCTATGGGTGTACCGATTTGCCGACTTGAAGCAAGATAAAAATTAAAACCGATAACATTTTTATTAAATGTTATCGGTTTTTTCTATTATATCAATTGCTTGGGCTTTATCTTTTGAAATTTGTGCGATTAAATCCTCTGTACTGTCAAATTTAACTTCATTCCGAATAAACCTCACCAAATGAGTAACAGGCTTACGGCCGTATATATCGCCGTCATATCCGTAAATATGAGTTTCGGCGATTACAGTGTCGCCGTTAAATGTAGGCTTAACACCAATATTGGTTACGGCAGGGTAGCGCTTGCCGTCAATTTCAGTATATGAAGCATAAACGGCAAATTTTGGCAGCGTATAAATCTCACTGTAGGGCTGATTTATTGTGGGAAATCCCATTTCTCTGCCTCTTGCGGCACCGTGCTTAACTTCAAAATCAATGGCATAAAAACTGCCAAGCAGTTTTCTTGCAGTATCCACATCACCCTCAGCAATAGCCTTTCTTATGCGGGTAGAGGAGACTGGCAGTCCATCAAGGTTTACACTGTCGCAAACGGCACATTTAAGATTATGCTTAATAGAGTATTCCTTCAGCGTGTCCGCATTGCCCTGTGCACCTTTGCCAAAACGGAAATTGAAACCCGAAGCAAAACCAATGGCACCAAGTTCATTGCAAAGCATATCAAGGTATTCTTCAGCAGACATATTGCGAATGTCTTCAAAATCAAGCCTCACAATACCGCTAACCCCAAGTTGCTCGAATTTTTGGTCGCAAAGAGTGTTGGACAAAATCCGACCGCTACCTCTGGGATTTTGCTTGCAGGTTACAACCACAACGGGCAGACCGAATTGGAAAGCCTTTTTAATCACTTCACTGTGACCGATATGAACACCGTCAAAGGTGCCAAGCGCGGCAATACAGTTGCCACCGTTATAAAGTTTATCGGTTACAATCACTTAAAATTCACCCTCAAAAATAATACATCTTACGTTAATAGAGTCGCCCTTTGCATCGGCAATTCCAAGCAGGTCGCCTTTGCGGTCGTATACGCGCAAGGCATCGCCCTCACTGACAATATCACTATCAGACAAACGACTGATATAAAGGTTGCCGCCGTGCAAAAAGCGGGTGCGCTGATTATCGGTTATAGTAATTTTTTTAAGATGCTCAACACATCTGCCTGCATCACTTAAATATCTTTGCGGATTGGCTTTAATATCCTCAAGGGTAGCGCACATAGATATATCAAATCCGCCTGTAGCAGTCCGCCTAAGCGCGCTTAAAGTGGCGCCACAACCTAAAGCCTCGCCAATATCAACTGCCAAAGAGCGTATATAGGTCCCTTTTGAACATATAACATCAATTTTAATTTTGTTTTCCTCAGCGCTTAAAAGGTTAAGCAGTTTAATCTCAACCTGACGGGTGGGGATATCTGCCGTTTGTCCTTTTCGGGCAAGTTCGTAAAGGCGCACTCCGTTTTGCTTTATAGCAGAATACATAGGGGGCTTTTGTTCAATTACACCCTTGAATTTATCGAGGGTAGCCTCAATTTGCTCTTTTGAAAAGCGGCACTCTGTCAGGCTGATTATGTTGCCTGTAATGTCACCGGTATCGGTAACTGTACCAAGTAAAACCTCTGCCTCATACCGCTTGTCCGCCTCAAGAAGCATACCTGACAAACGGGTAGAGCGCCCTAAAAGAATAGGCAAAACGCCGGTTGCCATAGGGTCTAAGGTGCCGGTATGACCTGAACGCTTTTCACCAAATGCTTTGCCAACAAGCTTTGCCGCCAAAAAAGAGGACATATTTTCGGGCTTGTCTAATAAAATAAGACCTGTCACTTGCTCAGTTCCTCTCTTACTGCGGCAAGAATAGTGCTTCTTGCCTCGTCAAAAGGCATTTTTAACTCACAACCTGCGGCACGGATATGACCGCCGCCACCTAATTTTCTGCAAATCATAGAGGCGTCAACGGGGTCATAGGTTCTGACCGATGCTTTAAATCGGTTAGTTTCCTTTTCCCGCAAAGTAATGCCTACAATAACACCCTCAACCTGACGGCTAAGAGCATTGATACCCTCAAGGTCATCAGGAGTCAGTCCTTCTTGCATCTCGGCAGTTAGCACAAGCACTGCAATCTTGCCCTCATCAAGAATTTCCATCTTTTCAATAACTCTGCGCTCAAGGTCAAGACGTGCAAAAGATTTAGTGTCAAACATAATGCGGTTAATTTCACCTGCATCAATGCCTTTTTCAATCAAGTTTGCGGCAATTCGGTGGGTAGTTGCAGTAGTGTTTGAAAATTTAAAACAGCCTGTATCGGTTGCAATGCCTGTAAACAGACATTCTGCAATCTTTTTGTCGACTGCAACACCCAAATCGCAAATAACATCATAAATAACCTCGCAAGCCGCCGCGGCTTCAGGTCGCACAAGAGATAATTGTGCATATTCAACGTTTGATGCGTGGTGGTCGATGGCGACTTCAATGCGGTCGCCGTATTCCTTACGAAGTCCACCCAACAGTTTTGGGTCCGCCACGTCAACAGTCAAAATATGCTCATAGTTGTGATTTGTGTTTTCCGCGCCGTCAGTCATATAGGAATAACGGTGGGGTAGAGGGTCACAACAGGCGCAATCTGCCTTTTTGCCTAAAGCACGCAAGGCTCTGCACAATGAGTATGCAGAGCCAACAGCATCACCGTCAGGTGAGCCGTGCATTAGTATAAGGTAATTGTCATTATGGTTAAGATAGTCACAAATCTGCTTGATTTTAGTCATCCTGTCCGTCCTTTTTAAAGCCGTCAATTATGCGAGAAATCTGAGCACTGCGCTCGGCAGAGTTGTCTGCAATAAAACGCAATTCGGGGACTTTGCGCATTTTAACACGGCTTCCCAATTCTCTGCGCACGTAGCCTGCGGCGTTTTTAAGACCTTTTACAGCCTCTTTTGCGGCTTCAAAACCTTGCAATGCGCCTATATAAACGGTGGCGTATGAAAGGTCGTTGGTCACATCAACACGCATAACGGTGGGCATAGCGGCAGAAACACGGGGGTCTTTTAAATTTCTGACAATATCCGACAACTGAAACTGAATATCGGATGAAAGTCGGTCTATTCTAAAACCTGCCATCTGTATTAGTCCTCTCTGTACTCCTCAATAATGTAGGACTCAAAAATGTCGCCTACCTTGAGGTCGTTAAATTTCTCAAGACCGATACCGCACTCATAACCCTGAGCAACTTCTTTAACGTCGTCTTTGAAACGGCGCAAAGATGAAAGTTGGTCATCGGCAATAATGTTACCGTCACGAACAACACGGATAAGGCTTGCACGGGCAATTTTACCCTCAAGAACGTAACTACCCGAAATGGTACCAACATTAGAAATCTTGTATACCTGACGAACTTCGGCACGGCCAAGTTCAACCTCACGGGTCTTAGGAGCAAGCATACCCTTGATGGCGGCTTCAAGTTCTTCAATAGCATCATAAATAACTCTGTAAAGACGAATTTCAACACCGTCACGCTCTGCATTGTCACGGGCACCGGTTTCGGGACGAACGTTAAATCCAACGATAATAGCGTTAGAGGTGTGAGCAAGCATAACGTCAGACTCGTTAACAGCACCAACTGCACCGTGGATAACGTTTACGCGAACTTCCTCGTTGGAAAGTTTAACGATTGACTGACGAACTGCCTCAACAGAGCCTTGTACATCTGCCTTAACAATAACGTTAAGTTCTTTAAGCTCGTTAGACTGCATCTGACTGAAGAGGTTGTCAAGGGTAACCTTCTGTGCGGCGCCCCACAACTCTTCCTTAGCAGTGTGTTTACGCTGTTCAACCAATTCTCTTGCCAAACGCTCGTCAGAAACGGCGTCAAAAGTGTCACCTGCACTGGGAGCAGTGTCAAGACCGGTAATTTCAACAGGAATAGATGGACCGGCCTCTTTAAGTTTGCGGCCGTTTTCGTTGCTCATTGCACGGATACGACCAACAGAGGTGCCTGCCACAACAATATCACCGATTTTAAGTGTGCCGCGCTGAACAAGCAGAGTGGCAACAGGGCCGCGACCTTTATCAAGACGGGCTTCAATAACAGTACCGCCTGCGCGTCTGTCGGGGTTAGCCTTAAGTTCAAGCATATCTGAAACAAGCAGTACGTTTTCAAGCAAATCATCAATACCCTGGTGAGTCTTTGCAGAAACGGGCACACAGATAATGTCACCGCCCCAAGCCTCAGGCACAAGTTCGTGCTCGGTAAGTTGTTGCATAATGCGGTCAGGATTAGCACCTGGCTTATCCATCTTATTTATAGCAACGATAATCTCGATTTTAGCGGCTTTTGCGTGGTTAATAGCCTCAATAGTCTGGGGCATAATACCGTCATCGGCGGCAACAACAAGAATAGCAAGGTCAGTAGCTCTTGCACCGCGCTCACGCATAGCGGTAAATGCTTCGTCACCGGGGGTGTCAAGGAATGTGATGTTGCGACCGTTAAGATTTACGCGGTAAGCACCGATGTGCTGGGTAATACCGCCTGCTTCACCTGCGGCAACATTCTTGTTGCGGATTGCGTCAAGAATAGAGGTTTTACCGTGGTCAACGTGACCCATAACGCAAACAACGGGGTCGCGAGGCTTAAGATTGGTATCGTTATCTTCGGTGTCGTCAATAATGCGCTCCTCGATAGTAACAACAACCTCACGCTCAACCTTTGCACCCATTTCGGTTGCAACGATTTCTGCGGTATCGTAGTCGATTTCCTGAGTAACTGCCGCCATAACACCAAGTTTCATAAGTTCCTTGATAACCTCTGCGGCGGTCTTTTTCATTTTTGCGGCAAGGTCGCCAACAGTGATGGTGTCACCAACTGTGATTTCAATAGGCATCTTCTTAATGCGCTCAAGTTCCAACTTGCGCAGTTTATCTGCCTCAGTCTCACGCTTGGGACCCTTTTTCATATTTTGTTGGGGGCGCTTTTTAATCTGTTGACGCTTACTTGAAGTGGCGGTATTTACACCACGCTCAGAAGCGATAGATTCATATTTGTCGTTATAGCGGTCAAGGTCAATGTTATTGGCACGGGTGTCAACGTGAATAGCCTTGTGGGGACCGCGTTGAGGTTGCACGCTGGGACCCTTCTCCTTCTTGGGAGGAGGTGCAGCAGGTATATTAACAGCAGGAGCAGAAGGAGCCTCTGTCTTTTTGGCAGGAGCCTTATCTACAGGCTTTTGAGCAGGCTTTTCAGTTTTCTGAGCAGGTTTTTCTGCCTTAGGCTCTGCTTTAGGAGCGGCAGGCTTTGCGGCGGCTGCAGCGGCGGCACGAAGCTCGGCGGCAATTCTTGCTTGCTCTGCCTCTCTGTCTGCCTTTGCCTTTTCTGCAGCGGCTTTACGCTCTGCACGAGCGGCCTCGCCAAGTGCAAAGTAGCGGTCAAAACTTTCTACCTGATTGGTTTGAGTCAAAACCTCAAAAACAATGTCTAACTCATTTTCTTCAAGAGGGGACTGAGTCTTTTTAGGCTCTTCAAAATAATTTTTAAGAATGTTCACAATCTCTTTGCTTTGAACGTCAAAGTCCTTAGCAACCTCGTGAACTCGGTATTTAATCATCATAGGTCAATCATCCTTTCCTGTTAGCAATTCTGTCAGCCGATTGGCAAAGCCCTGTTCGCACACAGCGCAAATGCCTGCTTTAAAACCGATAGCGGCTGATAATTGAGATAAGGCAAACGGGGTTTGGGTTAGTGGCACATTATGTTTTGTGCACAAATAATTCATCTCTTTTTTAGTTTTATCCGAAATGTCGGCGCAGACTATAATCAATTTTGCCTTGCCTGACTTAACGGCGGTGGCACAACGCTCAAAGCCTGCTTCCAGCTTGCCTGCACGGCGAGCCATACCTAACAAAGATGTGGCTTTATCATTCACAGGCAAACTCCTTTTCCAAACGGTCGTAAATCTCGTCAGGGATTTGAATTTGTAAGGAGCGGTCAATACGATGGTTTTTGCGCGCTTTTTTAAGACATTCGGCGTTGCGGCAAAGATATGCGCCGCGTCCGTTCTTTTTGCCTGTAAGGTCCAATGAAAGCTCGCCCTCAGTATCACGCACAATGCGGATAAGTTGGTTTTTAGCCACCATTTCACCGCAGCCGTTGCACATACGCATAGGTATCTTTCGTTCCTTCAACTAAATCAACAACCCTTCTTATTCACCGTAAAATCCGCTTTCGGGGCGAATATCAATCTTCCAGCCTGTAAGCTTTGCGGCAAGGCGAACATTCTGACCCTTGTTACCGATAGCCAATGAAAGCTGACCGTCGGGCACAGTAGCCTTGCATACCTTTTCGCCATTTTCGTCAACATCAACGGCAAGAACTTTGGCAGGGGAGAGAGCCTCGCGAATAAATTCTTCAGGCTGGTCACTCCACTTAACAATATCAATTTTCTCACCGCCAAGGGTGTCAAGAATCTGAGCAATACGGGCACCCTTCTGACCGATACAAGAGCCAACAGCATCAACATTTTCGTCCTTGCTGTAAACGGCAATCTTGGTGCGGCTGCCTGCCTCACGGGCAATGCTCTTGACCTCAATGGTGCCGTCAAAGATTTCGGGAACTTCTTGCTCAAAGAGACGGCGTACCATACCTGAATGGGTACGGCTTATGCGAACACGGGGACCTTTTTCGGTTTCGCGAACATCAACGATGAAAACCTTGATGGTGTCACCCTCATAAATAACTTCGTCGGGGATTTGCTCTGCCTTAGGCAAGGTAGCCTCAGAATTTGCGATTTCAAGCACAGCGTTGCCTGTTTCGGGGTCAACACGAAGAACTTTTGCAGAAACAAGTTCCTGATTTTTGCTCTGGAACTCACTGCGGGTGCGGTCACGCTCTGCATCGCGGATGCCCTGACGGATAACGTGCTTTGCAGTCTGAGCGGCAATTCTGCCAAACTGCATAGTGTCAAGTTTAATTTCAACTACGCCGCCAACAGTAGCCTTTTTGTTATACTTCTTTGCCTCATCAAGCAAAATGTCGGTATAGATGTTTTCAACCTCTGCAACAACGTTTTTGCGAACAACCACTTCAAACAAAGCAGTGTCAACGTCAATGTTGCAAGAAACAACATCCTCACCGCCGTAATCCTTTTTAACGGTAACCACAATAGCGGTGGCAATTTTTTCGGCTAAGTACTCGGCGTCAATGCCTTTTTCACGCTCCATAGCCTTAAGCGCTTCAAAAAATTCAATGTTGTTCATTTTTTTAATCGTTCCCTTCATATTTTATGGTTTTCGATGTCAGAATAGGTCTGCATCGTCATTTAACTTAACTGATGATATATCCGCCTTTGCAAAGGTCAGCTGACCGCCCTCGGTATCAATGGTAACCGAGCCGTCGTATGCGGCAAGGGTGCCAACAAAATCACGCTGATTTTCAAAGGGGCGTATAAGATGGATTTTAACCTCTTGCCCCATCATAGCGGCAAAATGCTCGTCACGGGTGAGGGGTCTGCCAAGACCGGGGGAAGAAACCTCAAGAAAATAAGAGCAGTCAATGGGGTCAGCCTCATCAATGATGGGGTCGATTGCGCGGCTCATACGCTCGCAATCCTCAATAAGAATGCCTTCCTCCTTGTCGATAGTGATGCGAAGATAGTGCTCGGTACCTTCTTTAACAAAGCGCACGTCCCAAAGTTTAAGACCAAGTTGCTCTGCAACAGGCTCAACTAACGTGCGCACCACTGACTCAGTGTTGCCTTTTTTGTTTTGTGCCATAATTCAACCTGCCTTTGCTTAATTGGATAGGGTAGCGTAATACCCCAACAAAACTGAAAGAGCGGGTCGCCCCACTCTTTCCATACAAAATAATGCTACTAAAGGGATTATACCATAACGGTTGGTATAATGCAAGCCTTTTTTAGTAATTTTTATTCTTCCATTTGTTTGCCCAAAAAGCCTGCCGCAATCTGAGCCACCCGCAAATCGTTGTCATTAGGAATGTATGAGTTATCCATGGCAACGAATATAACACTGCCGCATACGTCACCCGCACTGATAATGGGATAAACGATGCCTGCGGCATAGGGTACACCCTCAAGGGGAAGCACCTGACTGCCGTCGGCAGAGGTGCGAATATAATGACGGCGTGAGTCGGTAATATCCTCAAGTTCAGAGGTGACTCTGCGCTCAAGTACCTCTTTTTTAGAGATGCCCGCCGCCGCAATACAGTGGTCACGGTCACAAATGATGACGGGGATGTCGGTGCCCTTGACAAGTACCTCGGCGTACTGAGCGGCAAAAGACGACATTTCACCGATAGGGGAGTACTTTTTGAAAATAACCTCGCCGTCAGTGTCAGTGTAAATCTCCAACGGGTCTCCTTCACGTATGCGCATAGTCCTTCTAATCTCTTTCGGTATAACGACTCTCCCAAGGTCGTCGATACGCCTAACAATACCTGTAGCTTTCATATATGAATCAATCTCCTTGTTTTTGTAATCGTGATACTATTATCTGTAAATTGGGACGATTTATACTGTTGTTATTTACTTTTTGAATCAAATGTAATATAATATCGTTAGGGCGAAAATTGGTACAAGCAGTGTGCTATAATTAGATTAGGAGCATCTTAATGGAAAGAAAAAAACAACTGATTTTATTTGTGCTAAAACTGTTAGAAACAAATAGCGATGAAAATCATCCGATTACGCAAACGATGATTTCAAAAACAATTTCTGATGTATACCCTTGTGACAGAAAAACCGTTGGCAGAAACATAAAGTTTCTTATAGAGATGGGATATCCTATCGTGAAAACAACCAAGGGTTTTTATCTAAAAGGCAAGGAGTTTTCTGTTGACGAAATTCTTTTTGTGAAGGAAGCAATTTTGGAATCGGACAACATGGACATCGAAGAAAGAAAAGAGCTGGCAAATCAAGTTGTTGAGTGTATTTCCAAAAAATACTCCAAATAAATAGCAAGGAGAAACCAAATGGAGTTTGCCCGATTCGCTCATTTTAGAAAAAATCTTGAGGAGGAGTATAGAAATAATCGACTTAAGACATTAACCATTTCACACATGGCTACTCGACAGGGTGATACAGAGCTCATTGAATATGTTATAGAATTAAACCCTAAACAAAGCATTTTAAAAATATATCTTCAAGACTTCGTTCCACTTCATATGTTTTTAATTGCCCACGAACAAAAATTTGAGGTAGAAACGGAATACTCAGAAAAAACATTAGTTAAAGAAATTGCAATTTCAATGGAAGAGACACAACAGTTTTTACATTGCTTGTTTCAAATGTATGATATCCGTTTGCTTGAACACGAATCGTTGGAACGCCATCCTGCATCACCTATTATGCTTGATGGACATCAATTAAATACAACCGTTTCATTGGAATGGAGCGATGGTTATGTTGATTCAGTAACTTTTGAGGAAGATAGTGTTGCAGAGTCACTTTTGAAAACGGCAGGCTTATTTTGTGAAAATCTAAAAAAATTGCTCATCTATAAAGTGTGGTAATATATAACATCATTATCAAGAATAACGAGGAGCAATGAAGAATGAGAGGAAATTCAGATAATAGCGGTGTTTTGTTTGGTTTAGGATTGCTTGTAATACTTGCGTTGTGTCCTCCAATTGGAGTTTTAATATGGTTGGTTATAATACTTTCAAATTAGTCTTAAACGGATTACAATATTAGGAGGTTGAATCGGTGAATACAACAGAAAAAGCCGAGAATAATCATATAAATCCCACACATAAATTTAGCGTTGGTCTTGAGTATAAGGTCGAGGATGGTTTTGCTTGGGTAACGGGTATTGGAACCTGTGAAGATACGGATTTAATTATCCCGCCTACAACCGAAGAAGGTTATAAAGTGGTTGGCATAAGAAAATCCGCGTTTGAAGATTGCAAAAATCTCACCACTGTTGTTGTGCACAAAAATATTGATATAATTGAAGGTTGGGCTTTTTATAATTGTACTGGCATAAAGTCCGTGAAACTATATTACGGATTAAAAGAAATTTGGCAATTTGCTTTTGAAAACTGCACATCATTAACAAGCATTGAAATCCCTTCTTCTGTAGTCAATATCGGTAATATCCCAAAAGAAGAATTGAACGCTGAAGAAAAGCTCTTGCAAGGTGTTTTTGGATGCAATTATGGAAATCCCTTTAAAGGATGTAAAAAACTCAGAAGCATAAGAGTAAATTCGGGGAATCGCAAATATTGCGACCATATTAATTGTTTGATAGATAAAGAAAAAAAGACTATCGTTTCTGGATGTAAAAGCAGCATTCTCCCTGACGGAGATATGGCTGAAATTATTGGGCCCTACGCATTTTACGACTGTGGCGATGCGTTTAAGAATGGATTATATATATTTGAAACTCCTGAAATAAAGGTTATAGAATCTTTTGCTTTTGCTAAATGCAATATTGAAAAGTTGTATTTTCCCAATACTCTAACACGAATTGAAAGTAGCGCTTTCCGTTATTGTTCTGATATAAGAGAAGTAAGCTTTCCAGATTCACTAACTGATATAGGGTGTTTTGCATTTGAGTGTTGTGCCAAATTATATAAAATCGAAATTCCCTCTCAAATTGAAACCGTTGGTTATAAGGCGTTCGGAAATTGTCAAAACCTAACCTCAATTACATATAGTACAAAAAGCAAAGTCAAAGATATACAGGCAGAAACTTATCAAGGTTGCACAAGTTTAATGGATGTAAATTTGCCACCAATACTTGAAAGTATAGGCGATAAAGCTTTTTGTGAATGCAAAAACTTACAAAATATAGTTTTTCCAAACAACTTAAAAACTATAGAAGAAAAATCATTTGCTTCGTGTGAACATCTAAGAAACGTATTTATTCCTAAAAGTGTTGAGTGTATTGGTGAGGATGCCTTTTTAGAATGTTGGCCATATTTAGATGATATAAAATGTGAAACTAATATTAAACCTGAAAATTGGCACCCAAATTGGAACAGAAAAAGAGAATACGGTGCATATCACGAAGTAATTTGGAATGCAAAAAAGTAATTATATAAAACGGAGCAGACTTTCTGCTCCGTTTTGCTATTTATTATATCTCTCCACCACACTATGTATTGCAATACAAAACTTGTCGAAAAGTGTCAATGTTGTATGTGACGGGTCTCCTTCACGGATTCGCATAGTCCTTCTAATCTCTTTTGGTATAACCACACGACCAAGGTCGTCAATTCTTCTAACAATTCCAGTGGCTTTCATAATATATAATAATCTCCTTGCTTTACAAATTTGTACTGTTAGTATCTGTAAAACAAGGAGATTTATACTTAAATCCATCAGAAAAACGCTATTTTGTTCTAATTCATTGCTACACTATATGGAATGATAACATTTTCGTTTGTATTGCTATAGGCAATAAAATTCAAACTAAAAGAACCATCATCTTTCACAATTGCTGTGCCAATTTCGCCTTCATCGTCTTTCTCAAACCTAATACAAATATTTATTTCTTTTCCAGAAAAATCGTTATCAACGTTGCCTTCTATTTTAACTTCATACAAATATCGCTCAAAATAATAAAAATTTAAAACTGACTTATAATCATCAAGATTAGAAGCTTCGGCTTCTTTCTTTTTTGTAACCTCTATGTTCGTTATTGTGGCAAAACAATTTTCTTGTCCGTTAATCGGCAATTTAAAATTATTTCCTAAAGGATTAAAAAGTTTGTCCCCAATTTGAAATTCATCTTCCGAAGTGACATCATTTTTAGCCATTTCTTCTTGAATGATTTTACGAATCTGTTCTTCGTTCAGGCTGTTTGACGAAGTATTACCACATGCGGTTAAGCCTACTACAAAAAATATTGACAAAATTATTGATAGAATTTTTTTCATTTTGTTTTCCCCAATCATAATGATTTTATGATTGTATTATACAACAAATAGCAAATTATTGCAATATCGTTTTATATCTTTCCACCACACTATGTATCGCCATGCAAAACCTGTCGAAAGGTGTCAATGTTGTCAGAGAGGGGTCTCCCTCACGAATCCGTATCGTTCTTCTTATTTCTTTCGGTATAACCACACGACCAAGGATGTCAATTCTTCTCACAATACCTGTTGCTTTCATGTATACATAATACATAGTGGGGCGGGGGCTTGCCCCCCCCGTTTCAGATTTGCACTATTCTTGCGGCGGCACCAAAGCACCGGCCTACGCAAACAATCAACCAATGCTACTAATATTTGTAAACGCAGGGGATTTGCTTTTTGATTCTGCCATGATATGATAAATAAAAAAGATGATGGAGATATAAAACCGCACTCGCGTGGCTTGATGGTACTTATTTTTCTAAGATTTTTGTTCACTATGCTCAATTTTGTTTATAACAATGGGGCCAGGCTCACCGCCTGACCCCCAACATTTATTATAGAACCTAAAATCAGCAATACGGCTCTTCCTTATAATAAAACAAAGCTTTCGGTATGGACCATATTATCGGCATAGCCGACCGAGACGGTAAATTCGCCCTTTTCCGAAACGAAATTCTGCTCCGCATCCCAGAACCTCAGCATTGCTTCGGTCACTTTTAACTTGACGCTTTTTCTTTCCTTCGGTGCAAGGGTAATTTTTTCAAATGCGATAAGCTGCTGGACCGGTCGTGCGGTGGATGCTACAAGGTCCTGCATATAAAGCTGAACCGTTTCCTTACCCTCTATATTGCTGTCGTTATATACCGTTACTGTGACCTCGATCTCGTTGTCTGCAGTCAGTTCTTTTTTGTCGAGCGTCATGCTCTCATAAACAAAGTTACTGTAAGAAAGCCCGTAACCAAACGAATACAACGGCAAATTACCGCAATCTACATAGTTTGAACAGTATGGTATGTGTGTACCGTCATTCTCTGCTTTAACAGGTTTGCCGGTATTTGTATGGTTATAATAAATCGGACACTGTCCGACATTCTTGGGAAATGTCATAGTAATTTTACCGGAGGGGTTTGCGTCTCCAAACAACAGGTCTGCCGCGGCATTGCCGCCTTCGGTTCCCGGAAACCACATATTGAGTATCGCAGGTGCAATACTGTCAAGCTTTGTTATAGCAAGCGGTCTGCCTGTAAAGAGCAGAACTGCAGTGTTCGGATTTGCCTTAATGATTTCCTCTGCCAACTCATCCTGAACTCCGGGTAATTCTAAGCTTGTGCGGCTGTTGCCCTCGCCGCTGTATGTTTGATGCTCTCCTAGACAGAGAACAACTATATCTGCAGCCTTAGCGGCTTTTACAGCCTCATCAAATTCGGACCTGTCAAGCTCATTCCACCTGTTAGAGCAACCTTTTACTACCGTTATCTCTGCGTTTGGAAGTTTGCTTTCAACACCTTGCTTAACAGTGATGCTTTCGCTGTTTTCGCCTTGGCAACTCCAGAAGCCAATTATTTCGTGATCGTCTGCAAAGGGACCTATCAGCGCTATTTTTTTATGCTCTTTCGAGAATGGCAAAACACCGTTATTTTTCAAAAGCACCGCGCATTCGTTTGCGGCTTTTCGCGCGATTGCGCGGTTTTTTGCTGTAAGGCAGGTTTTCGCTTCCGCTTCGGAGGATGCCCCTCTGTAAGGATCTTCAAACAAACCGAGCCTCTTTTTAAGCTCTAAAACCTTCATAACCGCGGCATCAAGCTGTTCTTCGGAGAAGACACCTTCTTCTATCATTTCTTTTAAATGCTTTAAATATCCGTTAGAACACATTTCAATATCGCAACCGTTTTGGAATGCGTACATTGCAGCATCTTTTTTATCTTTAGCAATACCATGAGTTATAAGTTCTCCAACAGCATTATAATCACTTATAACTAATCCTTCAAAACCCCATTCATCGCGGAGTACCTTTTTCATAAGCCATTTGTTTGCAACGGCAGGAACACCATTCAGCACATTGAACGAAGGCATCAGCATATCAACACCTGCATCAATACACACCTTATAAGCAGGTAGATAAAATTCACGCAGTATATGCTCTGACAGTTCTACCTGATTATAATCTCTACCTGCTTCCGCTCCGCCGTAAGCGGCAAAGTGCTTAACGCAGGTTGCAAGTGCACCGGGTTTTGACATATCTTCTCCGTGAAAAGCCTTGATCTGTGCCACACCCATAAGGGAATTAAGCATAGGCTCTTCGCTACAAGTCTCCATTACTCTGCCCCAACGCGCATCTCTTACATAATCAACCATAGGGGTAAAAGTAACCTGAACACCAGCGGAGGACGCCTCCTCTGCCGACATACGAGCGCACTCTGAAACAATCTCGGTATCAAAAGAGCTGCCAAGCGCCAAAGGAATGGGAAAAATTGTTCTGTAGCCGTGGATGACATCC
The DNA here is from genome assembly GCA_045656545.1 of Acutalibacteraceae bacterium. Classification (GTDB taxonomy): domain Bacteria; phylum Bacillota; class Clostridia; order Oscillospirales; family Acutalibacteraceae; genus RGIG2206. The sequence goes on along the minus strand of JAZORF010000026.1, from coordinate 9,011 downwards.
ATCATAAATACCATTGGTATTTTATTGCGGTCACCCTCTAAATGCCTTCTCTGAAGCTCGACCATTTCGTCGGCGTTATTGAAATTTAACAGACTTCCTATTCTATACAGATCCTCCGGCACTAGACCATTTTCCACAAGCGGACCTGTAATCTCGGCACTAGAATTCGAAAAAACACTAGCATTAAATTGCGAGATCTGTCCAATTTTCTCATCGATCGTCATTTGACTTATAAGCTTATTTAAATCCATTTCCTAATCTCCCAATCATTTATTATCAAAATATTTATAGCATAAAAAAGAAAAACTGTAAAGGGTATATTTTTTGTACCCCTACCGGCCCTCAATAGGACAGACGGCGAGAGCTTTTAGAAAACAAGTATAAAAGCGAGGTGATTTTACCTCGCTTTTGCTATGTATCTTATGTTTTTGTACAAATTTAGTCCAATCAAAAACTGCCAAAATCCTAGTATTTATGCGGGTTTCAAGCGGTTTGCCCTATTATAACGCATTCCTCTATACGTCTAACAATTCCAGTTGCCTTCATATATACATTTCTCCTTAAATTACAAATTGTGATACTATTATTTGTGATTTGTGGGAATTTATACTGCAAGTATTTATTTTTTAAGTCAAGCAGTATATAATTAAATTTGAGGTGATTTACGATGAAAATAATTAGACAAAAAAGTAGTGAAAATATTTTTCCTTATATTGCATATATACCTGATAATATCGGCAGTCATCCTGCTTTGTTAATTCAACTTCATGGTGCGGGAGAACGAGGAAACGGTGGGGATGAACTTGAAAAAGTTCTGGTTCATGGCTTTTCAAAAATCGTAAACGATAATAATTTTAATGACTGTATATTAATAATGCCACAATGTCCCCTCGATTCCTTTTGGGTGGCAAAAATAGAAAGCATTAAAAAGTTTATTGACAAAATGATACTTGAATTTTCGGTTGATACCAACAGGGTTTATCTTTGCGGTTTGAGTATGGGCGGTTTTGGAACTTGGTACACAGCTATGGCGTATCCCGAGCTTTTTGCCGCAATTGCGCCTTGCTGCGGTGGCGGTATGGCATGGAATGCCGGCGTTCTTAAAATGCCTATTTGGACTTTCCATGGATTAGATGATATTGTTGTTTCACCAAACCAAACTATTGAAATGGTAGAAGCTTTAAAAAGCACAAATCCTAATTTAAAATGTGATTTGTATGAAGGTGTTGGTCACGATTCATGGAATAAGGCTTTTTCTGAGCAGACTCTCAACTGGATATTGTCGCATAAAAAAGCGGAGTGAATTTCACTCCGCTTTTGCTATGTACAGGTCAAAATATGCTGTTTTTCGTCAAAAATATTTCTTTAAAATTGCCCAAAGCCCAGTATTTATAAGGCGTTAATCAACTTTTGTGTTATTATAACACGACCCTCAATTCTTCTCACAATTTCTGTTGCTTTCATATATACATTTTTCTTTATTAGCATTTTGTAGGGGCGGGCGCCCACGACCGCCCGTAAAATCGCGTAAAACCTGACGGGACGTCGAAGGCGCCGTCCCCCACGTTACAAATTTTTCAAATTGTGTTGTTATTATCTGTAATTTGAGGAGATTTATACGAAATATATACTGTTTGTTTGACTTTTAATTCCGTATTATGATATAATATTCATGTTATCAATAGAAAGGTTGTGTATTTATGGCAAAGGTTACTACTTATAAAAATTCCAAGCTTGCCACATTCTTTAGCTTTCTTGGCTATATAGGAATCGTGCTTGGTGTTTACTTCTTTTTTATAGAAGAAATTGACATTAGTGTTGGTATCATTTTACTGGTAATTGGCTTCGCCTTGAAACTGTTGGCAGGTTTTATCAGCAAAAAGAAAAGCGAAAAAGAAGCCAAGAAAAACCAAAATGTATAAGCAAAAACGGAGCAGAAAATTCTGCTCCGTTTTACTATCTATTATATCTTTTTACGATGATATGTATTTCTAGCAGAAACTGTCAAAAGGAGTCAATGAGGTATCCAACGGATCTCCCTCACGAATCCCACAACCAAGGTCGGAGATTTTTCTAACAACTCCTGTTGCTTTCATATATCCATTTCTCCTTAATCTACAAATTGTGTTGTTATTATCTGTAATTTGAGGAGATTTATACTGTGAAATTTAATATCTTAACATTCTAGGACAACTCTAATGGATATACTAATGTATTTTCATAAGTTTATTATTCGATTTTAAAGATAAAGTAAAATAATTAACGACAAACATTAAAAAATAGTTGACAAACATTGTTTTGTGTGTTATTATACATACAACAAATAACTTTGGAGGAAAAGAAAATGAACAAATCAAATTTAATCGCTAGAAAATTAGACACTTTTATCAAATGGAGCTTTCGTTTTGTGTTAGGTGCCACAATCTTGTGCGTTCCTATTCTTATTGTAACAGCAATAATACTAAAAACAGACCCTAACTATACAAACGAGATTATGAACACATTTACTTTTGGTAATTTAGAGTTTTATGTAAAAGAAGATATGATTCCGTCGACCAATTTTGCGATTTCCTATATATTAACTATGGGCGGAATTTTATTGTTGTGTGCAATCACAAGTTGTATATGCTTTAAATTTTTAAGAAATATTTTCAAGCCTATTATTGCAGGAGAGCCTTTTCATACTACGATTTTTCTCAATCTTAAAAAATTAGGAGGGATAAGTATTATATTCGGGCTTGTATCCGGTGTTTTTTCAGTAGTTGAATCTTTGGTTTTATACTATGGATATGATCTTGAAACTATTCTTGTCAACGAAAATATCACCAAAGTTGTGCCACAATTTACATTTGAATTGGACTTTATTATTGTTGCAGCTGTAATATTTTTGCTTTCCTATATTTTCAAATATGGAGCACAGTTGCAACAGCAAGTTGATGAAACATTATAAGGAGAATATTATGCCGATTATATTAAGATTGGATAGAGTTATGGCAGACCGAAAAATATCATTAAATGAATTATCTGAAAAAGTCGGGATTGCCAATGTTAATTTATCAAAAATAAAAACAGGAAAAATAAGCGCAATTCGCTTTTCTACTTTAGAAGCTATTTGCGAAACCTTAAATTGCCAACCCGGTGATATACTAGAGTACAAAAAAGAGTAAATAAAAAGCGAGGTGAAATCACCTCGCTTTTTGCATTATTAAAACATATTATTCAATTCTTCGTTTCTGCTTATGCCGATCCAAAGTCTCATATATGCACTGACAAATGTGTTGGAATAAAGAGGAATAATCTTGTAATTATCAAATTCTTTTGAACTTTCGTAGGTTATACCATCTTTAACATTAACCACAAAAACGGGGATGCCTTTTTTTGCCGCGTTGGCACAAAAACGCTCAAATTTTTCGTTGGCAGTGTCAAGGGTGCCCGAATGGTAAGGGCGCAAGATAACAGCATTGTAATTGTCAAGATTATAATCGTAACTATCACCGGGATAGGCATTGACAACTAAAATTTGCGGATGCTTGCAAAGTGTAAAATCAATCGCACCGTAAGTCTTCTCTGCCTCGTCGGTTATAGCAATGCCCTTATCGGTAAATTCGGCAAAGCACTTGCCGTCAATACTGTGCAAAGAATCGTCACCCTCGCGGTGAGTAAGCAAGGACAAAGCCTTGTGGAAACAAACCGAATGACCGTCGTTGCGGTATACGGCAAACACGCCTTTGCCAGCCTTTGTTTTAATAAACTCAACCGCGGCGGCAAAGTTTACGTGACCGTTAGTGCGGCTATCATCAAGGGGATAGTTGCTTGAAACGAGCAAAACGGGGATAGAGCAAGCTCCAAGCGCAAAGCTCAGTGCGGCGGCAGAATACTGCAAGGTGTCGGTGCCGTGAGTAACGATGATACCGTCAAAATCCTTGCAAAATTCATCCTTAACAACACTTACAAGTTGATTTATGTTATCTGCACTAAGATTTTCACTCAAAATAGAATAGGGTTCTTTAGTAACAAAACAAACATCGTCACCGCAAGTCTTCTCATAATGGCTTATCAGTTGTTTTTTAGTTTGTCCATCAGGGGAAAGCCACCCGTCATTCAGGGCACTGCCAATAGTTCCGCCGGTAAAAATGACAAGAATTTTCATATTTATAAATTAATCCTCTTTTACTGTAATTTCAAATTCGCAGGTGTTCTTAAAATGACTCTTAAGGGGACAAGCCTTGCAGGTAAGTTCAACCTTAACTGAGCCAAGCAAAGTCTCCATAACTCCGGTGCAATAACCTCTGATAAAAGCGCAAATCTTACGCTTGTTGGCCTTGTCAACCAAAAATGCCTCGCTGATACGAAGGGTGCCTGTAAGACTGTCGGCTTCCTCGTCGTAGTCAATGTTAACTGAGAATTTGCCCCAACCTACAGCCGAGTCAAATTCGCACCATTTGTTAAGCTTGCGGCGAATATCGTCAACAGAACTACCCATATCCCAGTGGCTGTTAATTCTGTCGGCAAAGTTTTTACCACTTACGTAACCGCTTGAGAAAAATATTTCTGCGGCAGCCTCTTCATCAGAAGTTATAGCAACAACCTTTTCAAAGATACCACCCATCATATTGGTAAGGGTATCGGTGCGGAAGCTAACATTACGCTGATGATCCTCGGGGTTAATCATAATTCCGCGGTCGGGAAGATATTCAAAAGAAGTTTTAGTGTGCTGGCGTGCAGTGTTATCGGTTTCTTCTGCCTGAGATATAACGGGCTTAACCTTTTTAGGTAACAAATCCTCTGCCATGCTTAAAATTGAGGGAAGATAGGTGGCAAAGTCGTTGTCTGTTGCAAGAACGCGTTGCTTTCTGCCAATGTAGTAGCGAAGGTCGTCATTTAATTCAAATTCTTCAACAAAAACGGGCAGAATAGGCAACTTTCTGTCAAAAATAATGCCAATTTCGTTAAGTACGTGGTCAGAATGGTTAGAGTGCTCTGATGCAATAAACAAAACCAGACTGCAAGCATCCAAAGCGTTAACCAAGGCTTTGGCATAGCTTAATCCGCCCTCAATATCACGGGGCGCAATAAAACAGCTGACTCCATGCTTTTCAAGGTAGTCAACCGCCATATTTGCTTTGTCTTTATCTACTGTGGAATGGCTTATAAATACTTCTTTCATTTTAAAACTTCCCCTTTTTACATCATTATATACCCTTTAAACAAACAATGCAAGCATAATTAAGGTGTAATTATTTTTTGTAAATAAGCAGTTTTCTGACCAAAAAGTTATAGAAGAAAACTATTGCAGTGGCAATAACTTTTGAAAGCATTTCATCAAGAGTAATCAAATCAACGGCAACCCACATTATGAGCAGATTGAGAAGAAGGCCAACCACACTTGCAAGATATATTTCAACTATTTCTTTAATAAAGGATTGATGGCTTTCTTTAAAAACCAAAACTCGCCCTGCCAACCAATTTACAAAGGTGGAAAGAATGTAAGCAAGAGCGGTGGCAATGGCATAATGAATATGAATTTTATCCAAAACAAAGAAAACAATCCACTCAGCAACAGTTGCTATACCGCCTACAATCAGGTACAGAAAAAAGTCTTTAATGTTATTTTTGTTCATAAAAAATCACTCTTTTCAGGCTTTATATAACTAAGTATATTTTAAAATAATAATTGTGTCAACACAAAGTGATGTTCAGTTAATTTTTTTGTGTTTTTAACAGTCTTATTTGTGTTGACTTGATTGCAGTGTTTAAAAGAAGGAACCCTTTTTAAAAAGGAATGAAAAGGGCAAATCTACAAAACCCACTGAATTTTCAGTGGGTTTGTCAGTATAACTGAACCGAGGTGAGTTTCACCTCGGTTTTAACTTTAATCAAACATTCTCAGAATTACTTCTTTAGGAACGGCACCCACGTTTTCAGCAGTGATTTTGCCCTCTTTCACAACAAAAAGCGCAGGGATACTCATTATTCCAAATTTTTGAGCCAGCAAAGGCTCCTCGTCAACATTCACCTTGCACACTGCAAATTGAGAATATTCCTCGGCAATCTCCTCAACGATGGGGGATACCATCTGGCATGGACCGCACCAATCGGCGTAAAAATCAATAAGAACGGGCTTTGTGTTTTTCATAACCTCTTGCTCAAAATTTGCGGCGGTTAGTTTAGTAACACTCATTTCATATCCTCCTAATCTTTTGATTTGTAATAGAGCATACAGTGGCAGTAGCCCTCAAAATCAGGGTCTGCAATCTGTTCTCTGAATTCTTTGCAAATGCACTTAAATTCTTCGGTTTTCGACAGTCGGCAAGGACAGTAGCCGTCACGCTTTTTAAGACCCTCTTTAATTTTTGCAACAACCTCTTTATTGTCGTTTAGTCTTACAGCCATCTTGCTCAACTCCTTTATATATTATTGCCCTTACATTCCGTCAATATAACGGCAGGCAGCAACGGCAGCAACAGCACCGTCAGCGGTAGCAGTGGCAACCTGACGTACTTGCTTTTTGCGGCAGTCGCCCGCAACGAAAATACCCTTTGTCTTGGTCAAGCAATCTTCACCTGCATCAATATATCCCGCCTTGTCTAAATCGGAAAGGTGCTTAAAAGCATTGTTTTCGGGCACAAGACCGATGGCAACAAACATTCCGTCTGCCTTGATTTCGGCGGTAGCACCGTCACTTACACGCTTGGTTATAACACCGGTGAAGGCGTCGCCGTCGGGGATGGCGTCAATAACAGTACCGGTAATGATTTCAACGTTATCACGCTTTTTAAGAATATCCTGCAACTGTTGTTCACCTGTCAAAAAGTCAAGATTTTGCACCACATAAACCTTTTTGCAGGTTTCACTAAGAAGTACCGCCTCTTGCAGAGCAGAGTTGCCGCCACCCACAAGAATAACATCCTTATCTTTATAAAAAGCGCCGTCACAAACCGCACAGAAAGAGATGCCTTCACCGATAAACTTATCTTCGTTTTCAAGACCTAAATGTCTGTGTTTAGCGCCGTTTGCGATAATAACAGCCTTACCCTCATAAGCGTTACCGTCTTCGGTAGTAACTATCTTAATGTCACCTTTATCCTCGATGCCGGTGACTGTTTCAACCTCAACCTCGGCACCTTGACTGAGAGCCTGCTCAACCATAAGGCCGGCAAGACCGCTACCGCTTATGCTTTCAAAAGCGGGATAATTCTCTACCTTTGGGGAAAAGGTAATCTGACCGCCAAAAGCACCCTTTTCAAGAATAAGCACACTCTTGTTGGCACGGCGGGCGTATATTGCGGCGGTAAGTCCTGCGGGACCTGCACCGATAACTATAATATCATACATAACTACACATCCTTAAAAATAACGGGCGGAGTTAACTCCGCCCGTTGAAGGTGACACGAGTAATCCAAACCCGTTTTTAAAAGGCGGATTTATGTTCATCCTTCGTTAAAATACTCGCGAATACTTGGTCATTAACCTTGAACGGCTTGAATGAACTTTTTAACATTGGGAACAGAAACGAACTTCTCGGTCTTGCCGTCTTTAATTACAACAAGAGTGGGAGCCTGTTTGATACCAAAGGCCTCGGTCAACTCTTTGTTCTGCTCGGCAAGAAGATGGGTGTATTCAATCTCTGCTTTCTTAAGCAAGCTTTCTGCAACCTTGCAGTTGGGGCAAGTAGCAGATGCAAAAAGGTAAACGCCGTCTTCAAGAGCAACAGGTTGCATCTGAGCAACACAAGAGCAGTTTTCCTGAACAACGCCGCTTCTGGTCATAACAGAGTTTGCAATGTCGTAAGTCTTACGCTCTTTATATTCCTGAGTTTTACCGTCGTTCCAGTTTTTAACAGGACGGTAGTAACCGGTAATACGGCTATAAACCTCGGTATCCTTGCCACACTTGGGACAGGAGTACTTCTCACCTGCAATATATCCGTGCTCGGGACATACAGAATAGGTGGGAGACAAGGTGTAATAGGGCAGACGGTAGTTTTCTGCAATCTTGCGGATGATAGATGCGGCAGCACGCCAGTCAGGAAGCTTTTCACCGATAAATGCGTGGAAAACGGTACCTGAGGTGTAAAGAGTCTGCAACTCATCCTGAATGTCAAGAGCAGTAAAGATATCGTCGGTGTAGCATACAGGCAGATGAGAAGAGTTTGTGTAATAAGGAGTCTCCGCATCTGAAGCACAGATAATATCGGGGTAACGCTTGCGGTCGTGCTTTGCAAGACGGAAGGATGTAGACTCGGCAGGAGTAGCCTCAAGGTTGTAGAGGTCGCCGTACATCTCTTGATAGTCAGAAAGGCGCTCGCGCATGTGGTTAAGCACATTCTTGGTGAATTCCTGAGTTTCGGGATGGGTCATATCCTTACCAATCCACTTAGCGTTAAGGCCTGCTTCGTTCATACCAACAAGACCGATGGTAGAGAAGTGGTTGTTAAATGTGCCAAGGTAACGTTTGGTATAGGGATAAAGACCCTCGTCAAGCAAGCGGGTAATGATGGTACGTTTAACCTTAAGTGAGCGGGCAGCAATATCCATCATATGGTCAAGACGCTTGTAGAAATCTGCCTCATCGCTTGCAAGATATGCGATACGGGGCATATTGATGGTAACAACACCAACAGAACCGGTGCTTTCACCGCTACCAAAGAAGCCACCTGACTTTTTGCGAAGTTCGCGGAGGTCAAGACGAAGTCTGCAGCACATACTGCGGACGTCGGAAGGCTCCATATCACTATTCACATAGTTAGAGAAGTAGGGGGTGCCGTATTTAGAGGTCATCTCAAACAACAATTTGTTGTTTTCGGTTTCAGACCAGTCAAAGTCACGGGTGATAGAGTAGGTAGGAATAGGATACTGGAAGCCTCTGCCGTTGGCATCGCCTTCAATCATAATTTCGATGAAAGCGCGGTTAACCATATCCATTTCTTTCTTACAATGCTTCTACTTGAAGTCCATACGCTTGCCACCGACGATAGCATACTCGTCAGCAAGGCCAGCAGGAACAGTCCA
>JAZORF010000025.1:0-16660 GCA_045656545.1 Acutalibacteraceae bacterium | reverse complement strand
TTTCAAAATGAAAGTGTCTTTTTTCGCGTTTGCGGTAGCAAACATATCGCGTGCACTGCACATATCGCAGTTTAAAACTATATCGCAAATCCCGAAAGGGATTTATATCGCTGCAAAGCAGTGCTTTGCTTAGTCCTCATTCTCTATTTCTTCAAGTGCCATTCGCACTGCCGCAATTACAAAAGCGGAAAAAGTACAGTCTTTGCCTTGGATTGCTTTTTCAACCTGTTCAATAACATCGTTTGGAAAACGGACCGTTTTGTTGGTTGTTGGGGGTACTGACGGAATTTTAAATTTGCTCATAACACACCTCTGCAATACATTTGTCATATATAGCGTAACGCAAAATGTATACAAATTATGCATTGCACTTGTCTTGCAGTTGTGCTATTATAATATTCGAGGTGTTATTTATGGCAGAATTTTGCTTAGATTGTTGGAACAAAATCAATGGAACCAATGAGCCTGAAAGCGACTATTATATGTCAAAGCATCCTGATTTGTGTGAAGGATGCGGAAAATACAAAAAAGTAATCATTCGTCCCCGCAGTTACGGAAGAAGAGGATGCGGATGCTTATTTCTACCTTTAATGATAATTCGGCGTATCTTTTTTAGATTTCTATAATATCAAAAAAGACACTTTCAAAATGAAAGTGTCTTTTTTCGCGTTTGCGGTAGCAAACATATCGCGTGCACTGCACATATCGCAGTTTAAAACTATATCGCAAATCCCGAAAGGGATTTATATCGCTGCAAAGCTCTGCTTTGCTTAGTCCTCATTATCGCCCTTAATTCTATGAAGTTTTGACTGAGCGTTTATCAGTGAATAATAAATACCCTTCTTTTCAAGCAGTTGGTCGTGGGTGCCAACCTCGGCAATCTTATGGTCGTTAAGCACAATAATTCTGTCGGCGTGGCGCAATGTTGACAGACGATGTGCAATTGCAAAGGTTGTTCTGCCACCTGTAAGCCTTTCAATTGCCTGTTGCACCAGTTCTTCACTTTCAGTATCAAGGGCACTGGTAGCCTCATCAAGAATGAGCAGTTTGGGATTGGCAAGAATAGCCCGTGCAATAGCAATACGCTGACGCTCACCACCCGAAACATTGCCGCCTCGCTCGGTAATATATGTATCGTATCCGTCGGGTAAACGGCAGATAAAATCGTGGGCGTTTGCCATTTTTGCGGCGGCAATCACCTGCTCGTGAGTAGCATCGGGACGGGCATAGCGAATATTCGCACCGATTGTGCCCGAAAACATAACTGTATCCTGAAGCACAACACCGATTTGGCGGTGCAAGTCGCCGTTGCTGATTTCCCGCAGGTCAACTCCGTCAATGGTGATACTGCCCGAATCCACATCGTAAAGGCGCATAAGCAGATTGATAAGGGTGGATTTTCCCACACCAGAAGCGCCAACCAGACCTACCATTTCACCCGACTTTACAGTAAAGTTTATATTTTCAAGAACAGGCTCACCGGGATCATAGCCAAAGGTTACATTTTTAAATTCAACCTCTCCGTTGCCCTTACACTCCTTAGGCTCGGGGGCATCTTTAATATCGGGTTCCTCATCCAAAATCTCGTACATTCGGTCAAGGGAGTTTAACATTCTCATTATCATTCGTGGCAAGTGAGCCATCCATCTCATCGGGCCGTAAAACATAGTGGCATATGCGATAAACTGCTGCAGAGTGCCCACCGTCATATTTTCCTTTAGCACTTCAACTCCACCAAAGTAGGTGGCAAAGTGAACACCAAGACCCATAACAAGAGTTATTGTAGGAAAGAAGACTGCCCAAAAGCACTCGTTACGGCTGTTGATTCGGGCAAGTTCGTTTGACTGCTCGTTGAATTTTTCCGCCTCACGCCCTTCACAACCAAAGGATTTTACAACGCGGATGCCCGATATAACATCTTGCAGACGGCTTTTCATACTGTCGCCTTTTCTGCCCTGTGCCCAAAACATTCGGTGTATACGCTTATGGAACATTCGGCTCATTACAATAATGGCAGGGGTAAATATAATCACAAGTGCCGCCAACTGCCAGTTTATGACGAACATACATATAACTGCGCCTATCATAGTGATAAGGTTAGAGAACATATTACCAAAGCAACGCTCCATAAAATCGCGAATAGCAGTAGTATCAAAGGTTATGCGGTGCATCAGTTCACCTGTGGGACGGCTACCGATATAAGACATAGACAAGGACTGTATCTTCTTAAAAAGTTTCGAGCGCAAGTCCATACTCATCAGTGAGCCAAGACGTACACTAAGCACATTTTTCCCAATCGTACAACCAATCTGAATGGCGGTAAGAATAAGCATAATTGCGAATAGGGGGAGCACGTCGGCAACTGTACCCTTAGCGCTTCTTAAATAATCGTCTATAAGTATTTTTTGTATGTTTTGGTGATAAAGGGCACAGAAGGTGACACCCACCATCATCAAAGAAATAAGTAAAAGCCGCAGAACATACGGTTTACATAAATCATAAAATCGGTTAAAGCGCACACTTGTTTTGCGGCATTTGGGACAAGCTCCGCCAATAAGCAAGGTTCCGCAATCGTCGCAATATTTTTCTTTACCTCTGCCTGCAATCTGATCTTGCCAACCTGCCGCTTCACGCTTCAAGGCAGTGACAAACTCGGAAAAGCGCTCGCTATGGCGCAGACTTGCACGGGCAATTATATAGGGCGAACCCTCATCATCCAAGGCGGTTATAGCACTGCACCCCACCATTGCTTCGTATTTTATTGAGGCAAGACTGCTAAGAGGAATCTTTTTTGCCTTGCCGCCTTGCAAGATAAACAAATTCCCCTGTGCTACAACTATATAGCCCAATTGATAGTCACCTTTTTGGTCTAAATCAAAGGGTATGCAATAGTCAATCAAACCTTTGTCGGATATGGGAAGCAAACCAAACATATCCGACGGCAATCTTTTGTGAAGATTCATCCTTAAACCTCGTCAGATATATAAATCAAGTTTCTTTTGTTCCCGTCGGGTGAGCTTGGTTAAATCGGCAACTTCAAATCGGTTGCCGTCAACATCGGTAAATATAATCCGCGTATCGCTAAGGCGGATTACCGCATCACTGCCGCCCCTTATAACAAAGGTACATCTGCCCTTATCAGTGTCGCAGTCAAAGGTGGTGGTGCCGTTGGCATCAACCGCAGAATGCAGTTTTGTGATTTTTGGGGTGAAATAGCGCAAATTTATCTGTGTGCGAATCATATCGGCTATATCCTGAGGGAATTCAAGCAAATTCTCAATCATACCGATTTCGCGGTGCTTACCCGAAGACTCCCGCACCGAAATATAAACATCGGGAGCAGACAGAGGAAAGGCACGACAAAAATCGGCGCGAGGATAGAATTTGCCGTCAAACTGCACCGAAACAAAGCCGCCCTCGGTTTTTTCAAAGGTTGCATTTTGGGCAGTTATATATTTGGTTTCAAAGTTGTTTTCAACTGTAATAATTTCACTCATATCATTCAAGCCCCCTCTTTTTCAACGCTTGGCGTTGAATATTTGCAAGGCGGTAATACTCGCCCTTTTTCTCAATAAGCTGACGGTGTGTGCCGCTTTCAACCACCTTGCCCTCTTCAATAACAACAAGGTTGTCGGCATCACGCAAGGTAGACAGTCGGTGTGCCACCGATATGGTGGTGCGCCCTTTGATTAACTCTGACAAAGCCTGTTGAATATTGATTTCAGTTTCAGTATCAACAGCGGCAGTTGCCTCGTCAAGCATAAGTATTTTGGGGTTGGTAAGTATTGCTCTTGCAATGCTTAGTCTTTGCCGCTCACCGCCTGACAGTTCTCTGCCCGATGTGCCGATTAGGGTATCGTAACCGTCGGGCAATTTCATAATAAAGTCGTGAGCGCTTGCCGCCTTTGCCGCCTCTATAATCTGCTGAGGCGTAGCATCAGGACGGGCATAGGCAATGTTTTCTGCCACAGTGCCCATAAAGATATAGGTTTCTTGAGAGACCATTGCAACAAGTCCGCGCAGGTCTTTCATTGCAATGTCACGAATATCAACCCCGTCAATAAGCACCTGACCCTCGTCAACATCGTAAAGTCGGCTTATAAGATTAAGCAGGGTTGATTTGCCTGCACCTGAGCGGCCCACTATACCAAGCATCTGCCCTGCGTTTACCTTAAATGAAACATCGGTAAGCACAGGGTTGCCATTATCATAGGCAAAGCAAACACGCTTTAGTTCAACATCACCCTTAATATTTTCAAGATGGGTGGGAGTTTCACTTTCTACCACATCGGGACGGGCATCAATTATTTCAAAAATACGCTGAGCACTGTTCATACAGTTAACCCATTGGCGCATAAACATCGAGATTGTATCAATGGGGCCCGAAAGCATACCCACATAGCCTGTAAAAGTGATAAGCAGTGCATAATCCATACCAAAAGTTTCGGTCATTATCATACAGGCACCTGCTGCAAAAACCACCATATTGGCAAGTTCCCTTGCCGCCGAAAATATAGCAGTAATTTTGCTTTCGGTATCAACGATTGCCACTTCGGCATCGCGGACAAGACGGTTGGTAGAATCAAATCTAACCTTTTCGTCATCCTGTCTGCCAAAAGCACGGACTACTCTGGCACCTACAATATTATCGTTTACGCCTGAGTTGAGTTTGCGAGAGGCACGGTGGCGTCTGCCAAACGCCATCCACAGACGAGGCATTATAAAGTATGACAACACGGATGATATTGGAAGCAAATTTATTGCCGCCAATGCCAACAATGGATTAAGCGCAAACATTATTATTGCCGCCACAATGACCGTTACAAAATCCACCATAAGTGCAGGCAAATTGTCGATAAACATACCTGTAACCTGGTCGGCGTCATCAAGGACACGGGTCATAAGGGTGCCGGTTTCCCTTGACTGATAAAAACTGATTGAAAGGCGGCTCATAGCCTCAAAAACCTTGTTTTTAATATCCCTTATAACCTTTGGAACAAATTTCGCAACAATAAAACTGTGTGCCGACGAGAAAAAGGAGTTGGCAATTTTAACAACAAGCATTGCCAAAACAACCAAAAGAAGTGCGCCCGCCGCTTTTTCAAGGTCGCTTGTGCCGATATTCTTTTCAATTACTCGGTCGTAAAGAATTTCGCCATTCAAATATGGGGTAATAAGACCCACGCCTGCCGTTGCCAAAAAGCATAAAATAACAGCAACAACGCCCGCTGAATAGGGCTTGAAAAAACTCATAAGACGGGCAAACTGCCCCATCCGACTTTTAAAGCCTGCTCCTTTGCCTTTTGGCACATCCATAGGAGGTCTGCCAAAGCCGCCCGGACCAAATCGCATTGGTCTCTCAGGCATTCCTTGTGGCCGCTGATGAGGCTGCTTTTCCCCCTCTTCTTCAAGGGTGACAAGTCGGGCAAGTCGACGGAGCCCCGCCGCATTACACTCGCTTGCCACGGCTAAAATACGCTCTGTCCCATCAATCTGGGCAACAAGTGAAACGCAAGCCACCTGTGACTCAACGCTCAAACGGGCTATACTGTCGGCTGAGTAAAACACATACTCACTCTTTTCATCAAGTGGTTGTGGCTTTTTTTCGGTCATATCAAGGCGTTTTAACTGCTGCGGCTCGCTGAATATGTATAATCCCTCGTTGGTGAGCACCACATATCCTCTGCGGTAATTAAGAGTCAAATCCATATCGGTTGGGCAAGCCTCTTTTACCTGATGGGGCTCTATCCCCCATTTTGTAAACAGGTTTGCAAAAGGATTTTCTTTTTTAGAGGCAAATTCCTCTTTATTTTTCACAGTCAATCACCGCCTCTTTTAACAAGTTATAAATATATGCAAATTATACCACTTTCAAAAATCTGTGTCAATCAAATTGGTTAGTGTTAAATCTTTTGTTGCTATTAAACAAGATTTATAGTAGAATATGTATAATAATGGATTGAAAGGAAGTATTAGGTTGAGCGAACAGAAATGCCTGTATGTTGTTTTTTCCTCTACTAATGGTGGCATTGGCAGATTTATACGTTTTATGACAAAAAATCAATACAACCACACCTCTGTCACTCTTGACCCAACCCTTTCTACCCTTTATTCCTTTGCCCGTTATCACAAAAGTGCACCCTTTTATGCAGGATTTGTGTGCGAAAGTTGTTTAAGATACCAAAGTCAAGAGGCAAAAATTAAAGTTGCCGCCATACCTCTGACCGAGGAACAATTTGACAAGGCAAAAGAATTTTTTGACGATGTAAAAGGCAATAAAGATTCATACATATACAATCTTTTATCTGCAATAACCAATATTACCCACCGCAAAATCAACATAAACAAAGCCTACACCTGTGTTGAATTTGCAGTCAAAACCATCGATGCATTAGGTGTTGACAACAAAATCAGTTCGGTTGATTTTTACACTATAAAAGAACTGGAAAATATGCTTTGCGATAATATTATTTACGAAGGTGAATATCCCAATTGGGCAGAAAATGCCGACTGGGGCGATGATGTTTTTTCTTCGCCTATTGGCTTCGTTAAGGGTTCAGTAAACTCTCTTCGCACACAGGCAAGACTTTTTAAACGGTTAATAAAATCGTAAAATTGCATATTCAGTAATATTTGACTTGTTCGAAACATCCTTATTAATAACTATTTTAAGGGATATTTCTTAATGAAAACCAGAAAGTTTTTATGTGACTTGTTATCTTTGGTGCTAGCTTTAACTGTGGTTGTTATGCCCGCATCGGCAAAGTAAGCATCATACAAGTGTGGCGACACCGATTTCAACGGAAAAATCACCACCGCAGGTTTTCTTGCAGTGCAGTTATCAGTGCTTGGCAAAGGTAACCTTAAAGGCAATACCGAGCAAGCTGCTGATGTTGACGGTAATAATCTTACCAACAGCACCGATGCTTTGAGAATGCTTCAGTATATAGTTGGTGTAAAGCCATTACAGGCAATTTTGTGCCTAAATTCTGGAGCGCTGTGCCTATGACCAGCCCCACTCAAAATGCCATTTTTTTGCAGGTGGCGGATGCCGTGGAATGTACAAAGTAGCCCTTGACCAATAATTGAATCATCCTGCTTGGAACTAATTAAAAGCCACGATACGCGACTGCGTTATCGTGGCTTTTGTGACTATATTAACCAAGTGTAATAAATTCTTGTTCAAGTTTTTCGATTTCTGCTATTACTTTTTCAACCTTTGTTTTTAGTTCGCCTAAAAATTTGTGCCAACTGTCTGGCACAACAAAGGGATTTCCCCCTTCTTCAATTTGCTTGGCGCGTTTTTCAAAAGTCCAATTATTATAGGGATGATTGCCAAGGTGCACAACTACGGGCTCATTCCAAATTCTCTTAATAGAGTCAAGCAGTTGCTGTGGGGTATCCTTACTTCTTTTGTTACGATATATATAAGGCAGTGTTATATCATCAGTTCCTGCACCGCCAAAGGTTCCTGCCAAATATGTTTTTCCGTTATCGGTAACGTCAAAAAACAGACTCAAAACACCGTCGGTATGGTCGGGGCAAAGGACACAACGTTTTACATTGCCATGCTCAAAAATTTCGCCATCCTCAATCTCGTAGTCAAAAGTTGGCACCTCTGCCATAGGATATTTATTTTATTGATAAACAAATGGGGTTTTTCTTTTATTATTTCGGCATCCACTCTGCTGATGGCAAGTTTATTTCCATACATAACGCGAAACTCCTGGGACGCGCCAAAATGGTCACTATGGCCGTGTGTGTGAATTATCCAACGAACGTTTTTAGGGTCAAAGCATGCACGCCATATATTATCAACCAGCAAGTGCGTTGCGCCCAAATAACCCGAGTCAATCAATATTAAGCCGTTGCCTGTATCAATAACATGAATACAAACCTTCTTGTCACCCACATAATAAAGGTTATCGGCAATTTTAAAGGGGCCAATTCTTTGTGTAGCCGGACTTATAAAAAATCTTTATGCTTTTGTCCATACGCCTATGCTAATTTACGATATTTTTCTGTTAAAAATTCTTTCTTTGTCATAAAACCTCCATTTTGTTAGTGCTTTTGGTTTCATATCGTAAGTTCTCAAAATTATAACTTATTATATCACAGTATTTGGGCTTTTTCAATATCCGCATCTTCCATCCCATCGTATATTGCGGTTGATTTATTGCGGGATGTGTGTTATAATTCAAATTGAGTGATTATGCACTCAACCAATTCGTCTAATCAGAAAGGAAGATTATATATGATATACGGAGCAATTTTAGCAGGCGGTGTAGGCTCAAGAATGCAAAACACCGATATACCCAAACAGTTTTTGGAACTTGACGGCAAGCCTATCATCATCCACACCCTTGAAAAATTGCTGATGAATGACCGCTTGGATGTTGTTTACATCGGAATCAACCCCTCTTGGTTGTCTTTTTGCGAAGATTTGGTGAAAAAGAACGGGTGTGCAAGTGACCGCGTTCGCATTGTTGCAGGCGGCGCTGACAGAAACGGCACCATTATCAACATTATAAACGATATTAAGGCTCACGCCTCTGTTACCGACGAGGATATTATCGTTACCCACGATGCAGTGCGTCCTTTCCTTACTCAGCGCATCATTGACGACAACATTGATGCCGCTGTTAAGCACGGCGCTTGCGATACCGTTGTTAAGGCAAGTGATACTATCGTTCGCAGTGAGGGTGGGGATTTTATTACCGAAATTCCCGACCGTAAACCTCTTTATCAAGGTCAGACCCCTCAATCTTTCAAAATCAACTTGCTTCAGCAGTGTTTTAACGAGATGACCGAGGAAGAAAGCGCAATCCTTACCGATGCCTGCAAGATTTGTGTGCTTAAGGGCTATCCCGTTGCACTGGTAGAGGGTGAAGTACTTAACTTCAAAATCACCACTGTTGGTGATTATCAAATGGCGAGAGCAATGCTTCTCATAAAATAAAGGTGATTTATTGTGATTAACTATGTTTATCAACTTATAAAGCCACGTACCATTACGGTAAAATATAAAAACCTTGCAACCGACAGTGACAGGGTTATTGTCCGCCCTGAATATATGTCTATCTGCCACGCCGACCAACGCTACTACAAAGGTGAGCGTGATGCCGCCGTGCTTCGCAAAAAGTTGCCAATGGCTCTTATTCACGAGGCTATGGGCAGGGTTGTTTGTGACCCCACAGGCACCTTCAAAGTGGGTGAAAAGGTGGTTATGATACCTAACGTGCCCGGTACCCCGGTTGAAAAAACCTATCCTAATTATCTGCGCGACAGTAAATTCTGCTCAAGCGGTTATGACGGATTTATGCGCGAGTTGGTTGACTTGCCTGCTGACCGAGTTGTATCTTGCGAGGGTGTTGACCCTACTATTGCCGCAATTTCAGAGTTTATCAGCGTTGTTTTTCACGCCGCCGACCGCTTTGAGCGTGCCCGTCAAACTGATGTTAATTCAATCGGTGTGTGGGGTGACGGCGGATTGGGTTATCTGGTTGCATTAGTGCTTAAATATCTTTATCCCGACGCAAAACTTAACGTTATCGGTCTTGATGAAACCAAATTAAGCCGTTTCACCTTTGCCGACAAAACCTATAACTCCACCGCTTTGCCTGAAGATTTTCACGTTGACCACGCCTTTGAATGTTGCGGCGGTGCAGGTTGCTATTATGCAGGCAATCAGATTATTGACGTTATCAACCCTCAAGGCACCGTTGTGCTTATGGGTGTTTCTGAAAAAGAGGTACCTCTTAACACCCGTATGGTGCTTGAAAGAGGCTTGACCCTTGTGGGAAGCAGCCGTTCAGATAGGGTTGACTTTGAAAATGTTGTTAAATTCCTCCGCGCACCCGGTATGGCAGACAGAGTCAGCCGTATTGTTACCGAGGTGACCGAGGTTAAGTGCATTGACGATATTCACGATGCATTCAGTCTTGACCAGACTAATCCCTTTAAAACAGTAATTAAATGGAGTATTTAAGGTGATATTATGGCACTGTTCAGAGTTATTGCTGACAATTTTATAAATGCAAAACGCACTTGGGGTATGGCTTTAATCGACCTTAAAAAGCGTTATTCAAGTTCGGCTTTGGGTTGGTTTTGGGCTATTGTTAAGCCTGCCCTTTTTGTGCTTGTTTATTGGTTTGGCATTCAGGTCGGTATACGCGGCGGTGCCGCTACTGAGGAGGGTGTGCCCTTCATTTTGTGGCTTCTTGCAGGCATTTTGCCTTGGTTTTTTGTGTCGGATACCTTGGTTATTTGCGGCACATCAATCCGCTCAAACCGTCATTTAGTTACCAAGTCGGTCTTCCCTGCCGCAACCATTCCCACCTTTGTTGAAACAAGTTTCTTTGTAACCCATCTGTTGCTGCTTACAATCGCAACGGTTATTTTTGCAGTGTGCGGTTACATCTCGCTTTATTTCGTGCAGATTCTGTACGGACTTGTTTGCCTTTACGCGCTTATGTGGGTGGTAAGTCTGCTCTTTAGCCCATTGGTGGCAGTCAGCCGTGACTTTGAATATATGCTAAAATCGGCAACACAGGTGCTTTTTTGGATTTCACCTATTCTGTGGAATGTTGACCGTATTGCCAACTATCCCATTATTTATTATATTGTTCGCCTTAACCCCATCGGTTATGTTATTTCCGTTTACCGCAACGCCTTTTTGGGCGGTTGGTTCTGGACAGATTTGACAGGCACCCTTTGTTTTTGGGTTGAGATTGTTATTCTGGCTTTGGTTGGCGCTTTTGTCTTTAAGAAACTTGAGCGCGAATTTGCCGATATTCTGTGAGGTAGCAAGATGGAATATGCAGTAAAAATTGAGCATCTTACAAAAGAATACCGCCTTTATAAATCCTCTTTTGGCAGAATTTGTGACGCTCTTTTCGGCTCTCACAAGGGGGCTTCATTCACTGCCCTTGACGATTTAAGCGTTGAGTTGCCAAAGGGTGAGGTTATCGGCATTTTAGGTAAAAACGGCAGTGGCAAATCCACCCTGCTTAAGATAATTACCGGCGTTACCAAGGCTACCTCGGGCAGTGTTAAGGCGCAGGGCAGAATTGCCGCTATGCTTGAACTCACCTCAGGATTTGACCCCGAACTGACGGGTATTGAGAATATCTATCTTAAAGCCTTGTCTATGGGTATTGCCAAAAAGGATATTGAGGCTAAAATCGACGAAATCGTTGCCTTTGCCGACATTGGCCACCACATAAATCAGCCTATACGCACCTATTCAAGCGGTATGAAAAGCCGTCTTGGCTTTGCCGTTTCGGTAAGTGTTGACCCCGATATTTTGGTGGTTGACGAGGTGCTTGCCGTTGGTGACGATATATTCCGCCTTAAGTGTATTGAAAAAATGAAGCAATTTCGCAATATGGGCAAGACTATACTATTTGTCAGCCACTCCCTTTTCACCGTTAAGGCTTTTTGCACTATGGGTATGTGGATTAACAAGGGCAAACTTGAAGCCTTTGGTCCCCTTAGCGATGTTGTTAAATTATACGAAAATTTCCTTAAAAAAGAAAAAAGCAAACTTGTTGAAGAACGCCGTCAGGCAGGTGACGATTCACCCCTTGAGAAAAAGGATGTTATCGGCATTTCAAAATTCAAAATGCAGGACTCAACAGGAGAAAAAACCGACACATTTGCGTCAGGTGACTCTATCACTGTAAGTTTTGATTATGAGGTTAAACGCCCCGTTGATAAACTGCACTTTTGCTTTACTATTCGCGATGCGGAAAAGCGCGAAATCTTTATGAGCCCCAAGCAAGAGGTTAACAATCTTGTTAACAGTGAGGTGGGCAAGCATCACCTTGAATTTGTTATAAAATCCCCCAACCTTATTGACGGCAGTTATATGCTTTCGGGTGAATTGTGGGAGGGTAACTCTACCTTTTATGTAGGATTTGCCAACAAGGTGCCCTTTACCGTTGAAAATGACGGATATATGGGTAGCGGTGTTGCCTATTTTGACTACGATATTTTTCAAATAAATGAGGTTTAAATTATGTCAGACTCGGCTTTTACTCCTGAATTTATTGCAGACCTTATAAAGTGGGAGCGCGTTATATTAAACATCGTTGGCAGACTACGCAACATTCCTGCTGATAGTGTTGATTTTGTGCTAACCAACAGTCAGTCGGGTGAGCGCGTCATTCTTGACGACGTGCTTATTAACGGCGACCGCTTTTTAATAAGATATAATATGATAACCGTCTATAACCGCTCTGTTTTGCCCAACGGCAAATGGAGTATTTGTGCTATTGGCCGTGATAACGGCGTGGTCTATCCCCTTGTTGCAGGTGACCGTATTTTCAGTGACGAAGGTTATGATGACGATTTTGTGGGACTGACTAATCAAGACAAGTTGCCCCGATTTGAAAAGGTAGTAAGAAAAGGCGAAACTTCTTCTTACACCCTTTCGGTTGATATGAGTCAGTCGGGTGAGATGGCACTTGTGTCTGAGTTAATTACACCCCCTAAAAAATCTGCTTTTGGCAGATTTGTGGCAACTGTAAAGCGCCTGTTCAAGCCTATTACCGACTACCTTTTGCACAGAGGCTTTAATGTTATTTTCAAGGTGACAAACCTTTTTGCATCGCACAAAGGCAACCGAATTCTTTTTGCATCCGATTCCCGCAAAGAACTTTCGGGAAATATGAAGGATGTTTACGACCGTATGGTAGAGCGGGGTCTTGACAAGCAGTTCAAGATTTCATTCTGCCTTAAAGAGAGCGTAAGCACCCGCCGTAATTTACTCGATAAAATCCGCACCCCCTATTTGCTTGCATCGGCAGATATTATAATTATCGATGACTTTAACCCCACGGTTAAACAGTGCAAATATAAGCCGTCGGTTAAAATCATTCAGTTGTGGCACGCTTGCGGTGCTTTTAAGACGGTTGGTTTTTCACGCACAGGCAAAGCGGGTGGCCCCTTTGTTACCAACAACAACCACAGAGTTTACACCCACGCCATCGCAAGTTCTAGCCACGTTGCCCGTTTTTACGCCGAGGCTTTCGGCATGACTAAAGGCACTGTTTATCCCACAGGTGTACCCCGTACCGATGTTTTCTTTAACGATGATTACAAACGCGAGACCCGTCAGCGTATGTTTGAGGAAATTCCTCTTGCAAAGGGCAAGCGCGTTATCCTTTTTGCTCCTACTTTCAGAGGTAACGGTGCCAAGTCGGGCAGATATCCTATGAATATGATTGATATGCCCAAGGTAGCAAAAATGTGCCGTGACACCAATTCCATATTCATTTTCAAGATGCACCCATTTGTGCATAACCCTGTTGTTATTCCTGAGGAGTACAGTGACGTTATTATCGACTGCACATCTTACCGCGAGATTAACGATATGCTCTTTTTTACCGACCTGCTTATTACCGACTATTCATCAGTGGTTTATGAGGCATCCACCCTCAACATTCCTATGCTTTTTTACGCATACGACCTTGAAGAATACATTTCAAAGCGTGATTTTTACGAGCCTTTTGAAACCTTTGTACCCGGCAAAATCGTTCAGGATTTTGACAGTATGATGACCGCTATTTACGATGGTGATTTTGAACAGGAAAAGGTTGAACCATTCTGTCAGCGCAACTTTGAATTTCGTGACGGCGGCTCTACTGACCGCGTTATTGATTGGCTTATTTTGGGCAATCTGCCCCAAAAGTAAAGGATGACTTATGCAGGGCAAAATAACCGATATTAAAATCTGTCGCAGTTCTCTTATTATCAGTTACTGCGACACTGAGAAAATTTATTTGCAAAAAAAAGACGGGGCAGACGTAATCACCCCCTCTTTTTGTAAAGACGGTGAGGCTTGGTTTAACCTTGCCTCTTGCTTTAATGGCAAGTGTTTACCTCAAGGTGATTGGGTTGTAGAGGGCGCCGATTATGAAGCGGTTGAGCCTCTTTGTGCCAATTTCAGCAAGAGCAGTTGCACCTTTGCCATAAACTGCTTTAATGAGGATGGCAGACTTTTAATACATACCGACTACATCCCCACAAAAACAGGGCTTCGTGATAAAATCACCACCTTCGGTCTGCGCGTGCCATATAATTTTGGAAAACTATTCAGAGGCAAAGGCAACCGCATCCTTTTTGCAAGCGAGACACGGCAATCTCTTTCGGGCAATATGGAGTGGGTTGTTAACGCCGCAAAGGGTGATTTTGGCGGCAACAAGGTAATTTACTCCTTTAAAAAAGGCAACCGCCTTGCCTACTACCTTAAAACCTCTTTTTTGGCAGGCAGATGCCACACCACAGTAGTAGATGACTACTTTCCTCTTATATATAGGCTTAATTTTAAAGGTGACACCGTCATTCAACTTTGGCACGCTTGCGGTGCTTTTAAGACAGTAGGCTATTCCCGTCTTGGCAAGTCGGGTGCACCTCAGCCTGACGATATCACCCACCGCAACTATACCTATGTCACCGTTAGCGGTGAGGAGATTGTGCCCTATTATGCCGAGGCTTTTGGTATCAGTGCAGACAAACTTATTGCAACAGGTGTGCCTCGCACCGATGTTTTCTTTGATGAGGCTTATGCAGAGCAAAAAAAGGCAGAGTTTTTTGACAGATTCCCTCAGTTTAAGGGCAAGCAGATAATTCTCTTTGCCCCCACCTTCAGAGGTGACGGATTTAATTCCGCCCACTATCCGAATGAGTACGTGGATTTTGACGGATTGGCGGATTTTTGCCGAAATAATAACAGTGCAATTATCTTTAAAATGCATCCCTTTGTTAAAGATTTCCTTATTCCATTTGGATATGAGGACGTTTTTGAGGATGCAACCGAAATTCGCGAAATAAACGACCTGCTTTTTGCAGCAGACCTGCTTATTACCGACTATTCATCGGTTATTTATGAATATTCCCTTTTAAACAAACCCCTGATATTTTACACTCCCGATATGGCGGAGTATTGTGCAAGCCGTGACCTTTATATGCCCTTTGAGAAGTACGCAGGCGACTGCGCCGTCTTTAGCAGTGATGAACTTATATCCTTGCTTAACAGCGGCGAGTATAAGTCTTTCAGCGCAGAGCATATCCGCAAGGGTAGTATGTCGGCTTGCGACGGCAACAGTTCAATTCGTGTAGCACAACTGATTTTTAATAAATAAGGTGGTATTTTTTATGAAAAGAACAGATTATATCAATTGGGATGAGTATTTTATGGGAGTTGCCCTGCTTGCCGCAAAGCGTAGCAAGGACCCAAGCACTCAGGTGGGTGCTTGTATCGTAAGCCCCGAAAACGTTATCATTTCTACCGGTTACAACGGTTTTCCTTACGGTTGCTCCGATGACGAGTTCCCTTGGGACCGCGAGGGTGACGAAACAAAATATCCTTATGTTGTTCACGCTGAACTTAACGCTATTCTTAATGCAGGCGGTCGCAATCTTAAGGGCGCAAGAGTCTATGTTGACCTGTTCCCCTGCAACGAATGTGCAAAAGCCATCATTCAGTCAGGTATAAAAGAGGTTGTTTATCTGTATGATAAATATGCCGATACTCCTGCCACCATTGCCTCTAAGCGTATGCTTAATGCCGCAGGTGTAAAACTGACTCAACTTAAAACCGAAATTGATTCTCTCACACTTGATTTTGTTCGCTGAAAAGGGTTGTTTTGATGAACATTAAACACCGCATTGAAGAGCTTGTTGGCAACACTCCACTCCTTTGCGCCGAAAATTTTGGCAAAGGACTCCCTGCCAACTTGCTGTTAAAACTTGAATATTTTAACCCCGCAGGCTCGGTTAAGGACAGAGTTGCCCTTAAAATGCTTGATGACGCCGAGGAAAAAGGTCTTATTACCGACGGCGCCACTATTATTGAGCCAACAAGCGGTAATACGGGTATCGGTCTTGCCGCCATTGGTGCAAGGCGTGGATACAAGGTGATTATCACCATGCCCGATACTATGTCTCAAGAGCGCCGTAATCTTATGAAAAGTTACGGAGCAGAACTTGTATTGACCGATGGCAAGTTGGGTATGACAGGTGCCATCGCAAAGGCAAAGGAAATTTGCGAGGCTACCCCCAATTCTTTTATTCCAAGTCAGTTTGACAATCCTGCTAATCCCAAGGCTCACTATCTTACCACAGGGCCTGAAATTTGGCGTGATACCGACGGCAAGGTGGATATTTTTGTAGCAGGTGTTGGCACCGGCGGTACCCTTTCGGGTGTTGCAAAATATCTTAAAGAGCAAAATCCCAATATTGAGGTTGTTGCCGTTGAACCTGCCGACAGTCCGTTGCTGTCGCAGGGTAAGGCGGGCCCTCATGGGATTCAGGGTATTGGCGCAAACTTTGTGCCCGAAAACCTTGATACATCCCTTTTTGACAGGGTTATGACCGTCACCACCGATGAAGCCTACGAGGCAGGCAGAAGTCTTGCCAAAACCGAGGGAATTATGGTTGGAATTTCGTCGGGCGCCGCCCTCTTTGCCGCAAAGCAGATTGCCGCCCAACCTCAGAATAAGGGCAAAAATATTGTGGTAATCCTTGCTGACACAGGTGACCGATATTTGTCCACAGATATGTATAATAGATAAATGCAAAATCCCGTTCGTTTGAACGGGATTTTTTGCGGTCGATTCGTGAATCGCCCCTACGAACCGCACCAAAATATGCTTGT
>JAZORF010000024.1:0-28828 GCA_045656545.1 Acutalibacteraceae bacterium | reverse complement strand
TGATCTTGTCCTTTGCCATTTTGAAGTTCGCCTCCTTAATAATTTGGCGGGCTTCGATTAAAACTTTACACCGCACCGGGCGTTTCGCCCATTTGCATTATAAAACCGGATTTGTTCCTAAGTCTGTCAAGTACCTCTGGTTAACCATAGCTTTTGACACACAAATCCGGGATAGCGCATAAAAGCGCCTTTTGTAAGGTTTTGATCGCCCGGTTTTTAAATCGGACATACTCCGCGGAAATTTCCTGACTCGAGGTCAGCCACCTCCCGCATCAACGCATATCTGCACAAACGTGCCTTATAATCCTATCACAAAGGGGTACGCTTGTCAATAAAAAATTATTATAATTATGTATACCTGTAAAAAATCAGCGTTTTGTCTTTGGTTTGTAGAATTTAAAAGAGTTTATTTGTTACTTTTATACAAATTTATATATAATTATATATATTTAAATTCAATTTAATTTTCTGTATTAAATTATTGTTGGGGTTCTTATTCCCTGTTCATAAAAAAACGGAGCAGTTTTGTAAACCACTCCGATTTTGCCTATATATAAATATGTAGGAACTTAGTAAGCCTTGCCCCAATAGGTAAGGTGCTTAGCAGGTTTGCCGCAGCAAACACAACAGTCTGCAATAGGCTCGTTGTTGTCAAAAGGCATACAACGGCTGCTTACGCCTGCTTTTTCTTTAAGGGCTTCCTCGCACTCAAGCTCGCCGCACCACATAGCACGGATAAGACCGGGCTTATTGTTTGCGGTATCAATCATAGTATCCATATCGGTTACATCGTAGGTCATACTCTGACGGCGCGCAAGGGCTTTGTTATAAAGTCCATTGTGAACGTCCTTAAGCAAT
This sequence comes from Acutalibacteraceae bacterium, assembly GCA_045656545.1. Classification (GTDB taxonomy): domain Bacteria; phylum Bacillota; class Clostridia; order Oscillospirales; family Acutalibacteraceae; genus RGIG2206. The sequence goes on along the minus strand of JAZORF010000024.1, from coordinate 27,970 downwards.
TCTGGGATACGCTGCTCAAGTTCATCAAGAGAAACGGTAATCTTTTCATAATTATCGCGGCGTACAACAACGCACTTATTCTCAGCCATATCCTTAGGACCGATTTCTACACGCAGAGGAATACCGCGCATTTCGCACTGAGCAAATTTCCAGCCTGCAGAGTTGTCACTGTCGTCAAGATGAGCTCTGCATACCTTTGACAGACGGTCTTTAAGTTCATTTGCCTTTTCAAGCACGCCCTCTTTATGAGTGGCGATGGGAATAACCTCTACCTGAATAGGAGCAACTGCAGGAGGAAGTACCAAGCCGTTATCGTCACCGTGAGTCATAATAATAGCACCGATTATACGGGTGGACATACCCCAAGAGGTCTGGTGAGGATACTCTTGCTTATTATCACGTCCTGTAAACTGAATATTGAAGGCACGGGAGAAGCCGTCACCGAAATAGTGAGAGGTACCGCTTTGCAAAGCCTTACCGTCGTGCATCATTGCCTCGATAGTATAGGTTGCCTCGGCGCCTGCAAATTTTTCTTTATCGGTCTTTTTACCCTTAATAACAGGGATTGCCAACTCCTTCTCGCAGAAATCGGCATACACATCAAGCATCTGACGGGTTTCAACCATTGCCTCTTCTGCAGTTTCGTGCATAGTGTGGCCTTCCTGCCAGAAAAACTCCATTGTGCGAAGGAAAGGACGGGTGGTCTTTTCCCATCTTACAACAGAACACCACTGATTGTAGAGTTTGGGCAGGTCGCGGTATGAATGGATAATATCAGCATAATGCTCGCAAAACACAGTTTCACTGGTTGGGCGGACACAAAGACGCTCGTTAAGTTTTTCTTCGCCGCCGTGGGTTACCCAAGCAACCTCGGGTGCAAAACCTTCAACGTGGTCCTTCTCGCGTTGAAGCAAACTTTCGGGGATGAACATAGGCATCATAACATTCTCGTGACCCAGTGCTTTAAAGCGTGAGTCAAGAGAGTTGCGAATATTCTCCCACAGTGCAGTGCCGTAGGGGCGCACAATCATACATCCCCTTACACCGCTGTAAGAAGCAAGTTCTGCTTTTTTAACTATATCGGTATACCACTGCGCAAAATCTTCATCCATAGATGTAATATCGCGCACCATTTTTTTGTCTGCCATAATTATATATCCTTTCTGAATGAAACTGTACTGCCTGCAGGGATTTTGACACACTGGTCGTTAACAGTTACCCACACATCAATGCCTGATGGGTTGTGAACAACATCTCCGTCAACACTAACAGCAAGGTGGCGCACAGCATTTATGTAATCGCATATTTCAATATTGGTTGCATACCACACATCGTCACGACCTGAAGCATACTTGCAAAAGTCCTCAATAATATGCCAGTTGTCATTGTGGTCGAACTCATAGCTGTGACCCCACACATTCATAACCTGCAGAGGTCCGTGAGATGTGTAACTGACAAATTGGTCAAACAGTTCGTGAAGTTTTGGGTTGCAGTGATGACAGGTTGGATGCCAATACATAAAATCATCGGGTGGTGCAAACCATTCAGTCCCGCGGGTAGTACGGGAATATTCCATTCCGCAAGCCCTTAAAACCGCTATAACATCCTCGTTATGTGAGCCGTATGGATAGCTCATTCCCCTTACAACATATCCGCAAGCCGCCTCTAAAGCACGGCGATCATTCATAATTTCTGCCGCAACAGAGGTAAAAGGAATTCGGGTTGGATGAGGGTGGTTAACCATATGGCAAGACACCTCGTGCCCTGCATAAAGCGACTTAACCTCGTCTGCTTTGATGCTGTCTGACCAACCAAATCTGACAGAGTTAAGATGGAATGTAGCGCGCATACCATACTTATTAAAAATTTCAACCAGTCGTCTGTCAGCAATATTGCCGTCATCATAACTGAATGTAAGGGCACACTTGCATCCATTTTTAAAGCGGTCAAATATTATTCTCACTTTTAATCACCAACCTTAACATTACCCTAAACTGACACAAAAACCGCTTTAAGTATAACTTAAAACGGTCAGTGTTTGCAAGTATAATTTAATTACTGATTGTTTTCGATATATTTAACCAGGTCGCCGACCTTTTTCATATTTGCTGCTTCTTCGTCGGGAATAACAACGTCAAACTCGTCTTCAATTGCATAAAGCAAATCAACTATATCAATACTGTCGGCGTTGAAATCCTCTTGAACGTCAGTATCCACAGTAATTTCATCAACTTCTTTATCAAACTGAGTAGCCAACATTTCTCTTATCTTTTCGAATACCATAAAAAACTCCTCTTTCAAGAAAAATTGCATTGTGAGGATAGACAAACCTCACCAAATATGTTATTATATAACCCACAGTTTTGCAGTTTATATAATAAGCAAGGTATACTCTTATATACACTGCCTAAACAAATAATATGTACTGCAAGTCATTTTGTCAATAGGTTTTTGAAATTTTTACAAAATTGAAACCCTTTTGAGTTAAAAAAGGAGTGGTTAAAGTTGATTTTTGCCGTTATCGGTCATCCTATCGGGCATACTATGTCCCCTTTTATACACAACCGTCTTTTTGAACTTTCGGGTAAAACTGTTACATATTATAAATACGATATTGACCCCGTTGACTTGGCTGAGCAATACCGACTGACCCTTAATAATCTTGACGGGTTTAACATTACCATTCCTCATAAGCAGGCTATTATCCCCCTGCTTAAAAACCTTGATGAAAGCGCAAAAATTTACGGTGCTGTTAACTGTGTTGATAAAAACGGGATTGGATATAATACCGATGCTTTTGGCTTTTGCACTGCCATAAATAAAAAAGGCATATATCTTGAGGGAAAGGTTTTATTGCTTGGCAGTGGAGGTGCGGCAAGAACAGTTGCCTATGAAGCCGTTAAGGCAGGGGGTGATTTAACCGTTGCCGCAAGAGGTATAAGCGGATTCACCCTTAAAGACGAGATTGCCGAAAAACTTGGAAAGCAGATAAAAGTTATAACCTTTGATGAGGTTAACGGCGGCTATGATTTGGTAGTTAACGCTACCCCTGTGGGAATGTATCCTAACACAAATGCCTCTCCTCTTTCAGAAGGTCAACTTTGTGGGTGCAAGGCTCTTTTTGATGCCATATATAATCCTCGCAAAACAAGGCTTATTGAGTTTGCAGAAGGTCACAATATGAAAATTGCCGAGGGTATGGCTATGCTGGTTTGGCAAGCGGTCAAAGCACACGAAATATGGTATGGTGCAACGTTCAATGACGACGATATTAACCGTTTAATTGACGACGCCAATAACGAAATGACTGTTTTGTTTGGGGGTCAAAAAAATGAATAACATCGTCCTTTGCGGATTTATGGGATGCGGCAAATCAAGTATTGGGCAAATTCTCGCACAAACGACAGGACGCACCTTTGTTGACACCGACCAACTGATTGAAAGCAATGAAAATATGACCATTTCTCAGATTTTTGAAAAATTTGGCGAAAAGGGTTTTAGAGATGCAGAGCATATTGCTTGCAAAGAAGTCACGAATATGCAAAACGCCGTTATATCAACTGGCGGCGGCGCTCTTACATTTGAAAGAAACGTTGCGGCTTTTTATGAAGATAAAATTGTCTTTTTAGATGTGCCTTTTGATGAAATCTGCCGCCGTATAAGTAATGACGGCAACCGTCCTTTGTTTAAAGACAAAAGCAAGGCAAAAGAACTTTTTGATGCGCGAATTCCGTTATATCGCACTGCCGCTGACTATGTAATTAACGGCATGGGAGACAAAAAGAAAGTAGCTAACCGAATTTTAACCCTTTTGAAAGAAGGCTAAACAATGAATGTTTTTATTGCCGGTTTGGGTCTTATAGGCGGAAGCTTTGCTAAGGCTTTTAAGTGCCACACTGACCACACGGTTTTTGGATTTGATATCAACCCTTCTACCTCTCAATTCGCTTTGTCAAGAGGCGCCATTGATGTTATTGCAAATGAAAACGACCTTGCAAAATGTGATTTTGTTGTGGTTTGCCTTTATCCTAAAGCAACCATTGACTTTATTAACCGTAACGCATCTTTATTTAAAAAGGATTGTGTTATTACCGATGCCTGCGGTGTTAAGAGTGTAATATACAACGGCATTGAAAAAACGGTAAAGGACCACTCTTTGCGTTTTGTTGGTGCCCATCCTATGGCCGGCAGAGAGCACAGTGGTTTTGATTATAGTGAGGAAGAATTATACGAGGGCGCTAGCCTTATTGTAACCCCCGAGGGTGCCGATGACCAAGCAGTTAAACTGGTATGTGATACTGCCTTAAAATTAGGCTTCGGCAAATGTAAAATCACCGATAAGGCCACCCACGATATTATGATTGCATACACCTCTCAATTACCTCACGTTCTTGCTTGCAGCTATATCAACGACCCTCTTGCCACATCCCATTTTGGTTTTTCTGCCGGATCTTTTAAGGATGTAAGCCGTGTTGCTAAAATCAATGCTGAAATGTGGAGCGAGTTGTTTTTAGATAACAAATCTGCGTTGTCAAAAGAAATAGAGGCGCTTATATGCAACCTTTCCATTTTTAAGGATTTGATCGATAAAAATGACCGTCAGTCTTTAAAAGAGGCACTTGAAAAATCCCGAAAAATCAAGGAGCAATTATGAAAAAGGTAAATGTTTTAGGTAAATATGATATTGCCATCGGTGAGCGGCTAGTTGAGCGTGCAGGAATGGCAATAAAACGGGTTTGCAAGGGTAAGCGGTGCTGTGTTGTATCTGATAGCAATGTTGCTCCCTTGTATTCCGAAAAAGTTCTTGACTCTTTGCGTCAGGCGGGGATTGAGCCGTCACTATTTGTTTTTGAGCAAGGTGAAAAAAGCAAAAACATTTCTACAATCACCCAAATGCTTAATTTTTTTGCTCAGCAAGAGTTAACTCGCGCTGACTTTGTTGTTGCCCTTGGGGGCGGTGTTGTTGGCGATATGGCAGGCTTTGCCGCCGCAATTTATCTGAGAGGCATTCAGTTTGTGCAAATCCCCACTACCCTTTTGGCGCAAATTGACTCTTCTGTTGGCGGAAAGACAGGTTGTGACCTTGAAAGCGGTAAAAATCTTGTGGGTGCATTTCATCATCCTGCCCTTGTTCTTATTGACACAGAGGTGCTTTCTACCCTTCCTGATGAGTATATGAAAGACGGTATGGGCGAACTTATCAAATACGGTGCAATAAAATCACCTGAAATTTTTGAAATTTTAGAAAAAGAGACTTGTTTTGCACGCTTAGATGAGTTAATATATAAGTGTGTATCCATTAAGGCCGAAATTGTAGAAAAGGATTTTACCGAGCAAGGTGAACGCGCCCTGCTTAATTTCGGTCATACCGTTGGCCACGCTATTGAAAAAATCGAGAACTTTTGCGGTATCTCTCACGGCTCGGCAGTTGCTATCGGAATGTGTGTGATTACCCGTGCCGCAGAGCGTGTTGAACTGTGTCACAAAGGCAACGCCGCCCGCATTGAAGCACTGTGTAAAAAATACGGATTGCCCACTGGTTACGATGCATTGGCAGAAGAAATTGCAAATGCTGCAATGAACGACAAAAAGCGTAGCGGAAATGTGTTAAGAATGGTGCTTATTCGCAAAATCGGCGACAGTTATATTTGCCCTGTTGACTGTAACAAATTTGACCGTTTTTTAGAGGAAAGTATTAAATCGGTTTAATTGCAAAAAAATTGCGTTAATCATTATACAAAAAAGAGATTTCAGTTATGGCTAAAAGAATTATTTCTTTTTGATGTGCCTTTGTATCGTGCTTTGCTGTGCCGCTTGCGGCGGTGACACTGCCGATACTTCTTCAAAATGCAACTACAAAACAAGCAGCACCGATTCTACCACCTCTAAAGTGGAAGGTGTTGTAAACTAGGGACCTCATCCCACACTTGAGACACCTAGGATTGCCGTTCCCATTACTAGCCAAAAGCCAAGCGATGTTTGGAAAATCAGTGCAAAGGCATAATTGAATCAGTTTAAATTATAAAGGTCGGGGCGGAGGCTATCTCTTCCCCGACCTAAAAACCATTTTACATATACTTTTGGTGATTATTCATCCTAAATTCTGAAAACTACAGGTGTTTTATGGACATAAGGTTGCAAGCAAAAAAACTTAGCGGCTCGGTTAAGGTGCCATCATCAAAAAGTGCCGCTCACCGTGCAGTTATAGCAGGCGCTTTGTCAAAAGGCAAAAGCGTGATTAAAGGGGTTACAATGTGTGATGACATTGTGGCTACCATTGGTGCGGTTGAAAGCCTTGGCGCAAAGGTTAATGTTGTGGGCGATACTGTTACTGTAACAGGCGTTGATATACCTGCAACCAAAGCCACCATAGACTGCAAAGAGTCAGGCTCAACTCTAAGATTTATGATACCCATAGCGGCGGCATTTGGTACTAATGCAACCTTTATCGGAAGTGGCAGACTGCCTCAGCGCCCTCTTGACGATATTATAACTGCGCTTACCGATTGCGGTGTCACCTTTAACCCACTGGGCAAGGATTATTTGCCCCTTGAAATCAAAGGCAAAACGACACAAAAACAGGTTAATATTGCAGGAAATGTAAGTTCTCAGTACCTTACGGGGCTACTTTTTGCATCTACAATCAGTGGTGGCAGTGTAGCTTTAACCACTTCTCTTGAGTCTTCTGCTTATATTGATATGACCTGCCAGATGATTGAAAAGTTTGGCGGTAAGGTTGATATAAAGGGCGGCGTTTACTCTTTGTCGCGCAACCTTTCGGCAAGAGAAGTTGAGGTTGAAGGTGATTGGTCGGCGGCAGCCTTCTTTTTTGAGGCAGCGGCACTTGGCAGTGAATTTGAAATAAAGGGACTTGACCCCAATTCTAAGCAGGCAGATAAGGCGTGCATTGATATTTTTGGCAAAATGGGTGTGGGCATTACAATTAAAGATGGCAAGTATCATCTTGTGCCCCCCAAAAAACTTGTTGCCACGGATATGGATGCATCCCAGTGTCCCGATTTGGTGCCCGCTGTTGCAGTTGCTATGGGCTTTGCAGAGGGAACATCGGTCATTTATAACGCAAGACGGCTGAGAATAAAAGAAAGCGACCGACTTAAAGCAGTTGCCGACGGGCTTGCGGCACTTGGTATTAAAACAAAGCTTGAAGACGATAAAATTACCATTTTCGGTGGCAAAGGTCACGGTGGCACTGTTGACAGTGTTAACGACCACCGCATAGCAATGTCTTTTGCCTGTGCTTGCACCGCCGTAAATGACAAGATTATAATTAAAGATGCTCATTCGGTGAGCAAATCATATCCTGTTTTCTTTGACGTATTTAACGGGTTAGGAGGTAAAGTCGATGTCATCAATAATAGGTAAAAATATTACTCTTTCTATTTTCGGTGAAAGTCACGGTGAGGCTATCGGTGCCCTTATTGACGGATTGCCCGCAGGCATTTCCGTTAACAACGACAACATTTATGCACAAATGGAGCGCCGTGCCCCAGGCAGAGATAAATCTGCCACGCCCAGAAAAGAAAAAGATATGCCAAAAATTATATCGGGTGTGCTTGACGGATTTACCACCGGTATGCCCCTTTGCGCTATGATTGAAAACGGTGACACACGCTCAGCCGACTATTCCTATTTAAAAGACACTCCGCGCCCCTCTCACGCCGATTATCCTGCTTCGGTTAAATACGGTGAGCATTTTGATATAAGAGGCTCAGGTCACTTTTCAGGCAGATTAACTGCGCCAATTGTTTTTGCAGGTGCAATATGCCGTGAAATTCTTGCCCAAAAAGGCGTAACAGTAGGCGGTCATATTCTTAGCATCGGTAATGTTGAAGATACTCCTTTTGACAAAGCAGACGTAAACAGTGATTTGCTTAAAGAGTTGTCTTTATCCTCTTTCGGTGTTATTGACAGTGATAAAGAAACACTTATGCGCGATTTAATCGAGTCTGCACGTCTTGACGGAGACAGTATCGGCGGTCAAATTGAAATTGCCGTTACAGGTTTGCCTGTGGGTATAGGTGAGCCTATGGCAAGAGGTGTTGAAAGCGTTATATCCTCTGCACTGTTCAGCGTGCCTGCCGTAAAGGGTGTTGAATTTGGCGCAGGCTTTGATATTGCCCGTATGAGAGGCAGTGAAGCCAATGACAGATATATTAACGTTGGCGGTAAAATTGCCACTGCAACCAACAATAACGGCGGTATTTTAGGCGGCATCACCACAGGTATGCCTCTTATCGTAAAAGTTGCGGTTAAGCCTACTCCCTCCGTTTCAAAAGAGCAGAAAACCCTTAACATTAAGACAATGACAGAGGATAACCTCGTTATAAAGGGACGTCACGACCCTTGCATTGTGCCAAGAGCAGTATCTGTTGTTGAAAGTGCGGTGTGCCTTGCTCTTTGCGACCTTATGAAAGAGGGTGGCTTACTGTGAATTTAGCAGATATTCGCAAGGATATAGACCAAATTGATAAACAACTGGTTGAACTTATCCTTAAACGAATGGATTGCTCACGCCGTGTTGCCCAGTATAAAAAAGATAACGGCTTACCTGTGCTTGACGCATCAAGAGAAGCCGCAATTCTCGATAAAGTTGCCGCGATGAGTGACGAAAATGGGGATGCTATGAGAATGATATACTCCGCAATTATGGAGCAATCAAAGGCTTTGCAGTACCCCTTTGTTGAAAACAAATCTGTTCGTGAGTTTGCCCCCCTGAAGCCTCATCTTGAGGTTAAAAGCATTGCCTGTCAGGGTATTGCAGGTGCATATAGCGGTTTAGCAGGCGCTACCCTTTATCCCAACGCCGAAATTACATATTGCGAAAGTTTTGCCGAGGTCTGCCGTCTTGTTAAAGAGGGCAAGGTGGAATATGGCGTTTTGCCTGTTGAAAACTCTTGGGCAGGCTCTGTACACGAAGTTTACGACCTGCTTATTAGCGGCAAATTCTTAATTGCAGAAAGTATTGATGCAGTTATCCACCACAACCTTATAGGTTGCAAAGACGCGAAAATTAGTGATATTAAGCGTGTAGTATCCCATCCCCAAGCCCTGCGCCAATGCGCCGAAACGGTTGAAAGCATAGGTGCAACTCCGACCGAATGCAGTAACACTGCAGTGGCTGTAAAATCGGTTGCTGACGGTATGGATAAATCGGTGGGGGCAATCGGCTCTGCTCAAGCAGCCCGTATATACGGGCTTGACATAATTAAAAGCAATATTGCATCAAGTTCTTTTAACACCACAAGATTTGTCTCAATCTCGTCAGTTGCCCAACGGTGCGACGATGCAGATAAAATAAGCATTGTTTTCACCGTTAGCGGTCACGATAAGGCAGGCTCTTTGCTTACTGTTCTTGAGCATTTTGCATCTTGCAATATGAGTCTTACAAAAATCGAGTCAAGACCTATCAAAAACAGTCAGTTTGAATATGTTTTTTATGCCGATTTTAACGGCAATCTTAAAGAGCCAAAGGTCGCAGGTGTGCTTGCCACTTTGGCGGAAGAATTGCCCGAATTTGTGCTTTTAGGTAACTACCGCGAGGGTTTAACACAGTTTGAATAAATATTAAGGTGAGAAAATATGAAAAACAATTTTTCCGAAAAAAGCGATGCTTTGTTAAAGCAGAAAACTACCGACGAAATACTTTTTTACCGCACGGATTTTGCTGACAAATGGTTGCACAAAGGCGGTTTGATTTTTAAAATTTCCGTCATTCTTGCTTGGATTGTAGGCATATACAACGCCGTTATGTTTTCAGCGCAAACCCTTGGTTTTTGGTTTGTTGTGGCGGATAATTCTGCCCTTGTAAATGATGCCAGAAATGCCACAATCATTTTAGCATTGGTTGTTATTTATCTTGTTCTTCTTTATTTTAAAAAGCATTTGCCGTCATCGGTAGTTGCCATTGTTTTTGGCGTGTTTTATCTTGCAAACACATCCCTTTGGACTGATGAGGTTGTGCACGAGTCAAACAAACTCACCACTGCATATCTTTATATACCTGCCACAATTTTGGCAATGCTTACTGCAATTTATATGATTATCACAATTATTGCAGACAAAATCCAATTCGCCCAAACATATAATAAGATTGTGGAGAAAATCATTGCAACCTACCACAACAAAGAGGGTGAAGTCACCACCGAGGAAGAGTGGGATAGGCGCATTGAAGAATATGTTACCCCTGCAAAACACCAAAAGCCCAAAAAGTCATTGCGCAAAAAACTTGACAAAAGCAATGAACAATCGGAGTGAGTTTATGAAAAGACTTTTTGCAATAATATTAGTTGCACTTATGCTTTGCGGATGCTCTGCTACTAAAGGTGACGGGGATTCGTCTAATCCCCTTACCGATTATCCTGCAACTGCATTTGATATTACAGTGAAAAAGTGCCCTCAAAAGATAATATCTCTGTCCCCCGAAGTGACTGATATTATCTTTGCCCTTGGCAGTGACGCTCAGCTTATAGGTCTGTCGAAAGATTGCGTAAGCGAAAAAGAACTTGCCCGCTACGGCACATCTGCAATGCCTGATATTGAGGCTATAAAAGGTGCTAAGCCCGATTTGGTGTTTGTTACCAATTATGCTTATGAGGATGATATTCGGGTTTTAGAGGATGCAAAAATTAAGGTTGCAAAGGTTAAAAGTGCTAACCAATATCCTGACCTTGCAAGCCTTTACAACGATGTTGCCGTGCTTATAAGCGGTGAAATCACAGGCACAAGAAATGCCGCCAACACCTTTAATAACATTGACGGCAAAATTAAATCTGCCTCTAACAGTAACAGCAAAAAGGTTAAAGCCGCAATTTTTGTTAACGACACTGTAACCCTTGAAAAAGGATGTGTGTCGGCAGAGCTGGTTAAACTTGCGGGAATTGACACCTTAATCAGCGGTAATGATAGCGAGATAATCAAGTCAAAGCCTGATTTAATTCTCTGTCCTATTGGTAGCAGTGAGGCGTTTATCACCCGTTTTGGTGAGATAAAAGTTAAAGAGTTTGACCCATCTTTGCTTGACCGCAGAGGTGTTAAGATGGTGGATATTGTGACTCAAATTATTTCTATTTTGGAAGAATAAAAAATATTTTAATTTTTTTAAAAATAATGCTTGACAAACCTATGGGACTGTGTTAATATAATGCTTGTTCCGAGTCGGTGCTTATTGCCGTGAGGGTCCACCTGTTCCCATCCCGAACACAGAAGTTAAGCTCACGTACGCCGAAAATACTTGGGTGGTGACGCCCTGGGAAGATAGGTCGGTGCCGACACAACAGACAGTCGCTTAGGCGGCTGTTTTTTATTTTACTTAAAAGGATGTGATAAAATGAAGCATAGCGAAGAACAACTTGCAAAGGGTAAAATGCTGCCTCTTATTTTAAAAATGGCACTGCCCTCAATTGCCGCACAGGTGGTTAATCTGCTTTACAGTATTGTTGACCGCATATATATCGGCCATATGGATAATGTGGGAACTAACGCTCTGGCAGGTATCGGTATTACAGGCTCTGTTATTATGCTTATTGCCGCATTTTCCTCCTTTGTTGGCGGTGGCGGTGCTCCTCTTGCATCTATTGCTCTTGGAAAGGGCGACCGACAGCGCGCCGAAAAAATACTGGCAAACGGTCTGTCACTGCTAATCTTTTTCGGCATTGCCACTGCATGCATTACCTACATATTTAAGGATAGCCTTTTGCGACTTATCGGCGCAGACAATGTGACCTTTGGATATGCTTCGGATTATCTGTCGGTCTATCTTGCAGGCACACTTTTTGTTATGCTCTCGGTAGGACTTAACAGTTTTATTTCTTGTCAAGGCAGAGCTGATATTGCTATGATTTCGGTGGTTATCGGTGCAGTGCTTAATATTGCTCTTGACCCTGTTTTTATCTTTACTTTTGATATGGGAGTATCGGGAGCCGCACTTGCTACCGTAATTTCACAGTTTTGCAGTGCACTTTTTGTACTATGCTTTTTAACCTCTGACAAGGCGAGTTTAAAAATCAAATTCAAACTTATGACACCTGATTTTAAGATAATCGGCTCCATTGCCGCGTTGGGTATTGCGCCCTTTATTATGGCTTCAACCGAGAGTGTTATCGGGTTCGCTCTTAACAGTCAACTTCAACGCTACGGCGGTGCAATATATGTGAGCGCCCTTACTGTTATGCAAAGCACCGTTCAACTTGCAAGCGTGCCTATTACAGGCTTCGGTCAGGGAGTTACACCAATTTTAAGTTATAATTACGGTGCCGGTAATGCAAAAAGGGTTAAGCAGGGCTTTAAAATTATGCTTGGTGTAATATTCACCTTTAACTTTATTTTAACACTGTCTATGGTTTTACTACCCAAGGTATATGCCTCGTTGTTCACCGATGATAAGCAGCTGATTGACCTGGTTAGCAGGATGATGCCTCTGTTTATCTCAGGCTCGATTATTTTTGGACTGCAGCGCAGTTGTCAGAACACATTTATAGCGTTGGGGCAGGCTAAAATATCCTTGTTTATCGCTATTTTGCGAAAAATTTTATTGCTTGTGCCACTTGCGTATATTCTGCCCCATTTCTTTGGGGTTGAGGGAGTATATATTGCCGAGTCGGTTGCCGATGTAACGGCAGCTATCACTTGCTTTACCCTGTTTTTAATACTATTCCCGAAAATTATTAAAAAGTGCCATAAAAATTAAAAGCAGTCGGTTGAGTCACACTGCCTTACGGGGTGTGCCTTAACCGACTGTTTTTATCTTAATGTATCATTATCTTTACCATGCATTTTTGACAGGTAACTTCTGGGACTTACACCGATTACACGCTTAAATACGGTTGAAAAGTAGTTGGCGTCTGTATACCCCAAACGCTGTGCAATCTCTTTAACGCTTAAGCTTTTGCGGAGCATAGAAATGGCACTGTCCATCTTCATTCGGCGGTAAAACTGCACCACACCCATTCCCGTAAACTGTCTGAAGGTTTGCTTAACGCTGGATGGACTCATGTTGCACATACGAGCGATGTCATCAACCGTCAAATTAGCATTGATGTTGTCGGTCAGGCAACGTACAATTTCAGTATACTTACGAACGCCTGCCGCAGAGGAGCGAATTGTGTCGCTTGGTGAACGGTTGGGGAAAAGAGACATAACCAAGTTTTCAAGTCGGTTAATGGTAATTTGAGCAGTAGGAGACTTTTGCCGTTTAATTGCTAGTCCGCCGGTTTCAAAATCTTCTTGAATATGTTCAATTATATCGCACATTTGACGGGCAGTTTCCTCATCAAGTTCGTAAACACAATCGGTTATTTCGGCATCAATTTCTGCATCGAAAGAGACGGTTGCAAGTTTTGGAGGTGCCCCCTCTCCTGCCCACAGACGATGAAAGGTCATTGGTCGGTGAATAATTGCATGGCCTGCAGTAACAGAGAATATATTGCTATCAGAGGCAACACAAACAGTACCGTCAAGGACAAAACTAATCTCCCAAAAATTGTGGGTTTCGCCGACAAAATTAAAGTCATATCCATACTGCTGAATAAAAGCGGTATAAAGAGCAGTAATATTTATCATTTTCTTAATATGACAGGGGTACCAAACCTCCACAAGCCACACCTCCTTGCTATTTGTCTTATTTCAAAGAAAAAATATACACCTTTGGCTTTACATATAAATTCGTTCACAATGCAATTATTACACAACCCTATAAATTAGTCAAGATGGAATTTTAAAGGACTATTTTTACTGAAAGTCTTGAATAAACACAGGTTTTGGTGTATAATAACTGTGCACCTGACCTTATTAAAGGAGTAGTGCTTTATGGGCAGAAACGAACTTTATTACACCGATATTAACGGCAGTGTGTGGCGCGCTTATCTGTTTGTGGTCGCTCCCCGTTGGTGCAAAAATGATGACCTTAGAGTGCGGTATGCGATTTTTGACCGACTATCTTGAGGGTGACACCTGTTTTCGCACGGCTTATAATAAGCATAATCTTGTGCGATGCCTTAATCAATTTAAACTGCTTAGCGAACTTGAAAAGAACGATGAGCAGTTTAAAAATATAATCCAAAAATATATAATGGAGTGATTTTATGAAGTTCATTGAAGTAGAAACCTATGCCGAATTATCAAGATTAGGCGCCGACATTATTGCCGAGGTTATTAAAAGCAAAGAAAATCCTGTTTTAGGTTTGGCAACAGGCTCATCCCCAATTGGCATTTATGAAAGTCTTGTTAAAAAGAACAAAGCCGGTTTGCTTGATTTTTCAAAGGTCGTTTCAGTTAACCTTGACGAGTATCTTGGCCTTGACGGCGACCACGAGCAAAGTTATCGCTACTTTATGAACGATAATCTGTTTAATCACGTTAACATTGACAAAGCCAACACCTATGTGCCCAACGGCAAGGCAGAGGATATTGTTGCTGAGTGCGAGTCTTATGACAAGCGCTTGCAGGATTTTGGCGGCAGTGACATTCAACTACTCGGCATCGGTCTTGACGGTCACGTTGGCTTTAACGAGCCTGATGACTGCTTTACCGCGCAGACCCACGTTGTTGAACTTGACCCCTCTACTATCGAGGCTAACGCCCGCTTCTTTGAAAGCAAGGATATGGTGCCTCGCAAAGCTGTTACCATGGGTATGGCAGGCATTATGCAGTCTAAGAAGATTTTGCTTATTGCCAACGGTGCCGCAAAGCGCGACATTTTGATGACCGCTATGTATGGTAAGATTACCCCCGAAGTACCTGCATCACTTTTGCAACTTCATCCCGATGTTACCGTAATTTATAGCAAAAACTAATTACTGTTGATATTAAGCACGCCTTGTGGTATACTGATTGTATCAGTTGCTGAGGCGTGCTTTTTCAGTGACTTATTATTTTAAAAAGAGGTCTTTTGATGAGCAGTAATTTGCCAATCGGCATTATTGATTCAGGTTTGGGCGGACTTAGTGTTTTGCGCGAACTTTTAAAGATTATGCCCAATGAAAATTATATATTTTTCGGCGATTCTGCCAACAACCCCTACGGCACCAAAAGTGTTGAAAAAGTGGTAGAATTAACCGTCGATAATGCCAATAAACTGTACGATATGGGGGTTAAAGCCATGGTTATCGCCTGCAACACTGCCACCGCAGTGGGCGCACCCGTACTTCGTGCAACCTATCCCGACAGAATTATTGTAGGTATTGAGCCTGCGTTAAAGCCTGCTGTGCTTTCTAAAAGCAATCCCACAGTGCTTGTTATGGCTACTCCCCTTACTTTGCAGCAGGACAAATTTCTGTCACTAATGAAGCGTTACACTGAGGATGCTCATATTATCCCTCTGCCTTGCCCCGGACTGCCCGAACTTATTGAAACTGGCAACTTTGGTGGCAGTGAAATAGAGGGCTATTTAGAGCGTCTATTTGCTCCATTTGACAAAAGTAAGATTGACTCCATTGTGCTTGGTTGCACCCACTACCCCCTTATAAAAGAGCAAATTGCAAAGTCCTGGGGGCAAGCGGTGGATATATTTGACGGCAGTGAGGGTACTGCAAGGCACACACGCAATCTGCTTAAAGAGGCAGATTTGCTAAATGAAGGCAACGAAGTGGGAAAAGTCACACTGCTAAACTCACTTGACAGTGATAAAATTAAAGAACTGGAAAGAATTATACTTTTTGATTTATAAAAAAAACTGTGATGCAATGCATCACAGTTTTTTGTTATATCTTATAGGCTTTTTCAACAGGTACGGCGCAAAGTATACCGTGCGCCTCACACTTAAACCCAAACTTTTCATTCACATCTTCCATAATCTTTTCTGTAACGGTTGCGGGAGCAAGGATGCTGATAATTTCACGCTCTTCTTCCATATCCACCGGAGCAAGTTCTAAAAAACTGTCAGAGTCAGCAATTCGTCCACGGATTACGGTGCCGCCTGTGGCACCCGCTTGCCTTGCAGTCTGCATAACCTCTTCGGCATAACCTTGGTTGACGGTTATAAGTATCAAATTGTGGTGATGTTGATTTTTCATATTAACATTATCCCCCGTTTCTTCCGTGACTGTTAAATTGTGACTAAGTATTTCGGTAACAATGCGATTTATGGCGGAAGGCTTTATAACCATCATCAGTCCGCCAAATTTGGAGTGACTTGCAAAACTGTTGCCGAAATCTGCCATAAGAGCCTTTACCGCCTTTTCGGCGCCAAGGCTTATAACCACATCTTTGTCGTTACTGCCAAGTCCGAAAATATCCATCATTTCGGTGGGAGCGGTGCCAAATCCAACACATTGAATGTGCATTCTTATTTGCTTTTCGTTAAGGGTTTTTATTAACTTTTTGCCCTTTTCACGCTCTACTATGGACAAAAACATCATTATTTTTTTAGCATTTTTGCTCATATCTTTTGCCCCCCAATCAAAAATAGACGATGTCGTCATTAACCCTGCTAAACTCGTCGTGTGCATGTTTAAGCATTCTGCGACGGTGCAGGTTGCTTAAAAGTCCCAGCACCTGAATGGTGATAAGCGGTGCCATTGCAACAAGTGCCACAATACCAAATGCATCGGTCATAACGTTGCCATCAAGCATTTCGCAAGCACCCATTGCAAATGGAAGCATAAAGGTGGTGGTCATCGGTCCGCTTGCAACACCGCCTGAGTCGAAGGCTATACCCGTGTAAACAGGTGGCACAAAGAAACTGATTGCAAGACTTATAGCATAGCCCACAATTAAAAATGGTAAAATTGGAATTCCAACAAGTACGCGAAGCATTGCAATACCAACCGATACCGCAACACCGATTGACAGTGCATACCCCACTGAATTTTGAGATATGGCGCCGTTTGTAATCTCTACTACCTGACGCTTAAGGGAGTGAACGGCAGGCTCTGCCGATACCACAAAATATCCCATAAGCATACCGATAGGAACAAGGGCAAATCTATAATCACTGTCGGCAACAACCGAGCCGATAAGTCTGCCTGCAGGCATAAATCCAATATTGGCACCTGTCAGAAAAAGCACAAGACCAATAAAAGTATAGAGCATACCCACACTGATTCGGGCGACGCCGTGCATATGATATCTGCGAGAAATCAACTGAAATATAATAAACAGAGCGACTATGGGTAAAAGGGCGCCCGCAACCTCTTCCAAATACTTAGGCAAAGCGTCAACGAAATACATAAACGCCGATTTTGTATCGGTAACATTGGGCAACACCGCTCGCTCGGTACTCGGTTTGGGATTGTAGCAAATGCTAAGAATCAACACCGACAAAATAGGACCGATACTGCAAAGAGAAACAAGTCCAAAACTGTTTTCACTTGCATGCTTGTCACTTTTAATAGTAGCCATACCTGCGCCAAGAGCCATTATGAAAGGCACTGTAATAGGACCGGTAGTAACTCCGCCCGAGTCAAATGCAGTGGGCACAAAATCCCGCGGGGCAAAAAATGCCAATACAATAACTGCGCCGTAAAATACAATCAAAAGTCGTGACAAGGGGATGTTTTTGCGAGTTCGGATATATGACACTGCTAAAAAGATGCCAACGCCAACGGCAACCGACAGTATAAGCACAATATTATCTATGGATGGCACCTGTTCAGCAAGAACGGTTAAATCAGGCTCAGCAACGGTAATAATCACGCCCAGAGCAAAGCATATGAGGAGTGGCCAAAAGATGCGCCGTCTTCGGCATACACTGACACCGATACCCTCGCCCAAAGGTTCCATAGACATACCCGAGCCAATGGTAAAAAAACTCATACCCAAAATAAGCATAAGAGTGCCAAAAACAAACAACACCAGCACCCCTGAATTTAGAGGTGCTAATGTAACACTTAATATTAGCACAATGGCGGCAATCGGCAACACTGATTGCAAGGATTCTTTAAGGGAACTGCGAAGTTGCTGCATTTATAATTATCCTCCGTTTGAGGTTGTTCTTATATAGTAAGTATAGCATACGGTTATGACTTGTGTCTATACAAAAAACCAGAGAAAATAGAAACAGCCCTTGACCGACGATTCAAACTTCATCAGGTCAAGGGCTATTTCTGTTCACTCTTAGTATCTAACATCTTATTTGGCTACCTCCTGTATTCTTATAATTTGACTTGCAATCTTAACTGTTGACCGGTTTTAAAACTCTTAATTTCCTTTATATGAATTCTCGTAAGTGAGATAGACTTTTGTTTTAACCTGTTCACTTCCAAAATTGCAGTCATTGTTGGCTCATAACTTGCTTTTTAAACGCTTATTTAATTTTTGGTCTCACCCTTTCTTAAGTCTTTTTGGTTTTTACCTGTACATTGGTCTCACCCTTCCTTAAGCCTTTTTGGTTTTTACCTGTACATTGGTATCACCCTTTCTTTGATTATAAGATAACATATTTTTTATGCCATTTCAATTCACAAAATATATAAAGTTAAAACTTTAAAATTATGCAAAACACAGATTTTTAGCCGTCAATTACGATTTTTATTGACTGAGGGCTTTGGATGTGTTAGAATGAATTTGTTAGCGGTCTTTGTGGCACACTCTTTTTAGAGTGTGCCACAGTTTTATTCGCCACAGCGAGTGTTATTGCTTCGCAGTTATATGATGACAAGCATCATGTTATTTTGCTTTGCCAAATTTCAATAAGAATAAAATATCACTTTTGATTTATCAAAAATATAACTATTGTTTTAATAAAATTTTAGGCGTACAGAAAAATCATCTGCACGCCTTTTTTATTTCGTTCTGTTTTTATGCACATAAATATAAAGAGGTATTGCCGCAATACAAAAGATTGCCGCAACCAACATACCTGCTTTCATTCCCAATTGTTCAGGTGGCATCGCAAGAGATTGGCTTAAAGAGTCAATCCACCCTGCCGTCATAACGCCGTCGGTGGTTATGCCGATAAGCTGAGGCACAACCGATGCACCAAGGTCACCGCCTGCCGCCATCATTGCAAAGATAATTACTCCCCCTTGAGTAATCTTGCTCTCGGCAAATATCAGACTGCCGGGCCAAAGCATAGAGGTGCAAAAGCCCGTAAGCGCAACGGCAATCACGCCCACAAATGCATTATAACCTTGCAAATAGGCTTTGTCAAAGGTATTTATATTTAGATATGTTGCTGGTGCAACGAATTTTAATCAAAATAGCCTTTATATTCTATCTTTACATTATCATTTGGGAAAAGGTGGTCATACAAATCCACAAAATAGTCATCGGTCATACTGGCGATATAATCCACCACTATTTGATTGGGCTCGGTCTGTTCATAGGGAATGGCACGCTTATAATGAGCCTTGTTAACGTAGCCAATGTGGTGTGTAAATATGGGTGAGGTCTTCTCCCCTTTTTGCAAATCGTCAAGCAGCCGCTCATACATTTTTGCCATCATAGGCTTGACGGTGGCGCTTAATTCTTGCTCTACCCTTTTATTCTTATAAATCTGCTCGTAATTGTCTGCTTTTGCCTTTTTCAGTGCGGCAAAATGGTCATCGTCCATTTTAATATAAGGCTTGCCGTAACTGTTCTCAACAATATTTACCATCATATTGTTTATAATCTCGGCATTATAAACGCCGATTGCACCCGACTCGTAACCACTGTGGTGTGCGATATGGGCACGCTCTGCATCCTGCCTGTCTTTGCCAAGATAGGCAATTATATCGGAAATGCGCATTACACATCCCTCAATGGTGCAAGGAGCAAGACGGCGCACATTAGCTTTGTTCTGATAGCAGGACTCTATCTGTCTGTCAAACTCATCAAAATCGGCAAGGGGTGCGGGGTGATATTCATTCTGCTCCATTTCGCCGTCATGAGCGGCAATGCCGTTTAAGGTTTGCAGGGTTATATTATAAGGAAATATGCCGTCAAGCACTCGCACAGAATGAATATTGTGGCTGAAATGCCTGCCTGCATTCTGATAAAAAAGGCTGTCAAGAAAGCTCTCGCCTGCGTGACCAAAGGGAGTGTGACCAATATCGTGACCAAGTGCAATCGCCTCTATTAAATCAAGATTTAAGCCCAACGCCTTGCCGATAGTTCGGGCAATGCGGGAAACAAGTTGTACGTGTAATCCGCGACGGGTTATATCGTCGTTTTTATAAAAAGAGAAAACCTGTGTTTTGTCGGCGTAACGGTTGTAATAGGGGCAGTGCATAATTTTATCAATGTCACGAATAAAAGGAGTGCGGATTAAGGTTGCCTTGTCTTTGTCCCCATTGCGACGGGTTGCCTTTTCATCACAAAGAGCCACCAAAGATGCTCCTTGACGGCGGTCAGACAGTATTTTTTCAGTTGTTTCGTTAGAAAGATTTTCGTATCTGAGCATTTTATCACCTTATTTTTAACGCGCCCCACAAGTTGTTGCAGAGCGCGCGCTTTTACTTTTCAATATAATTCTTAATGGCTGCTATGGTTTCGTCACTGACAACGTGCTCTATTTTGCAAGCATCCTTTGCTGCAACGTCATCACTGACACCGATTAACTCTAAAAATCGGGACAAAACAGTGTGCCGCTCAAAAATCTTTTTTGCAGCAAGTTTGCCCTCGTCAGTTAAAGAGAGGCACCCATCCTTTGCCATCACAAGATAGCCGCCCTTTTTAAGAAGTCCCACTGCCCTGCTGACACTGGGCTTTGAGTAGCCCATATGCTCGGCAACATCTATACTGCGGACTGCAGTGGATTTTTCGGTGAGCACATATATAGTTTCAAGATACATTTCAGCCGATTCGTGAAGATGCATTGTTATCTCTCCTAAATATTATTGTATATATTGTAACATAAACAAATCTTTTTTTCAAGGGGTCGGCAGAGTTGGTTTTTTTGCATAAAATTGCCAACACGCTATTGACTTTTGGCTTTGGGAGTGATATTATACCGATGTAGTTAGCAATGGCTAATTTTTTATATACACATCAGTTAGCAATGACTAACAGGGAGATTTTTATTATGAATTTACTTCTGGCAGAAGTAGGAAAAGAATATATCATTCAGCAAATAGAAACCGACGATGAAGAGCTTGATGCCTTTTTGTTCTCTTTGGGTTGTTACAGCGGTGAGCCTATCACCGTTATATCACGTCAAAAAGGCGGTTGCGTTGTGTCTATTAAGGACGGTCGGTATAATATTGATAACCAGCTGGCAGAGGCTATTCTAATTTAAAGGGTAGCAGGGCGCGGCTGATTATTTTTGTTTATCGGTTAGCAATAACTAACTCCGTATTTATGCAGCAGTGTCTGTTTAAATAACCACAAGTAATTTAGGAGGAATAAAAATGAGAATTGCTTTGACAGGCAATCCCAACAGTGGCAAAACTACTATGTTTAACGCCCTGACAGGAAGCAACGAGAAGGTTGGCAACTGGGCAGGCGTTACCGTTGATAAGAAAGAGCATAGCATTAAAAAAAGTTATTATGACGGCGCTGACGAGCTTATAGTAGTTGACCTGCCGGGTGCTTATTCAATGTCACCCTTCACTTCCGAAGAAAGCATCACAAGAAACTATATTAAAAACGAAAATCCCGATGCCATTATCAACATTGTGGATGCAACCAATCTTAGCCGCAGTCTTTTCTTTACCACTCAGCTTTTGGAACTTGGTGTTCCTGTTGTTATTGCGCTTAACAAGGCTGACGTTAACAAGAAAAAGGATACTAAAATCGATACTGACGCTTTATCGGCTATGCTCGGTTGCCCTGTTGTCAACACCGTTTCCACATCGGCAAAGGGACTAAAGGATGTAATTGGCGCGGCTGTATCTAAAATTGGCAAAATTCAATCTGTTCCCTATTCACAGGGGGATGTTGACCTTACCGACAAAAAGGCAGTTGAGGAAGCTGACAGAAAGCGCTTTGCCTATGTTAACAAGGTTGTTGAACAGGTTGAAACCCGTAAAGTATACACAAAAGACAGAAATTATCAAGACAAGATCGATGCCATTCTCACTAACAAATGGGTTGGTATTCCCATATTTGCCCTTGTAATGTTCCTTGTTTTTTGGATTTCTCAGGCAGGCCCGGGCGTATGGATTGCAGACTGGCTGACTGCTCTTTTAGAGCAAGGTCAGGAGTGGGTCGGCGGACTGTTTAAGAATGCTCATCCCCTGCTTTCAGCGTTACTTATTGACGGTGTAATAGGTGGTGCCATTGCCGTTATCGGCTTTTTGCCCCTTGTTATGATTATGTATTTTCTTATTGCGCTTCTTGAGGATTGCGGATATATGGCTCGCGCCTCGGTTGTGCTTGACCCCATATTTAAAAAGGTTGGTCTTTCGGGCAAATCGGTTATTCCCTTTGTAATAGGCACAGGTTGTGCTATCCCCGGTGTTATGGCTTGCCGTACCATCCGCAACGAGCGTGAGCGCAGAGCTACTGCCATGCTTGCCCCCTTTATGCCTTGCGGTGCAAAGTTGCCCGTTATTGCCCTGTTTGCAGGTGCCTTTTTCAGCGATGCAAGTTGGGTTGGCCCACTTATGTATTTTGCAGGCATTGTGATTATATTCATTTGCGCCCTGCTTATTAACAAGATTACGGCATATAAGGTTAAAAAGTCATATTTTATTATTGAGCTTCCTGAATACAAAGTGCCTTCTTTTTGGCGCGCAACCCAATCTATGTGCAGTCGCGGTTGGTCTTACATAGTTAAAGCCGCCACCATAATTTTGCTTTGCAACACTGCCATTCAGATTATGCAAAGTTTTGACTGGACTTTTAACCCTGCTAAAACTGCCGACTCTTCAATCCTTGCCTCTATTGCGGGACCCTTTGCCTATATTCTTGTGCCCGTTGTGGGCGTGTTGTCATGGCAGCTTGCCGCAGCCGCAATTACAGGCTTTATTGCCAAAGAAAATGTTGTTGGCACATTGGCAGTTTGCTTTGTGGGACTTGAAAACTTGATTGATGCTGAAGAACTTGCTATGATAGATGGCGCAGGTTCAGAGGTTGCAGGGGTTATGGCTATCACCAAGGTTGCCGCTCTTGCCTATCTTATGTTTAACCTGTTCACTCCCCCCTGTTTTGCGGCAATCGGTGCTATGAATAGCGAAATGAAGAGCGCAAAATGGTTGTGGGGCGGCATCGCACTTCAACTTAGCGTTGGCTTTACAATCGGTTATCTTGTTTATACTATCGGCACCCTTATTACCGATGCCTCTGCACTTAACACTGCAGGTGCCATCGGCGGCGGTGTTGCCCTTGGAGTGATAGCCGCTATCATAGTTTTTCTGTGTGCAAAAGCAGATAAAAGACGCGAGGCAAACCACATCCTAAACGGCAAAAAAGTAAAGGTAGCCGCAAAATAAAACAACGAGGTTTCTATGGAAAGCATTATTATTGCAGTAATTATTTTAGTAATAGTCGGACTTGCCGCCGCCTATGTTATAAAAGAGAAAAAGGCGGGC
Organism: Acutalibacteraceae bacterium; assembly: GCA_045656545.1. Classification (GTDB taxonomy): domain Bacteria; phylum Bacillota; class Clostridia; order Oscillospirales; family Acutalibacteraceae; genus RGIG2206. The sequence goes on along the minus strand of JAZORF010000024.1, from coordinate 4,562 downwards.
AAAAAATGTATCGGTTGCCCATATAGCAGTGAATGCTGTAACAAAAAAGGCTGCGATAAGAACTCAGATTAAATAAAATTCCCTTTGAGGCACACTTCATAAGGATGTGTGCCTTAGTTATATCGTCCTACGGCAGTTTTAGACAAATATAATATATAGGAGAATTTAGATGGATAAAATTTGGACAGATATGTATAATGCCGCCAAAGGCGTGCTTAAAGAGCACAAACTTTCTGATTATGCTACCTGCGGCGAGGTTGCGGCGGCAGTTCTTTCAAAATCGGGCAGGATATACACAGGCGTGTGTATTGATACCTGCTCTACTCTTGGTATTTGCGCCGAAAGAAACGCGATTTTTAATATGATTACCAACGGTGATTATGAGATTGACAAGGTCATTTGCATTATGCCCGACGGCTCAAACGGTGCCCCTTGCGGTGCTTGTCGCGAACTGATGGTGCAAATTATGGCAGGTCATTACAAAGATATTGAAATTATGCTTGATTACAGTCAAAACAAGGTGGTTACCTTGGGAGAACTGACTCCTGAATGGTGGATAAAATGAAACTTTTAATCAATGGACTTGTTAAATTTTTATGCGGAATTTTACTTGTGGGACTCCTTATATTTTTGCCTGCCGGCAGTTTAACCTTTACGAACGGGTGGATGTTTATGGGAGTGTTGTTTGTGCCTGTTTTTATATTAGGCATCCTGCTTTTTATAAAGGCGCCTCATCTGCTTGAAAAGCGGCTTAACGGCAAAGAAAAGGAAGCCACACAAAAGGGTGTTGTGGCACTGTCCGGACTTGTATTTCTTGGCGGTTTTAATGTGGCAGGGCTTGATTTTCGTTTTAGTTGGTCAAATATGCCCACCGCCGTGACGGTAATTGCTTCGGTGATTTTTCTTATAAGTTACGGACTGTATGCTGAGGTAATGAGAGAAAATGCCTATCTGTCCCGCACCATTGAGGTGCAGGAAAATCAAAAGGTGGTTGACACGGGGCTATATGCCCTTGTACGTCACCCTATGTACGCAGTGACAGTGTTAATGTTTTTGGCAATTCCGCTGATACTCGGCTCTTGGTGGGCGTTTTTGATATTCTTGCCCTACCCCGCTATTATTGCGGTGAGAATTCTCAACGAGGAAAAGGTTCTATCGGAGCAACTTGAGGGCTATGAGGAGTATAAGAAAAAGGTAAAATACCGCCTCGTACCATTTTTGTGGTGAAAGAAGGAGGTAATCCAATGAAACTCAAAATCGCACTGCTTCAGATTGCGCCTTGCGGCTCGTTGGAGGCAAACAGGCTTCGCGGGATTGAGGCTTGTAGGCAAGCCAAAGCGATGGGAGCAGGCATTGCTTTGTTCCCTGAAATGTGGAGCAACGGCTACGATATTTATGAGCGCCCTGCTGAAATCTGGGTGCAGGATGCCATTTCAACTGACAGTAATTTTGTTGCTGATTTTGGTGCACTGGCAAAAGAACTCAATATGGCAATCGGTATCACCTTGCTTGAAAAATATGAAAGTGCGCCTCGCAACACTATGGTGCTTTTTGACCGCTTTGGCAACCGAAAACTGACCTATGCCAAAGTGCACACCTGCGACTTTGGTGCAGAAAAAGATCTTACCGCAGGCGAGGATTTTTATGTAACAGAATTAGATACTGCTATTGGCATAATCAATGTGGGCGCTATGATTTGTTATGACCGCGAATTCCCCGAAAGCGCTCGAATTCTTATGCTCAAAGGCGCCGAGTTAATTCTTGTGCCCAACGCCTGACCCATGGAAATCAACCGTCTCTCACAGTTGCGGGGCAGAGCCTACGAGAATATGACGGCAATTGCCACCTGCAACTACCCCGACAGCGTGCCTGATTGCAACGGTGGGTCTTCTCTCTTTGACGGTGTGGCTTATCTGCCTGAACTTGACGGCTCGCGAGATACCTGCCTTCTGCAAGCAGGCGGTGAAGATGGCATTTATATTGCACAGCTTGATGTGGATATGCTTCGTAAATACCGCAGTGAAGAAGTGCACGGCAATGCCTACCGCCGTCCACAAAAGTACGGTATTTTGACCGAAACAGGTGTGAAAGAGCCCTTTATCAGAGAGGATTACAGAAAACATCATTGACGCTGCAGACCCTTGATACTTTTCTTGAAAATGGAGCAATATCGCAGGCACAGTACATAAAAGTTTTGGCGATTTGCAAAATCTTATGGAAATGCGCGGCGTTAAATAATATAAATAGGTTGGACGATGAAAGGTTCGAGCCCACAATTCAAATAAAAAAAGCAGATATGCCAAATGGCATATCTGCTTTTTGGTCGAGGTGACAGGGCTCGAACCTGCGGCATCTAGTTCCCAAATACTCAATAGAATATTTTTTACCGCATTTCAAGCACTTTGTAGCCCTTTCGTCTGGAAATCACTTGCTTTGTAAGCCTCTTGTCGCCACTGTTTCCATGTACTCCGAAAATGACTGTGGGATGAGATGTGGTCGTAAAAATACTCCCCGAACAAGAAATTTGCTCGGGGAGTTTGCTGTTTGTAGTATGTTAACTCTGAACCGCCTAAAAGTCAAGTCTTTTCTACCGTCAAAATTTGAGCCGCAGTAGACAAAGAAAAAAGGGGAATATTAGTTGTATTTTTGAGAACATCGTTGTTTCAAGCGACAGTTGAAGATAATAATTTAACGTGATATTAACATTGCAAACGCAACGTTTTTATGGTAGAATGAAATAAAAACATTTGAAACACAGTAATAATGGAGGTTAAACGTAAATGGCTATCAGTTATAAAAAACTTTGGAAACTCCTCATTGATAGAGATATGAAAAAGAAAGACCTTATGGCTCTTTCGGGCATAAGTCCGTCTTCCATAACCAAAATGGGCAAGAATGAAAATGTTAATACCGATGTTCTTGTTCGTATTTGCCGCGCTTTGAATTGTGACATTGGCGATATCGCAGAAATCGTTTTGCAAGAAAACAAGGCCGAATAACACCTGTATTGCTTTTAAGGAGTTGAAATAATGAAAGAGAAGGAAATGAAGTCGAAATTTTCAAGCAGAACAACGATAACGATCGCAGGGGTTCTGCTGTTATTGCTCATGGCAGTTATTTTGCTGTGGCATGGCAATGCAAATAGTATGCAAGCAATACCTGCTTTGGTGGCAGACATATATTTTGACGGTGAATACCGCATTGCCGACGGAGAGTGGCAGAAGATCGTAGAGGGGAAGCACATTTCTTCTACCGAAGGAGACGTGACCCTGCGAGGCAATTTTCATATGCTGGCACCTGATGGTGAGTATGTTGGTATTTACAGTGACAGTATTCCGATTGCTCTTTATATAAATCATATCAATCTGACATTTTATGAGGGCGAAAATGAGCCATTTATAATAGATGTGGAAAATCCTTTATATGGAGTTTCTGCCTGCCATGAGGATTGGACTGCGTATACTCTTACAAGCTCGAGTGAACAACCCATCGAGATTCTTATTCATAATCCCCATCGATTCGGTAATGAAACCGCCATCGATGAGATGCTTTCCAACACAGCTTTATGGACGGATATTGAGTTTGAAAAAGGAGTTCTTGAAAGTGGAAAAAACCAAAGAGATATAGGTCTGCTGTTTGCTATTATTTCTCTTATCGTTTTGGGAACGGTTTTATTTTCCACGCTCATACATATAAAAAACAGTAAGATTCTTTGGTTGTTCGGCATCGTAATTTTGTTCGCCGGCACATACCTGTCTTATAGTGCAGACGGCGTTTCGTTCTGGAACGAGTCCGTTGTATCCAATACGACAATTTTGGGCTGCTCAATGATGTTCTATATGTTCTTCCTTTCAATCGCAATTGTTTATTTTTTGAAAGGAACGAAACCGGTTGGTGCGATTACCGTAATGCTGCTCGGACTTGTTAATGCGGTAAATCTTGTTTTGCCTATCTTATCGAACATACTCTTCTATGATACCTGGCTTTATTGGGCTGCTGCGCAAATACTTGCAAATGTCATTCTGCTTGGCTGTCTTATTAGAGAGTTTATTGCTACAAAAGGAAAAGAACGTTGGTTGTATATCGGCTCGATTTTGCCGTTGCTCTCTTTCGTAGTCGATGTCATTATGACTGACCTTGGATTATGGGAGGGCGGAGTTTCCTCAAAATATGTTTTTGTCGTTTTCTTTATTGCTGCAATGGTTGCGGTGCTTAAGGTTATACCAAACAGCATCAATGCTCTTACTAAAGCCAAAGAATTGGAAACCGAGAGAATCGTATTAAACGCTCAACTTACTGAAAGCAGAATTTCTACTATGATGAGCCAGATCCGTCCCCACTTCATTTATAACACCTTGGGGAGCATTGAACAGCTTTGTATCATTGATCCTCCAAAAGCCGGAGAACTCGTTCATAACTTCGCAAAGTATCTGCGCGGTAATTTCGGAGAACTGGATAATCCTAAACCGATTTTAATGTCGCAGGAAATGGAGCACGTTCGCCATTACATCAGCATTGAAAACGTGCGTTTCCCAGATATGACCTTCTCATTTGAGATGAAT
>JAZORF010000023.1:0-8629 GCA_045656545.1 Acutalibacteraceae bacterium | reverse complement strand
CCAGCATCACCAAGACCTGGTACAATATAACCTATTTCATTTAGTTTTTGACGGAGCGCAACGGAAATATTTGTCATCTCATCAAATGATGAAATGCCGTTTTGTAACCAAGAAAAGATTTGTTTTGCTCTAAATTTTGGCTCACCAAGTTCTTTAACAAGCGTTTCAAGTTCATCAGGCATAAGGCTTCTTAAATCTAATTTTGACAAAATTATTCCCCCTTACGCCTAGCCCGTGCAAAGAAAAAACCATCGTTCTTTCCGTTTGGCAAAATTGTGTTTATGTAACGACCGTCTTCAAATGGAAGCGGTTCAAAATCATCATTTTCATTTATAAATCGTTCAAAAACATCTTCATTTTCTGCAGAAAACAAGGTGCAGGTTGAATAAACTATTATTCCACCTCTTTTTACATACTTTGCAGATGTTTTTAGAATATCGTACTGTAACTGCGGCAACGAATCGAACTCGTTTGCATCTTTATATCTAATATCGGGTTTCCTGTGAATAACACCAACCCCTGAGCAAGGGACGTCACACAGTACTCTGTCAAAAAAGCCTAATTCTTCGTTATAAACTGTTCCATCGTTGAGTTTTGCTTCAACACAGTTTAAACCAAGACGATTGGCTCCGTTTTGAATAAGTTTTACTCTGTGAGGATGTATATCGCAAGATACAACTTTGCCATTATTATTGATAATACCTGCCAAAGTAAAACTCTTACCGCCCGGAGCTGCGCAAACATCAAGTGCGCACATTCCCTCTTTAATCAGCAATGACTCACAAGCAAGTTGGCAAGCCAAATCCTGCACGTGAAACCAACCCGATTTGAATGCATTAGTGTGTTCCAAGCTGCCTCTTACCGATAAGGTGTTTGGCATATTGTCAACATATTCAACCATTACGCCTGACTTTTCAAGGTCTTCTGCTAACTGTTTAACAGTGCATTTGACGGTATTACATCTAATATAAATGGGCAATGGATTATCGTTAGGTTTTAAAATATTATGTGCTAATTCAACACCAAAGCAATCAACAATCCTATCTGCAATTGAAACATCACAAGAATCGGTGATACTAATTGATTTTGCATCAATTGGGGCAGGCAAATCTATATTTTGTTTTACTACTGCTCTTAACACTGCGTTTACAAATCCTGATGCATAGTGTTCTTTTGACTTTTTCACAATATTAACAGCCTCGTTAATAGCGGCAAAGGGCGGAATTTTATCCATATATTTCAGCTGAAGCACCGATATTCTAAGCACTTCAACAACAAACATACTAAGCTTATTTAAAGGCTTTGAAGAGCATTTTGATATAAAATAATCTAAGGCGTTCCTTCTTTCAAGAACGCCGTAAATAAGCGCACTGCAAAAGGATGCATCTGCACCCTCAAGCTTTGCGTTTTTTATTGCATTGTCAACCGCTATATTTGAATAGCACCCATCTTTATCAACCGATAATAGTGCATTTACTGCGGCTTTTCGTGCATTAGTCATTATCTGCTCCTTCTGTTTGTACGACTGATATAATACAAAAGTATCAATAAATTCTGCAAAAACGCAGCAACATAGGTCATCGCGGCGGCAGTTAATACCTTTCTTACCCCTGTTTGCTCATTTTCATCAAGCAACAAGTTTTCGTTAACGCTTTTTATAGCACGGTGGCTAGCATTAAATTCAACAGGCAGTGTAACAAGTGAAAACAACACTACAAATGCAAAAAGTGCAATTCCTATATAAATCAATGTATCAAATGCAAGCAACGAGCCTATTAAAATCAACGGAACACTGATGCTGCTACCGAAATTAACTAAAGGAACAATTTTGGCACGGATTTTAATTGGTGCATAGCCTGTTGCATATTGAACTGCATGGCCCGCCTCGTGAGCTGCAACACCCACTGCTGCAACAGATGTTGAATCATAAACCGTTTCTGAAAGACGGATAACATTTGTTCTTGGGTCGTAATGGTCGGTCATACTGCCTGCCACACGCTCAATAGTCACATCATATACACCTGCACTGCGAAGCACTGATTCAGCAGCTTGTCTGCCTGTTAAGCCTCTATGATTTGACACCGCAGAATATCTACTAAATGTAGATTTTACCTTTGCGCTTGCAATAAGTGCAAAGATAATTCCCGGTAAAATAAATAGCCAATATTGACCATAGGCATAAAAATATCCCACATAATCACCCAAACACAGTATTTTCTGTAATAGTTCTGCCGCAAAGCAATTCCTTTGCAGTCATACGACGGCTTCCCTCTTGTTGAATCTGTATAAATTCAAGAGAAGTATTATTGCCGCAACCAACAAACAGTCGGTTATCACTGATTTTTACACAACCAACCCTAATATTTGTAAATTCAGCAACATTGGTTTCATAAATCTTAAAACGCTTACCGTCAAGCATAGTATATGCAATAGGCCAAGGATTAAATCCTCTTACAAGATTATGAATTTCATTTGCCGACTTATTAAAATCAATAAGCGCCATTTCTTTGTTGATTATGGGGGCAAGTGTAGCCTCGTCCTCATTTTGTTCAACAGGAGTTAACACGCCTTTTTCAAGTTTTGACAGAGTAGATACCAAAAGCTCAGCACCCATATCGGACAATCGGTCAAAAAGTTCACCTGCAGTTTCGTTTTCGCCAATTTCGGTTGTTGACACTTCAAGAATATCACCAGTATCCATACCCTCACCAAGAAGCATAGTTGTGACGCCTGTTACTTTGTCGCCGTTAACAACTGCCCACTGAATCGGTGCAGCACCTCTGTATTTGGGCAAAATTGAGCCGTGAACATTAACATATCCAAGAGGAGCAACCTTTAGCATATCGGCAGGAATAAGTTTTCCGTACGCCACAACGGCAACCGCTTCAGGATTTAACTCTTTCATTAGTTGCAACTGCTCATCATTCCTCAGTGAATTGGGCTGATAAACAGGAATATTATGCTTTTGTGCACACTCTTTAACAGGAGTAGGCATAACAATCTGCTTGCGGCCCACAGGCTTATCAGGCTGAGAAAAAACGCCAACAACCTGATGACCTGCATTTATAACTGCCTCAAGACAAGGCACTGCAAAATCAGGAGTGCCCATAAAAACAATTCTCATTGCTCTATTTCAGCCTTTCCAATCGCATTATCTTTAAACACAACACCGTCAAGATGCTCAAGTTCGTGACAAAAAGCCCTTGCTTTTAATCCCTCACCTTTAACTCTAAAGGTTTTGCCAAATCGGTCTTGTGCCTCTACTATCACAGAGTTGGGACGGCGTGTAAAATAATACTCACCTGGGAATGACAAACATCCCTCAACTTCTTCTTGTTCACCGCTTTGACCGACAATTTTTGGATTTACAAGTTCAAGCAATCCGTCACCGCAGTCAACAAGCACTGCACGGCGCAAAATTCCAACCTGAACAGCAGCAAGTCCAACACCGTCTGCAGCATACATAGTTTCTGCCATATCATCCAAAAGGGTGTGCAAACGCTCATCAAAATTTTCAACAGGTCTGCTTTTCTTAAAAAGTCTGTCATCATCTGATTTAATTATATTTCTTATTGCCATTGTTATTAAACCTTTCTGTTAAAACGTGCTTTCTGAATTCATATCTGCAAAGATTGTAACATTTCTGTTTTGGGGGTCTTTCATAAACCGCTTAAGTAAATCCGCAGTCATTTCACGGAATTCGCGGCTATTTTTGACTTTTATCAGTATTCTGTACCTATATTTTCCGCTTACTTTAGGTACAGTTGCAACTGAGGGACCAAGGACAATCATTTTTATTTGAGGATAACTCTCGCCTGCTACACGAAGCATTTCAAGATATCGCATTGCACCGTCCCGTGTATCTGATGCAGTATCACCCACAAATCCAACCAAACAAATAGAGCAATAAGGCGGGTATACCATAGCACGCCTCATTCCTATTTCCTGATTGTAGAAGCTATCGTAATCCTGTGTTGCCGCCAAAGAGATTATCTCGTTTTCAGGAGTAACAGTCTGCACAACTGCTATTCCCTCTTTATCACCTCTGCCTGACCGGCCAACTACTTGTGTAAGTAAGGAAAACGTGCGTTCATAACTTCTAAAATCTTCACTATACAAGGAGCCGTCTGCATTAAGCACGCCAACTAAAGTAACCTTGGAAAAATCAAGTCCTTTAGCAACCATTTGTGTGCCAAGCATTATATCGTATTCACCTTTTGCGAAAGCAGATAGTTTTTGTTCATATGAATTACGAGCCATAGTACTATCTGCATCCATTCGCAAAACTCGAGCGTTTTCAAACAATAAATTCAATTCCTGTTCAGCGCGCTGGGTACCAAAACCTGAATATTTAATACGGTCACTACCACACTCGCTGCATTTATCGGTAAACTCTTCAGAATATCCACAGTAGTGACACATCAATCTGCCATTTGCAGAATGATATGTAAGAGATATAGAGCAGTTAGGGCAAGTCTTTACAGTACCGCAACCACTACAAGTAACAATTGTATTATGGCCTCTGCGATTCAAAAGTAAAATTGCCTGTTCACCGTTTTTCAATGTTTCTTCCAAACGTTCTTGTAAAAATCGGCTTATTGGAGACAGGTTGCCTTGTTTAACTTCTTGGCGCATATCGACTGTATGAACAATAGGCAAACGAGCGTTGCCATATCGGGTTTGCAGTTGACACAGCTCATATCTGCCGTTTTGAGCAGCACAGTAAGACTCTAAAGATGGGGTTGCAGAAGCAAGAACAAGCAAGCCTTTATTATATGCCGCTCTGAATCGTGCAACATCCCTTGCATGAAAACGGGGCGTTGATTCGGATTTATAGGTATGCTCTTGCTCTTCATCAATTATAATTAGTCCTAAATTATCAAAAGGAGCAAATACTGCTGACCTTGTACCAATCGCAACATCTGCCTCACCGTTTTTAACTCGGCGCCATTCATCCATACGTTGACCAAGTGACATCGCTGAGTGAAAAACTGCAACCCTGCCACTATATCTACTGTTAAACAGTGCAAGAGTTTGCGGCGTAAGAGAAATCTCAGGCACCATCACGATGACGCCTTTGTTCTGTTCAATCGCTTTATCCACAAGTTTTAAAAACACCTGCGTTTTGCCGCTACCTGTAACACCGTAAAGCAAACCTGCTCCACCCTCTTTAGAATTGAGCATACTGCAGAATTTATTATACGCTGCCTGCTGTTGTTCGTTAAGAACTATATCTCGTTTATCAGAGACATAGGTGCTTGCTGGGGTTCGATAAACAATATTATCAAACAGTTCAACAACACCCTTTTTCTCAAGACCTGTAATAACCGCTTGAGTAACCCCTGCAAAATAACATATCTCTTTTACACTTGCGGCAAAAGTCTGAGTCAAAAAATCAACAACTGCTTTTTGTTTAGGAGTTAATTTAGGAATTGAACCTTCTGTCTCAACAAGACGCACCATCTTAATAATAGCGTCACCAATTTTACGCACCGCTTCATCAGTACGGTTAAGGAGCCCCTTTTCAACAAGTTTGTCAGGCAGTTTACTGTCTTCCGACAATCCACAAACCTCAAGCAAACGTGATTTTTCCACCGTTCCTCTGCTTTTATATATTATTTGCAGAATATTTCGCTCTTCATCTGTCACATCGGTTACAGAATCCAAATCCACGCCTTCTACCATACAGTAAGATGCAACAATCCGCATATTTATACCGGCAGGAAGGACTAACTTTACTGCGTCATACCAAGTACAAAAGGTATGCTCCCTTATCCATGATACAAGTTCAAGCATTTCGGCAGAAAGGACAGGCTCTTTGTCTAATACTGATGAAATAGGCTTTACCTTTTCAAGTTCAGTCGTTTCACCCATAGATAAAATTATACCTTGACGCTTGCGATTACCGGTACCAAAAGGCACCATCACTCTGCAACCAGGTTTTGCACTGCTAACGAAGGTTGCGGGCACAAGATAGTCGTATGGCTTGTCAAAATGATATGCCGTATGTTCAACCGCGATACGCGCCACAACTGCACTCCTCATGACAAGCCACCTCCTTAGTTTTGTTTTAAATTTTTATCTTTCTGCTTCTCTTTGTGCGCAGATTTGGTCGATTGCAAGTGACACAGGCTTTTCAACCAAAATTTCTTTTTCTTCCTCAGCCTCAAGCACTATTTTACGTGCTCTGTCAGCAACATCGTGAACGAGTTGATAGCGGCTGTCATAAATGTCAATAAGTTTACCAATTGCGGGATTAAGCATTATCAAGCACCTCTTTAATAATATTTTTTCGTTGATATGATGAAAGCTCTGAAATGCGGATAACATCGCAAAGTTGCTGTGCCGCGAGCTCTAAATCATCGTTAATAATAATGTAATCATACTCCATTGCGCGAGGAATCTCACGAAGTGCAGCATTAAGCCGCTTTTCAATCTGCTGTGGAGTATCAGTTTTGCGCTTTTCAAGTCTGCGCTTTAACTCTTTAACAGAAGGAGGCATAATAAAGACAGATATTGCCTCAGGCAATGCACGGCGTATACTTGCGGCGCCGTTAACATCTACCTCAATAAATATCCCGTCACCCGATTCAATTGCATCCATAACAGGACGTCGGGGGGTTCCGTAATAATTGCCTAGATATTCGTTATATTCCAAAAAAGCACCTTCATCAAGACCTTTTTTGAATTCGTCAACTGTTAAAAACTCATACTTGCCGTCTTCTTTATCACTGCCGCGACGTTCACGGGTGATGCAAGAAACAGAAAAAGCCATTTTAGGATACTGCTTTCTTACCTCTTGAAGAACAGTGTCTTTACCGCTTCCTGATGGGCCTGAAATTATTATAACTAAACCTGGATTATTCATCAATTTCATCCTCCCCATCAAATTGGTCGTCAGCATTATTCAGTCGGTTAGCAACTGTTTCACACTGCAAATAGGAAAGCACGATATGATCACTGTCGGTGATTATAACTGCGCGGGTGCGTCTGCCGTGAGTTGCATCAATAAGACATCCACGCTCTTTTGCTTCTTGAACAAGTCTTTTAATAGGTGCAGATTCAGGCGAAACAATAGAGACTATTCGCAAATCGGACACCATATTACCAAAACCTATATTTATAAGTCTCACTATTGATTCAACCCCTTATTCAATATTTTGTATCTGCTCGCGGATTTTTTCAATCTCTGCCTTAATGTCGACAACAGTATGGGCAATTTCAACATTCTGACTTTTGGAGCCGATTGTATTAGCCTCTCTGTTCATTTCCTGAATCAAAAAATCAAGTTTTCTGCCAACTGCTTCACCTGAGTTAAGCATTGACTCAAGTTGCTCAAAGTGACTGCGCAAACGAACTGTTTCTTCATCAACTGCAACCTTATCGGCAAAAATAGCAGTTTCAGTCAAAAGACGCTGTTCATCAACCTGAGCATTGCCAAGCAGTTCACGCATCTTTTCTTCAAGACGCTCACGGTATGCTTTTACCGTTTCGGGAGACTCAGACTCAACAAACTCAACATACTTAAGAATTGTTTTTGCGCGATTAAGTACATCTTCACGAAGTTTTTCACCCTCTGCCTCACGCATTTTGAGGAATGCCTCAATAGCCTTATCGGCAACGGATGAAACATCTGCCCAAAGTTGCTCTTCATCTGCTTCACTGCGAGTTACTGTGAGCGTATCAGGAAAACGGGCTAATGAAGCGGCGTTTATATCCGAATTAACGCCATATGTATCCCCCATCTCTTTTATAGCAGAAAGATAACCTGCTACAAGTGGATGATTAACCTCTACCTCTACACCTTCAGTGCCATGAGAGACGAGCGTTAAAAACATATCAACCTTGCCGCGACTGATACGCTGCTGGCAATGTTTTTTTAGCTTATCTTCCAAAAACACAAGCTGACGGGGTGCACGAATTGAAAACTCAAAATAACGGTGGTTAACAGAGCGAAGTTCAACAGTAATACTGTACTGTTCAAAGTCACATTCTGCTCTGCCGTAACCGGTCATACTCATTATCATTGCAAAACACACCTTTTTGTATTCTTATTCAGTATATTTTACCAAAAAAGTACTGAGTTTGTCAACTGTTACGCTTGATTATTTATTTTTTTCGTGTATAATGTTGTTATACAAAAGGAAAGGACCTAAAATTTTATGAAACTTGGTATGGTTGCTCAGCGGCCTTTTTTCATAACTCCTTATAAATCCATAAAACCCCGATAAATCCTTGTGGCACAAGGACTTTCGGGATTTGGACGAAAATGTATCTTCATATAGTTCCATGCATCTCAATGCCAAAAAGGTGTACAAAAGGTGTATAAAAGGTGTGTGGATAAGGTGAAACTACCGAGAAAATGCCAATGCAACAAAGTTCAAGCAGCGACCTAGCTAAGCCAGGTCGCTGCTTTTATTTATCTCTAAAACTATACTCTCTCCTGTTAACTTGCAGGCGTAATGTATCAAAATTGTCCCTTGTGTAATCTATAATGGCTTCAAAACTATGCTTAATATTTGATCCTGAAATAATCCAAATATGCTTTAAAGCGGTCTTGGGCATTGCGGCAGGTGTCCATAAGGAAGCCTTTTTCGTGATCCCATTCTTTGAGGCCGCGGTAGTAGAA
>JAZORF010000022.1:0-2977 GCA_045656545.1 Acutalibacteraceae bacterium | reverse complement strand
ACTCAAAATTTTAAAAAAATTTATTAAAAAATTTAAACTGTCTTTTTATTATGTCAATTAACATTAAGTTTATTATTGGGTGTATACTGTGATTTGCCTGCAAAAGTCAATGGTGTTGACTTTCAATGCTTTTTGATATATAATAACTGTAGTTTAAGTTGTCAAAAATAAAACAAACTTCGTTTTTTTGAGGAGTTAATTATAATGTCAAATTTTAACCGACGCAACAACAGTGAGGATTATGACCTCAATTCGTATAAAAAGAAAAGCAAGAACAAGCGCAAAAAAAAGGTGAGTGCTTCTAAGGTAATACTTATCGTTGCCTGCTGCCTTATTATTGTGCTTGTCAGCATTGGCGTGGGCGGCTATGCCTATTTGCACAGTATGCTTAACCGTGTTGACCGTGAGGATATCGGCCTTAATGTGTCTATTGACTCCGAAATTCAAGAAAAGTATGAGGACTATACCAATATCGCTCTTCTTGGCATTGACTCACGCAAGAACGATGACGAGGGCAGGTCTGATGCTATTATCATACTGACCATTGATAAAAAGCATAACAAGATTAAAATGACCTCTATAGCCCGCGATACTTATGTTGAAATCGTGCGCAAAAACAAAACCCAAAAGGATAAGATTACTCACGCATATATGTATGGCAAGGCTCCCTTGGCGGTGGATACTCTTAACCGCAATTTTGAGCTTAATATTGCCGACTTTGCATCTATCAACTTTTACGGCTTCGTGGATATAATTGACGAGATTGGCGGCGTATGGGTTGATGTAAGCAGTGCCGAGCGCAGTGTAATGAATAATAAAAACATACCTAACCTGCGCAAAGAAACAGGCATTAAATGCAACAAGGTTGAAAAGACAGGTTATCAGCTTTTGTCAGGTGCACAGGCACTTGTGTATTCGCGTGACCGCGACACAGGCTCTGATGTTGAGCGCGGCGACCGTCAGCGCGAGGTGTTGGCCGCAATGTTTGAGCAGGTCAAAAATCTTAGCCTGGGTGAGCTTGTTTCTCTTTGCGGCACCGTGCTTGATAACTGCGCCACCTCTCTTTCAAACAACGAAATGATAGAAATTGCACAGTGGGCTATTACAGAAAAGCCAACTGTTGAAAATCTCGGCTTGCCCGATGAAAGCTGCAAGGCCTACGGCAAGACCATAAACGGCATATGGTACTATGTTTATGACATTGACTTTGCCGCCAAAAAGATACAGGATTTCATTCTTGAAACAGGGGACTATGTTGACCCTACCGCATCTACCGTATCATCAAAATAAATATCGGTTTTAAATTTGCTCTTGAAAGGTCTGTCTTTTAAGAGCAAATTTTAAAAATTAAGGAAGTGAAATAATGCAGGATAAATTGCTGAGCTTGTGCATTGATACCTCTGCAGGCAGCAACCGTCTTACCGAATGTCTTGACTCGGTTGTAATCGTGCCCTCTGCAAATCTGCTTGATGTGCTGTTGCTTGTGTCAGAGCAAAATGAAAATGTGCTCAGTATCGCCGAGGATTACAGTCGGCGTTATCCCGATTTAATACGCATAGAATGTGCCGACGGTCAAAAAACCTTTGTTGAACAGTCGGCAGAGCTTGCCCTTGGCAAATATATTCGGCCTATTGGCTCCGATTGCATAGTTGAACCCTCTGATGTGGATGCAATGCTCCGCTTTTTAACCGACTGTGATGACGATGTTGTGATTCATGGGTGTACCATAGTCGACGATTCTACAGGTGTTAAAGAGGGGTACAATGCTCCTTTAGGCTTGGTGGGCAGGGGAATGTCGGTTGAAGCCGCGGCACCTATGATGTGGGATGCTCCTTCTCAATCGGCGGTGGTCAAGACTAAAATAGTCAGGCGCAGTGACAGTGTCGACTGTTGGCGCAACGATTACTCCGCATTTTTTATAAACGGGCTTATGCAAGCGGTTACCATTGGGGGAGTGGATGCCGACCTTTGCCGTTTTACCGCTCCTGTCAGTCTTGTTCAAAGTGATGCCGAGCAGTTGGAGCAGGCGATTTTTAATCTGATTGACCTGTTTGGTGCCTATGCCTCATTGGCAGATAGCAAGGCACCCTCGGTCAACTGCATCGCCCATAGAATAGCACAACTGTCGGTTGCACGGCTTGGCCTGTTGCTTTCGTTAGAGTGTGACGGCAAAGTGCAAGACCGTATATATGCCTTTTTTAGCAAACTCTGTCGGGCGAACAAGTTGGTTTACGACCGATTTACTGCCGATAAATTTGCCAAAAAATTACGCTGGGGCAAATTTATGTATCGCCCTGTGGCAAAGCTGTATCAAAATAAAAATAAGTAATAAAAAACTCCTTTTGCGAAATAATAAGCAAAAGGAGTTTTTGTTATGAGCAGAATTACAGAAAAAGAATATAGCAAATTAACCAAGCAGGTATCACCGCCGTCGCCCGTTATAAGTGACTGTGTGCGTGCCTTTTTGGTGGGTGGTGCCGTCTGTTGCTTCGGGCAACTGCTTTTTAATATTTATCTGTGGCTTGGCGCCGACGAGCAAATGGCAAAGGGCTTGGTGTCGGTGTCTCTTATATTTATAACTGCAATGCTGACTGCCGCCCATTTGTATGATAACTACGCACGCTTTGCAGGTGCAGGCAGCCTTGTGCCCATTACGGGCTTTGCCAATGCAGTTGCTTCGCCTGCGGTAGAATTCAAGTCAGAGGGCTATATTCTCGGCATCGGCGCCAATATGTTCAAAATCGCAGGCCCCGTAATCGTATACGGCACCGCCGCCAGCGTGGTGTATGGACTTATTTATTGGATTACTACGTTGTTGTAGAAAAAAGGCCCCCTTGCCTAAAGGGGGCTGGCAAAACCGTAGGTTTTGACTGGGGGATACAATAAAACAACTGCTGTATCGCAGTAGTATCCCTCCACCACCGCTGACGCGGCGGTCCCCCTCCCTTTAGGCAAGGTAGGCTTACAAAAGGCTTGA
>JAZORF010000021.1:0-39713 GCA_045656545.1 Acutalibacteraceae bacterium | reverse complement strand
GTTGTATCCGTAAGGACACAACCCCTTTCTGTCGGCATTTTATCATTTATAGATTCGTTCAAAGTTTTCTCTTAATACTTCGCAAGAGGAGTGCAGTTTATGGAGTTCATCATCGGTAAGCAAAAGCTCAACAACGCTTTTTACACCATCTCTGCCAACTACACAAGGCACACCTGCACAAACGCCGTTTTCACCGTACTCGCCCATAAGGGGAGCAGACAGTGTTAATATACTGCGCTCGTCAGAAAATATGGCGGCGGTTATTCTTGCCAGTGCCATTGCTATTCCGTAGTAGGTGGCTTTTTTTGCATTTATAATGGTGTATGCCGCTTCTTTTACCGACTCGGCAATATCATTCAGGTCACCGTTGCAACAGTTTCCTGAGCGTCGGCACAACTCGGTAACGGGCAGGGTAGAAATCATAGCCTGAGACCAGGGAACAAACTCACTGTCACCGTGCTCACCGATAACATAAGCGTGCACATTTTTGGGGTCAACATTAAAGTGCTCCCCAAGGCTGTAACGCAGTCTTGCGGTGTCAAGCGTAGTACCGCTACCGAAAACTTTGCCTCGGTCAAAACCGGCCACTTTTGCGGCAACCATGGTCATAATGTCAACAGGGTTAGATGCAACCAATATAAGACCGTTAAAACCTGCACCCACCAAATCATTTACAATGGCAGTAATGATTTTTGCATTTTTGTGGAGCAAATCCATTCGTGTTTCTCCGGGTGACTGTGGGGCTCCTGCAGTGATTACCGCCAAGTCGGCATCATGACAGTCAGAATAATTTCCCGACCAAATTCTCATTCTAGTTTGAGCAAAGGGGATACCATGACTTAAATCCATTGCCTCGCCTTCTGCACGCTCTTCATTAAGGTCAACAAGCACAATTTCGTCGCAAATATTTCGGTTAAGCATGGCAAAAGCATAACTCATACCAACCATTCCAGTGCCGATAAGGGCAACCTTTCTTTTATCGTCTCTCATAAATATACCTCAATTTTCAAAATCACCGATAGTATACACGCAGTCTTGCTTCATTAACCTGCTTTTCAGGGCAATATATACCTTTTCGTTGCCTTTTTTCATGGAAATTTTCAAGGTGTATTTGCCCTTTTTCAAACCGGATTTTGATATGGTGTGCTTAGACAGATATTCTTCATCCGGCAGGATTTTTGTGTTATCAAAGTCATTTTGTGCAAATGTATACTCATTATTCTCGCTATCAACAAGAATAATGTCAAAATTATATTTGTTATAGGCTTCGGATACACATTTGTTTTGCCAATTTATTTCATTTGTTGTAAGATTGATGTTGTTTCAATCTTTGTCGGTTTTTTTAAGAGCAGAGTCGTAATCTGCCATTGGAACAAGATTGTATGAAAACTCACCATTCTTTTCAACTACTGAAGTTACACTTTTAGAACTAACATTTTGTGAACTTACACTGCTTTGAGGTTGTTCACTTCTCCAACCGCTGCTTTGCCAGTAATTGCTATGCCATTTTGTGCTGGAAACCTCACTGCTTTTTGCATCGTTAGATTTTGTGGCATGGGATTTTGCAGAGCAAGAAACAGCAAATCAAAGAGTAAAAACCAGGATTAAAGCAATAAATTTTTCATATCGTTACCTCTTAATTGAGCCTCCTTGTATAAGGAGGCTCTTAATTTTAATTATGAACGGATTTCGGCACCTAATTTTTCAAGCTCTGCAATAGCTTTGTTAACTGCCTTGGTGCATTGCTTTTCACTTAAAGTGCCACTGTCTGAACGGAGGGTGAAAGAGTATGCAACGCTCTTTTTTCCCTCGGGGATTTGACTGCCTCTGTAAACGTCAAACAACTCAATGTTTTCAAGAATGTCGCCAATGCCGGTAGCAATAGCCTTCTTAATTTCGGCAACGGGAAGTGCTTCATCGCAAAGCATAGACAGGTCGCGGGTAACGGCAGGGAACTTGGGCAACTGATGATATATCTTTTCCTCACCCACAGCCTTATACATTGACTCAACGTTAAGTTTTGCAACATAAACCTTTTCGTCAATGTTGTAATTTTCGGCAACGGTGGGATGAATTTCACCCAAAATACCAATTTCGGTTTTGCCTGCAAATATTTTTGCAGTGCGCCCTGGATGATAAGAAGCCTCGTCGTTTACTGCAACGAAATCTGCCTCAGGCAAATTAAGAACTTTAAAGAGCATCTCAAGGGCACCCTTAACCTCAAAGAAATCTGTGTTACCGTATGCACCTGTAATCAGTACCTTTTGTTCATCGGGCAGATTGTCAATGCCAAGGTTGATATACTCGGTAGCAATCTCAAACAACTTAGCACTCTGATTGCGGCGGTTAAAGTTAAGAGCCAAAGTCTCCATCATAGAGGGCAAAGCGGTGGTGCGCATAACCGAGGTATCTTCACCAAGAGGATTGGTGATGGTAACAGAATTGCGAAGGGGGGAATTCTCGGGTGCGCAAATCAAATCGTACTCTTTAGGACTCATAAATGAGTAGGTGTTAATTTGAGAATAGCCTGCGGCAAGCATAACGTCGTTAATAGTTCTTACAAATTTCTGCTCGTCGGTAACCTTGCCGTTTGCCTTGCCTTTAATTGCAGTTTCGGGGATAGAGTTGTAACCCCAGATACGAGCAATTTCCTCTGCAATATCAGCCTTGTGCTCAATATCGATTCTGTAATATGGTGCAACAACGTCGTTGCCCTTAACCTCAAAACCAAGACGGCAAAGAATTTCTTTCATCTCTGACTCAGCAATATCTGTGCCAAGGAATTTGTTGGTCCAATCAGCATCAAGGGTGATGGTAACGGGCTTGTCTTCAAAATGCTTGACGTCAATAACACCGCTTACAACCTCACCTGCGCCAAGCAAGGTAACAAGTTCGCAAGCACGGTCAAGAGCAGCCTCGCACAACTGAGCAGGCAAGCCTTTTTCATATCGTGCAGATGCATCGGTACGCATACCGAAATACTTAGCGGTAGTTCTGACAGATGCACCGTTAAAACAAGCAGACTCAAAAACAACAGTGTCGGTATCGTCAAAAATACCTGAATATTCGCCACCCATAACACCTGCAACTGCAATAGGCTTGTCGCGGTCTGCAATGCACAGGTTGTTGGTGGTAAGTTCTCTTTCACCGCCATCAAGGGTAGTGATGCTTTCGCCCTCGTTTGCCCGTCTTACGCAGATTTCACCGCCTGCAACGTGCTTATAGTCAAAGGCGTGCATAGGCTGACCGTACACAAGCATAACATAGTTAGTAATATCAACCATATTGTTGATAGGTCTTACACCGCTTGCGCGAAGTCTTTCACGAAGCCAACGGGGAGAGGGCGCAATTTTAATGTTTTTAACCACTCTTGCCATATATCTGTAGCAAAGGTCGGTTGCATCAATCTTAACTGATTTAAGGTAATCTTTAATGTCACCGCCACACTCGGTTACAACGGGGGTGTGGTCTTTAAAAGGCAGGTTATAGGTGCTTGCAACTTCTCTTGCCAAACCTCTTACAGAAAGACAGTCAGGGCGGTTAGAGGTAATTTCAAACTCAACAATATCGTCATTGATACCAAGAACCTCTTTAGCATCCTGACCTAATTCGCACTCTTCCTCAATAACAAAAATGCCGTCTTCAATAGCATAGGGGAAATCACCGAGAGTAAGACCGAGCTCACCAAGTGAACATAGCATACCAAAACTTTCTTCACCGCGAAGTTTGCCTTTTTTGATTTTGATACCGCCTGGCAGAGTAGAACCGTCGGTAGCAACAGGAACAATGTCTCCAACCTTAAGATTGGTTGCACCTGTAACAATCTGAAGCACCTTGTCACCAATGTCAACCTGGCAGATAACCAATTTTTCTGCATTAGGGTGCTTATCAATAGAGTTGATTTTACCGATAACAACACCGCTGATTTCAGCGCCCTCGGTAGTGTAGCCTTCAACCTTTGAGCCACTCATAGTAAGTGCCTCTGCAAAATCACGGGCTTTATAATCAATATCAACAAATTCTTTTAACCATTTAATTGAAAGATCCATCTTTATCCCTCCTTAAAACTGATCAAGGAAGCGCTGATCATTTTCATAGAACAAGCGCAAGTCGTCAATGTTAAAGCGGCGCATTACCAAACGCTCAAGTCCCATACCGAATGCAAAACCGCTGTATTCTTCGGGGTCAATACCGCAGTTGGCAAGCACCTTGGGGTGAACCATACCGCAACCGAGAATTTCAATCCAACCTTCGCCTTTACACAAACGGCAACCCTTACCGCCACAGTTAAAGCACATAGTATCCATTTCGGCAGATGGCTCTGTAAAGGGGAAGTGGTGGGGACGGAAACGAACAACAGCATCTTCACCGTAAAGGCGCTTTGCAAAGTCTGCAAGAGTGCCTTTAAGGTCACCCATAGTAACACCCTTGTCAACCACAAGACCTTCAATCTGATGGAAAACGGGGGAGTGGGTGGCGTCAACTGCGTCAGAGCGGAAAACGCGACCGGGTGAAATTACGCGGATGGGAGGCTTTTGCTTTTCCATAGTGCGCACCTGAACAGGAGAGGTCTGAGTGCGAAGCAAAATGTTATCGGTAATGTAAAATGTATCCTGAGTGTCACGGGCAGGGTGGTCTTTTGGAATGTTAAGTGCCTCAAAGTTGTAATAGTCAAGCTCAACTTCGGGACCTTCGGCAACATCAAATCCCATACCCAAGAAAATCTCTTTAATTTCATCAAGCACAAGGTTAAGGGGATGCTTTTTACCCATTGCCTTTTTAGAACCGGGCATAGTAACATCAATAGTTTCTTTGCTTAACTTTTCACTTGCTGCTGCAGATTTAAACTGAGCAGATTTTTCGGCAATAACTGCCTCAATCTGAGCACGGGTTTCGTTTGCCAACTGACCGATTACAGGACGCTCCTCAGGGGAAAGGCTACCCATCTGCTTTAAAATTGCGGTCAGCTCGCCTTTTTTACCCAAAAAGCGAACTCGCAGTACTTCCAGCTCTTGCTGGTCTTTAACCGATTCAAGAGCTTGCTGTGCCGATATGGCAACATTTTTCAACTGTTCTTTCATTTTATCACCTCAAAAAAATTAACAAAATAAAAAGTCCCCTGCATTAAAAATGCAAGGGACGAAAAAACAAATTCCGCGGTACCACCCTTATTTATGCTGAAAAGAAGCATACACTCCCGCAATCTGTAACGGAATCGCAACCCGTCAGGACCTACTGTTAATTCAGTCCCGCCGCTCCGAAGGGAACTTCATCGTGTAATCAAAACAGTGCCGCTTGCAGCCGATGACGGCACCTCTCTGCGAATGAAAAAGCACAACTACTTTTCTTCATCAATGCGTTTGGACTAATTATAACAAAAAACTGCAAAAAGTCAAGGCTAATTTAAAAAATAGCCTTGCTTTTTGACGCTATATTAGACACATATTCGGTGGCTTTGATAATATCTGCCTCGCTTGTAAAGGCAGAGGGTGAAATTCTCACTGTTCCGCAGTCAATAGTGCCAAGTCTTTTGTGAGCAAAAGGCGCACAGTGAAGACCTGCTCTGACCGCTACGGAGTATCGGTTTAACTCATTGGCTACCTGTATAGAGTTTATTCCGTTTAAATTAAATGATAACAGAGGAGCCTTGTCATCAAACTGACTCGAATATAGCCGTATTCCTGAGATTTTTGACAGTCGGTTGTGAGCAAGTTTTATCAGTTTGATTTCATGGTTTCTTATTCTGTCAATACCTTTTTCGTTTATAAAATCTATACCTGCCCTAATGCCTGCAATGCCTGGCAGATTAACCGTTCCGCTTTCGTATTTTTCAGGCAAATCCCTTGGCTGATTAAGGTTTACCGACTCTGTACCTGTACCGCCCTCAATAATAGTTGCGGGAGTCGGCCCCGACATAACAAGAAGCCCCGTCCCCATAGGCGCATACAGACCTTTGTGAGCGGCAACACACAGATAATCTATCCCCATTTCTTTCATATCAATGGGAATTACCCCTGCCGACTGAGCGGCATCCACTGCGAAAAGTATATTCTTTTCTTTACAGTAAGCGCCGATTTTTTTAATGGGAAGCAATGTGCCTGTAACATTTGAGGCGTGGGTGCATATAACCATACGTGTATTGTCGCTAACCATGTTTAAAAAGTTTTTAAAGGTAGTTTCACTGTTATCAATATCGGCCTCAAAAACATCAAATTCAATGCCGTATTTTTTCAGTGCAGTCAGTGGCCTTATAACCGCATTGTGCTCAAGTGACGAAGTAACAATTCTGTCACCCCGTTTAAGCAGCCCTTTAAGCACATAGTTTATTGACGTGGTGCAGTTAGGCGTGAATATTACACTTTCGGCAGAGGGCGCGTTGAATAGTTGGGCAACTTTGTTTCTTGTCTCATACATTGCGACGGCGGCGTTTTCCGACATAGAATGACCGCTTCTGCCGGGATTTGCCGACAAATTAACAAGAGCATCGGTCACTGCACGAATAACCTTTTGAGGCTTGGGGGAGGTTGTTGCGGCATTATCAAGATAAATCATAGCGCCCCTCCTTAAATTCTGTCAGATGTGCCAATTATTCTTATTCCGCTGTTTTTAAGCAGCGGAATTACATTTTCAGGTTGTTCATAAACAATAATGCTGTATCCACAGCCGTGCGTATCAAGATGGCTGGGTGTCTTTTCAATATATGCTTTTTTGCCGTTACTTCTCAGTAAGTCGCGGCCTTTAATGGCTTGTGTTATAGAACTTACCATAATAAGATATTGTCCCATATAACTTCCTCCGTTTCGTATAAAAATAACCCCGATACACAGTACATACTATGCATCGGGGCTAATAACTGTTATTTAGTCTTGGTCTTCTATAAGGCAAACGCTGTGAGCGGATATACCCTCCAGACAACCTGTAAAGCCAAGTTTTTCTTCGGTGGTGGCTTTAACGCTTACACAGTCTAAATCTATTTTTGCGGCAGTGGCAATATTTTGCCGCATTTGGTCAATATAAGGTGCGATTTTAGGCTTTTGCGCCACAATAATACTGTCAATATTTGATATGGCATAACCTTTTTCACCTAAAAGATTGCATACACATTCTAAAAGTTTCAAACTGTCTGCGCCCTTATACTGTGGGTCACTGTCAGGAAAATGCTTGCCAATGTCACCAAGCGCAGCGGCACCAAGCAAAGCATCGCATATAGCGTGGGTTAGCACATCTGCATCTGAGTGACCGTCAAGACCTAATTCAAAAGGAATCTCAACACCGCCTAAAATAAGTTTTCTGCCTGCGGTTAAACGGTGGACATCATATCCGTTGCCGATTCTCATTTTTTTGCCTCCTTAATAAGAGCTTCTGCAATAATAATATCGGTGGGTACAGTGATTTTTATGTTAGTAGGGGAGCCCTCCACAATTTTCACCTTTGTGCCTGCCGCCTCAACCAATGCGCAGTCATCGGTGAAATCGCCGCCAAAACTGAGCGCGTTGGCATAAATTTCGCGGTTAAATATCTGAGGAGTTTGTGCCGCCCAAAGCCGACTGCGGTCAGGCGTGCTTTCAATAAACCGATTGCCGTCTGCCACCTTTACAGTGTCGGTAACGGGCACTGCACACAAAGCGGCGCCGCACCGCATTGCCTCATCAAGTACGCGGTCAATAATTTCGGAGGTGGTGAGGGGGCGCGCCCCGTCTGCAATTGCAACATAACTAAAGACTGGGTCAACTGCATCAAAGGCGTTTTTTACCGATTGCGCCCTGGTGTCGCCACCTTTAACAATGGCCTTTAATTTAATAATACCGTATTTGTCACAAATGTTTTGAATATCTGCAATATCACTTTCACGGCAGGAAATATATATTCCACCGATAGAAGAACAGTTTTCATAAGCCATAAGGGTGCGGGCAATTACAGGTATATCAAGAATAGGGTAAAGCAATTTGTTTATGCCCTTCATACGTTGGGAAGAGCCGCCTGCAACAATGATTGCGGCGGTATTTGAATTTGTCTGGTCAATTTCAACATATTGCAAAGTTTCTGTAATCAAATTTATCACCACATAAATTATACAGTACAACAGGCGGTTAATCAATAAATAATTTTTAAAAATACTAAAAAATACCCTAATTTACTATTGAATTCGCAGTGATTTATGTTAAAATAAAAGTGTATAGATATATTTGCGGTTGGGGGTGTTAAAATGAGTGCTGTTTTAGACTGGATTGTTAACGAATATTACCGTTTTATCGGTGTAATGCGTTCATTCGGTGTGGCAGACCTTATTGATATTTTGGTAGTTGCTTTTTTAATCTACAAACTTGTCCAACTTGTCCGTCAAACCCGCGCTAAACAGTTGGTGGGCGGTATTGTTGCGCTTGTTATGGCGTGGTTTGTTGCTGAAATATTTGAAATGACCACTTTATCGGTGGTGTTAAGGGCAATTATCGGCTCAGGTTTTATTGCTTTGGTTGTAATTTTTCAACCTGAAATACGCAATGTGTTAGAGCAAGTAAGTCTTACCAACTTCTCAAAATTCAACCGCAAGGGCCATTCGGAATATGCCGAGTTGGATATTTGTATCGATAATGTTTCCCGTGCTTGCGGTGAAATGTCAAAAAGCAAAACAGGTGCCCTTATTGTTTTTGAACAAGAAACAAGGCTTGGCGATATTATCAAAACAGGCACTGTAATTGACGCGCAGTCAAGTATGGAAGTAATAACTAATGTCTTTTACCCAAAAGCACCTCTTCACGACGGTGCAATGATTATTCGCGGCGCAAGAGTGTATGCCGCAGGTTGTATTTTACCCCTTTCCCAAAACTCAAATTTGAGCAAGAATTTGGGCACCCGTCACCGTGCCTCTTTGGGTATGAGTGAAAATTCCGATGCTATTGTGGTGGTTGTTTCAGAGGAAACAGGTATTATTTCAGTGGCAAAGGACGGCATATTAAAGCGCAATCTAACCGCATCTGAATTGCTTGAATATTTGAAAAACGCCCTTATAAAAGAGGAAGAAAGTACCGAAAACAAATTTACCTTTACTGCAATTAAAAATGCAATCAAAAAGGGGGTAAAGAAGAATGATGAATAAAATCACATCTTTTCTAAGCCGCCTTGGTCACAGTCGAAAATTCTGGCTTGTTGCATCCCTTGTTCTTTCATTCCTTATTTGGTACGGCTTTAAACAGTACTATAATCCCACATCTACCCGAACTTTAAAAGATGTGCCTGTTTCATTTGATATCAGCAACACTGCAGTTTCCACCAATAATTTCGAGATTATAACCCACAGTTCCGATTCGGTAGAGGTTGTTATAACAGGCAAGACCGCAAACATTATGAAGGTGTCTGCGGCTGACCTTACAATCACCCCCTCGTTACAGGATATCAGCAAGCCAGGTGAATATACTGTTGCGCTTAACTACACAAAATCTTCAATTTTCTCTGATTTTGATGTTGTTTCTATCAATCCCAGAACGGTTGATATTCTTGTTGACAGTGTGGCAACCCGTACCTTTGATAAACTTGTGGCAGAGGCAAACGGAATAACAGCTCCAACCTCAAGCGGACTTATTAAAGAAATGCCATATATTACCGATGGGTCAAATGGCACTCTTACAGTAAGCGGTGCTCAGTCAAAGGTTGATAAGATTCATACTGTTGTGTTAAGGACTGACGAGAGTAAAGAGATTTCTGCAACTGCACAGTTTGAAGCAAAGGTAGTATTGCTTGATAAAAAAGGTAAGGAAATTTCAACAGAGGGACTTGATTTAAGTTTTGAAAAAGCAAATATAACAGTTTCAATCTCTAAAACAAAAGAGGTTAATGTAAACGCAGTCTTTAATAACGCACCCACAAAACTCTTCTGTGACTATTCGATGGACGTTTCAAAGGTAACCTTGATTGGTGACCCCAAAACCCTTGACTCATTGCAAAAGATTGATTTGATGCCCATTGATTATTCTCAGGTTTCAACCGATAACAATGTTTTTGAGTGTCAGTTTAATTTGCCTGCAGGTGTGCGTATTCACGACGGTCCACAAAAGGTTAAGGTAACAGTCGACACGTCTACTGTTCGCTATAAAACCATAAAGATTAGTAACCTTGAAGTAACAAATGTAAATTCAACCCTTGGTGAAATTGAACTTAACAACGCTATAACGGTGGATGTTTATGGCAACCGCGCTGATATTTCAAAGGTTACCGCATCAAATCTTACAGTCTTTGTAAATCTTGGTGAATTTACTAAACCCGGTCAGTATACTGTGCCTGCTACCATCAAACTTGACGGAACTTATGACACCTTGTGGGTATCCACATTTAACAAAGAGTATACTGCCTACATTACAATAAAGCAGAAATAAATGAAGTATAACCTTTTGCTTAATTGCAAAAGGTTATATTGATAGTGTCACATAAAATGAGCCCTCATAAAATGGTGTGAGGTGATATTGTGACTTTTGCAATAATTTTTCTTATAAGCGTAATAGCATTATATATAGTTATCTGTCTTGTTGCAGGTGCTTTGTGCGGCAACAAGCATTGCAAAAAAGACACCACTTATTATTCGGTGTCAAACCGGTCAAGTTATGAGCGGCTTGTTGGTTATATTGAAACTCATCCCGAAAGAGCATCAAAAATCATATGTATCAACAATCTTACAGATGAAGATTTAATCAGCAAGTTAAATGAAAAAGCAGGTCAGTTAGGCTTTAAGGTTATTTAAAAAGGAGTAAGTTATGTCTCAAAAAGAGAACTTAAGCGGTACAATTGAAAAGGTCTCTTTTACCAATCCCTCAAACGGATTTACGGTTGCCCAACTTAATGACGGTAAGCGTCTGATTACTGTTGTGGGCAATCTTGCAGGCGCAGGAGTTGGCGAGACAGTAAAACTTACAGGTGAACATACCGAGCATTACACCTTTGGACCTCAGTTCAAGGTTGATGAGTGTGAGCGTTGTGTACCCGATACTGCCGCATCAATTTATAAATACCTTGCATCAGGTGGAATAAAAGGGATAGGGCCTGCGACCGCCTTAAGAATTGTTAACCGCTTTGGTGATAATACCCTTAATATTATTGAAAAGGAGCCTCAGCGCCTTGCAGAAATCAAAGGTATTTCTCACGCTAAGGCAATGGCAATTTCTGAAGAATACATAAAAAATTTCGGCGTGCGCGACCTTATGGTTTATCTTGCGCAGTTTAATGTGACCCCCGATGAAGCCTTGCGCCTTTTTAAATTGCTTGGTACCGCTGCTATAGATAAAATCAAACTCAACCCCTACTATTTTTGCTCTGACGATATGCGCTTTTCTTTTGAACGTGCAGATGAAATTGCGCAGGCAATGGGCTACGGCGCCGATTTTGAATACCGAATTATGTGCGGTATTGAGTATGTTTTGCGCCACAATATTCAAAACGGCCACACTTGTATACCTCGTCACAAGGCACTTCCTGTAGCAAGTGATTTGCTTGGTGTGGATGAAAAATCAGTGTCCGACTGTTGCGACAAAATGACAGAGCAGGGCAGAATAACCCTTGCAGATATAGAAGGTGTGCCTTATCTGTTTTTGCCGTATCAGTACAAGGCAGAAAGTTATATTGCGTCCCGAATTAAAAGTATTGCGGGTTGTCCGCCACCGTCAGTTATTGATGTTAACCGCCATATTACACAGGTGCAAAATGACCTTGATATAGAATTTGGTGAATTGCAGAAAAGGGCAATTGAATTGGCTGTCAATAAAGGTATGCTTATTCTTACAGGCGGCCCGGGTACAGGCAAAACCACCACCCTTAATGCAATAATACATATTTTAGAGCAATCGGGCCTTAAAATTCTTCTGGCAGCCCCAACAGGCCGCGCCGCCAAAAGAATGAGTGAGGTTACCAGCAACGAGGCAAAAACCATACACCGTTTGTTAGAGGTTGAGTGGGACGAGTCTCATCGACCCTATTTTTCAAAAAATGAGCGCACCCCCTTGGATTGCCATGTGCTTATAGTTGACGAAATGTCAATGGTTGATTCGGTGCTTTTTGAAAGTCTGCTTCGCGCAGTGCCTTTTGGATGCCGACTTGTACTTGTGGGTGACAGTGACCAGTTGCCATCGGTTGGTGCAGGCAACGTGCTTCAGGATTTGATTGACTCGGGCGTTATCCCCACAGTTGAACTTACCGAGGTTTTCCGTCAGGCAATGGAAAGTGCCATCGTTACAAATGCCCATAAAATCTTAAAAGGGGAAACACCCGATTTAACCATTCGTGATTCCGACTTTTTCTTTTTAAAATGCGAAAAATCCCGTTCAGTTGCCGATTTGGTATGCAACCTTGCCACTGAAAGATTGCCTAACGCCTATGAATATAACGCTTTAGAGGATATACAGATTCTCTGTCCCTCTCGCAAATGGGATGCAGGCACTCTTGCAATAAACACCGCAATGCAAAACCTTGTCAATCCACCTTCAAAGGATAAAAAAGAACTTCACGTGGGCAAGTTTATCTTGCGTGAGGGCGACAAGGTAATGCAGATTAAAAATAACTACGACATCACTTGGGATAAGGATGACGGCACCGACGGCACAGGCATCTTTAACGGTGATGTAGGTTTTCTTGAAAGCATTGATATGGGGTCAGGTCTGCTCCATATCCGCTTTGATGATAAGGTTGCCCTTTATATGATGGAGTTCGTTGACCAGCTTGAACTTGCCTATGCTGTGACGGTACACAAAAGTCAGGACAGTGAGTATGAGTGTGTTGTTATGCCTGTTTCCGATATGCCACCTCAACTTAAATACCGTAATCTTTTGTATACGGGCGTTACCCGTGCAAAAAATATGCTTGTTTTGGTTGGCAAACAGCAGGTGGTTGAAGAAATGACTCAGAATGTTAAAAGAACAAGGCGCTATACTGCATTGCGCCATTTTTTAGGAGATAGCAAATGACCGTAAATTCTCTTTTGGAAAGAGCAAAACTTGTTTTTCTGCATTTGCTGTTTCCAAGTTTTTGTTGCTCTTGCAAAACACCTTTGCCATATAATCAATTGGTTTGCGAAAAGTGTAGTAAGGCGCTGTCAAAAGGCAGAATTAAAAAATCTCGGGTGCGCACCCTCTATGGCAGACGGTTTATAATTCACAGCGTTTATTCTTATGAGGATGATAATGAGGCGGCAACCATCGTAAAAAGATTAAAATTTGCCCACTCCTTTAACTGTGCAAATTATATTGGCAAGGTTATTGCCGATAAGGCTCGTTCTCTTCGAAAAGAATATGATATTGTCACCTTTGTGCCAATGTCACCCTTTGCAGAGTATGACCGCACCTTCAATCAGTGTGAATATATTGCTTCTCGCGCTTCAAAGCAACTTGGAATTAAAGAGCAAAACTGTCTAAGAAAGGTGCGCTTTACTAAAAAACAGCATCAGTTAAGCAGTGTTGACCGTCGGCGTAATCTTAAGGATGCCTTTAGAAGCAGAAAGAATGTGGCGGGAAAAAGGATTTTGCTTATTGATGATGTTACCACAACGGGAACAACCTTAAGTGAGTGCGCAAACGAGCTTTATAAAGGCGGCGCAGAAAATGTAACCTCGATTGCTTTTTCACTGACTAAACCCAAGCGTTGACAATCGGTGAAATTTTGTATATAATTTAATCATTAAAATTAAGGATGGGTATAATGTTTAACGATATCGGTATTGATTTAGGCACCGCCAAAACGGTAATTGTTAAAAACAGAAAAATCGTCTTGTCAGAGCCGTCAGTCGTGCTGATGGATAATTATGACGAGGTGCCTGTTAATTTCGGTCACTACGCTCAGCGTGCAATCGGCCGCTCAACCGAGCGTTACAGCACTATTTGTCCTCTTGAGCGAGGAGTTATCGTTGATTACGATGCCACCGAACATATGCTTAATAATTATATGGCGCGAGTGCTTGGCAAAACTATAACCAAGCCCCGTGTTGTTGTGTCAATTCCCAGCGGTATTACCGATGTTGAGCAACGCTCGGTTATTGACGCCGTGCAGGCGTCGGGTGCAAGAAGCGTGTGCACTATTGAGGCTCCCGTTGCGGCGGCACTTGGTATGGGTGTTGATTTCAAGCGTCCTTACGGTACCATTATTGTTGATATCGGTGCAGGCACAACCGATGTGGCAGTTATGTCTATGGGTGGAATTTCCCGTTGCGAAACTGCTAAAATTGCAGGTGCAGATATTGATGCCGCAATTATGAGGTATATGAAAAGGGAATATAATCTGCTAATCGGCGAGCAAACTGCTATGCAGATAAAGCATCATATTGGCGCCGCAATGCCCCGAAATATTGAGATTGCAATGGTGGCAAAGGGCCTGAGCGTGTCGTCAGGTATGCCTACATCGGTAGAGATTACGGGTAACGAGGTTTATGATGCAATTTGCGATGTTATCGAGCAGATTTGCAATGCGGTTCAGACGGTTATCAACCAAACACCTCCCGAATTGGTTGGTGATATTTCTGAGGGCGGTATATTCCTTACAGGCGGTACCGCATTGCTTAAAGGTATGCCCGATGCCCTTGCACAGCATCTTGGAATGAATATTCGCGTGGCTGATGATGTGGGCTACTGTGTTGCACGGGGAATAGGTATAGCAATGAATCATTTTGAATTGCTTGAAAATGGTGATTACCGCTTTGCAACAATGCAGGATTTGTTGTAATTATGATAAAAAAACGCTTGACATAGCGGCCTTTTGCCATTATAATCTATTGGTACGATAAGTACGCTGGTGTGGCGGAATAGGCAGACGCAGGGGACTTAAAATCCCCCGGTGGCAACACTGTACCGGTTCAAGTCCGGTCACCAGCACCAAAGCAATATAATCCGAACCAAATCTTCCCTGTGGGAGACGGGTTCGGATTATTTGTTTATTTCGAGAAATACGAAAAAGTTTATTTTCGTAATGGCGTGTTAATACGCCCCGAGTCAAAACCGCGAGGACCAAGAAAAAAGAAATGTCTATAAAAACAGCGAGAGCCGCCGAATCGGTAGCTCTCGCTGTTTTATTATGTACTTTTAATGCGGCTTGTTCTGCTTTCCAAGCGGCGAACTCACGCTGTCCTTCTTCGCTATCGTGATATGCTCGAATATCATCGAACACACAACGCGCGAAGCGCTCTATTGCGTACTGAGGGATGTTTGTTTTATTTATTAACTTTTTCTTTCTTGCCATATTAAATTGTTCCTTTCTTATGTATTGGAACATTAATATATGGGAAACGATGTGCGGACGGCGGTTAGTGAAAATTATATCTTATATATTATATATGTGAGCAATCGCAACAAACGTTTGCACCTGCCTTTAGGTAAAAAAGGAAAGTAAATAGTAACACATACATTAAGTTAATATTTGCCATTGGATGACGATACCAATATAAAAACGCTGGTATAACACAGCCGATTCAGTAGAATGTGTTCGGCATAGCATATCCCAACTGTCATATGCTATGTTGGTCAGGGGTTAAAGTCGGAAGAAAGACCTCATTAAGCCTAACCCGATAAAAGTCGGTACATTGGTTAAAACTATCCCGAGTGAGAGGCATAGCTACCGCGCTCATGTATGGAGAAGCGCAGGGAATGCACAGATAAACCGAAAGGTTAAGCACGTGGAAATGTGTAGCTTGGCGCGTGTAGAAAGTGTAGTTTATTGAAATTCTCAATAAACGTCGGACAGTAACGAATACGGAAACCTCGTTGATACAATTGCTCAGCGGCGTAGCATAATTATTGCATCCTTTTTTTATGTATTTGGGCGGCTTCATTTTTTACTACAGGAGAAGTCTGCCCAAAAGATGCCGTTGCCACTTAATTTTCAACCGCTAATATCACTACATAGGCTTTTATTTTGTTATTCATACATTTTACCTCTATCAAAATCCTTACAGAAAAGGATAGAAAGCGCAACCATCTGCAAGCCGAATTAAATTCGCCTTAGATGGTTGCTTTTCCTTATACAAGAGGAAAAAACTTGTGGTGAGTTGTGGGCGGGTTGGCTTGCAGTTAACTTATCAAAAAATTTGCAACGGCAACGGCTTCTTTCTGCGGCGGACTTCAATTCAAAACAAAACCATAACAAACACACAAATGAGAGCTGAGGAGATCGGTGAC
This sequence comes from Acutalibacteraceae bacterium, assembly GCA_045656545.1. GTDB lineage: Bacteria > Bacillota > Clostridia > Oscillospirales > Acutalibacteraceae > RGIG2206. Next base: position 23,574 of record JAZORF010000021.1, on the reverse strand, counting down.
CCGACGAAGCTCTCCTATAGATATACACATAACATTAGCAATAACATAATAGGGTAAGGTTTTGAGCCTTACCCTATTTCTATGTCATCAATATCATAGTCGTATTCAATTTCTCTTTCCAAAGGTTCTTTCTCTTGCTCAAAAATGCCAAGTTCTTGTGCTTCAAACTGTGCTTCCCAAGAAGCACGTAACTGTTCAAAGTTTCTACCCATATAACTGTTAAAGCCGTCTATAATGTGTTTAACTTCGCCGTTTTCACCACGAACTTTGGCTTTTTTGATGAACTCAAACATACAGTATTGTATAAATGGCTGCTCGACTTGGTCGGCAAGAAAATCGTTCATTTCTTGCAATTTTCGGTTTTTAAAGGTAAGTTCCTTACACTCTTTACGTAATACCTCTGCTTGTTGTTCAAGACCTTCAATTTCTAATAAATTGGTATTTTTTTTATATTCTTGTACCGATAAATGTTCTCGGATATTTTCAGGGTCGTGTGTTTCCCCTCGTTCCATACCTCTTGGTTTGCCGACTTGCTCATAAAATTCGTCTTGTCGGCGGCGGTAGTCGGCACGACCACCCATAATATCACGTGCAGATAAACGGCTTTTTCCATCATCACCAAGCAATAGAGGAATTGATTGGCAAGTTAAATGCACGGATTTTTCATCAAAATGGATTACGGCATTTATTGCTTTGCCGTAGGTTTTTTCGTGAAAATCAAGGCAATCCTTGAAATACGAAACAATTTCGTCCAAACTCTTGTCAATAAACCATTCAGGAGAAGCACCGTAAAATCCATCAAGCACTACAACCGAATTTTTTCGTTCTTGTATTTGTGCTTCTTCAAATGCTTTTGTAACAGCTTTGTTCCAATTTTCAGCCTTAACTAAAAATATATTAAAATCGGTTAAAGCCCAATTTATGTCCGAAGCGGCAAAATCTCGCCCTTTCTTAAAATCTTCCGAAGTGCGATTCGCCTCAATCTGTAAGCCGTAAAGGGCCGAACGTTTACGCTTTTCTACTCTCATTATACAGTATGCCATAGGAATCTCCTTGTTTGAGCAATTGGGGACGTGTGTCAGACTTTTGCTTTCTGTGTTTTGCCACTCAACCGATAATTCAACTGCACGACAAATGCCGTTCCGTTGGTTATCGGTTTCGTTGACACTTGCAATTTTTCCTCTTGCCGAAAGCGTATATTCGGCACTCGTCAACTTTGCAAGTGTGTCAACACTACAAGCAAAGTCTAACACACTAGACAAAGCTTTGCTTTGTTCGTTGTGGCAAGGGTGTACCCCTGCACCCCTCTATATTGCTTTTGTTTTACAAAAAGAATATAGAACACATACGAATTACCTTTACAATTTACAAAATTCGTGTTATAATGTGTTCACCACACTTAAACTTAAAATCTCTTTTTTCAACAGAAGTTGCATTTTTACTTCGGTAAAAATGCGAACTTCACTTTTCGCATTTCTGTTGAATGTAGAGAAAGTTTTTGTGTGGTAGCAAAACGAAGTTTCGCATTTTTCGGTGTGTGTAACTTCGGTTGCACACACTTTTTATTTCGTGGAGGTGGGAATATGCAGAAAATCATTTCGGCGATTTTGGCAATAATTCTTTTGATTAGTTCTGCTATGGTTTTGACATCTTGTGACGATGATTATACAGCGAGAGATTTACAAGATGCAAAAGAACGATACTATAGTGGAAAAGGAACAGACGAGGACAAAAGAATGGTTGAAGGCTTTAATAAATGGAAAGCTAATCAATAATATATTTTGAAAAAAGTAAGGAATTATATTATGAAAGAAAAAAGTAATAAAAGTAAAATCGTTATATTTCTTTTGGTTCTTGTTCTTGTAATTGGTGGAATAATAGGACTTGGCAAATTGTCAGAATATTTTGAGTTTTTGCAAAATAAGAGTGAACTTTGTTCTTATGACTTCCAAAGCGAGTCCCAATATAATACAGCAAACGCTTGTTTTGAAGCGTTGCTTAATTTAAGTAAGATTCAAGAAGAAAATCACTCGGCAATATCTGGAAAAATTTCCCTTGAGGACGAGATTGAAGAAAAACTAAAAAATTATAATAATGAGAAATTTTGTGAATTGGCGACCAATATTCTTAAGAACACAAATGTTCAATTTGAATTTAGTGATTCCGAAATCATAAATACATTTTTGGACAGAGGTTCTTCAATAACTTACATTGAAAAAGATTATAAAGAATCGAAATATAGAAATGCTTTCAGTGCTTTTTTGACTTTTTTTAGAGATGAAGATTATGGGGAATTAGACAATATTAAGTATGAATATGATTGTATATATTATATATGCCATTCACTTTATCCTAAAACATTTGATCAGGGTATTATTGATACATTTCTTAGCGTTGGCGTTTATTCTTGGGGCAGTTCAGGTTCTGAAAGACTTGAAGAAACTATATCTTATGTTTCAAGTTCACCCGAAGGAATAAAGCCCTATGAAAGCTATATTGCTACAGCAAAAAAACAATTAGAAGAAAAAAACGCTATAGAAGATAGCAAACCAAAGCATTATTGTGTTGAATGTGGTGCAAAAGCAACATATTCATCAAAACATATCTTTTCTGGACAAACAGAATGGTATTGCTATTCTTGTTATAAAGAGTTAGAAGATTTGCTCGACCAATTTGGACTTGATTGATTTTCAAAAGTATTAAAATAGTATAATTTACATAACGCTTTTCAGATAACGGCATAGTTAATTGACTAAAGTTTCCCCTTGTGGTATATTTAAAGTAATATATCACAAGGGGATTTTTAAATGGGAAATATAAATGCAGTTATTTACGCAAGATATTCATCAAGCGGTCAACGAGAAGAATCTATTGAAGGTCAAATTATAGAGTGTACTGCTTTTGCAGAACGCAACGGCTACACTATTATAGGAACTTACGTAGATAGAGCATTGACGGCAACAACTGACAAACGCCCCGAATTTCAAAAAATGATTATAGATAGCAAAAAGAAACAGTTTGATTTAATCATTGTATGGAAACTTGATCGTTTTGCTCGAAATCGCTATGATAGTGCAAAGTACAAGTTTCAGTTGAGACAAAACGGAGTTAGAGTTATTTCTGCAACTGAAACTATTGCAAAGGGATCGGCTGGTATATTAACGGAAGCTATGCTTGAGGGTATGGCAGAATGGTATTCCGAAAATTTAAGAGAAAATGTTATTCGCGGATTGATAGTTAATGCAAGTAAATGTAAGTGGAATGGTGGCACTCTTCCTATCGGTTATGTAGTTGACGAGGAACAGTATCTTCAGGTTAATGAACTCACCGCCCCTTATGTGCTTGAGGTGTTCAAAAAATACGATGATGGTAAAACTATAAAAGAAATCCAAGACTTTCTTAACGAAAAAGGTATTAAAAATACGAAAGGTAAGCCTGTGAGTTGGTCAGTAGTTCAACATATGCTTTCCAACCGTCGTTATATCGGTGAGTATTCTTATCGCGAAATAGTTATACCTGATGGAATTCCCGCCATTGTTCCATATGATTTGTTTGAACGAGTTCAAGAAAAACTTGAAAAGAATAGTAAGGCTCCATCAAGAAATAAAGCCAAAGAAAACTATTTACTTACAACTAAAATATTCTGCGGTAATTGTGGCACCTCTATGAACGGAGAAACAGGAACAAGTCGCAACGGCACAGTTCACCGCTATTATAAATGCCATGCGGTTAAGAAAAAATTGAATGATTGCAAGAAGAAACCTGTTAAAAAAGAATGGATTGAAGATTTAGTTGTTAACGAAACTATGGCTATGTTGATGGATGATGATATGATAGAAGCAATCGTTTCAATGCTTATACGATTGCAGGATGAAGAAAATACTACTTTGCCAATGTATGAAAAACAATTACAACAAACCGAAACAGCGATTGATAATATTGTTGCGGCAGTTATTGGCGGTATGGTTTCCAAAACCTTGCAAGAAAAATTAACGCAACTTGAAGCGGAAAAGGAAGAATTGCTTATTCGGATAGCAGAAGAAAAATTAGAAAAACCAAAAATTTCTGCCGAGTTTATGACATTTTGGTTGCACCGCTTCCGTAAACTTGATATGCGACAAGAATCACACCGACAAATGTTAATTGACGTCTTTGTTAATGCAGTTTTCGTTTACGATGATAAACTGCTACTTACTTTCAATTTTAAAGATGGTACACGCACAATCTCATTAACCGACACAAAAATAGCGGTTGATAAAAATACTGGTTCGAATTTAGATTGCTCTGCTGCACCAAAAATAAAAGGACTACTTCGGTAGTCCTTTTATTTTTGTGTTTGTGTCCGCAGGATACAACATCGTTTGACCGCTTGCGGTCAACATCATTTCTCGCGTAACGATAACATTATTGTCCGCTTGCGGACACAAAACGAGGTTGCCTTACGGCAAACAGTGCCCGGCTTCGCACAAACGATGTGGCTACGCCAATGATGTTGCACTATCTTTATTCAATTTCTTCTATTTCGAGTATTGCATAAGTATTTGTTTTATGTTATCATAAATTTACCACACAAATTGAATATAGACTTATACTCGTAATGGGTGAAGTATACATTTTTATTTTTGGTAAAAATGTATGCTCTGTTTTTGTATACTTTGCCTTATTGGTATAGGTCTGCAAATTCAATTTGTGTGGTAGCAATGCGAGCCATACATTTTTCGGTGTGTGTAGCTTCGGTTGCACACACTTTTTTATTTAGGGGGACTTACTTGTGTCATTTCCAGTTTTATCTTATGCTAAATCGAAGATTCTTGAAGGTGATTTTAACATGGCATCTTCATATTACAATAGGGCTAGAAGTGAAGGGATAGCAAATTGTGTTGTCGATTTAAGATATCTTACAAAGGAGTATTTGGTATATCCTTTAGAGTATGAAGGAGCATCAAATTATTTTGAGTTGTTAAAAAACCTCAAAAATCTTGCCGAAGTTAATGATGCGTATAAGGAAGAATATCAGGTTGCGGTAAATTCTTTATATGATATCAGGCGCTTATTCTTACGTGCGTTATCGTTATTTTACTTCTCTGATATTTTGGTTTCATCACCAGAGTCTGTTGTTCTTCACGAAATTGCTGAAATTCAAAGATATATTAAAGTAAATAAGAGTGATATTTTAGATAAAGATATTTATGAACTAAATAAGTTTATTCCTAAATATAATAAGAGTAAATTTACGAGAGACTTGAATATAATCGAAGCATATTGTATGAATATATTGCTTTCTTATGCGGCAGAACAACATAGTGTTTACCAAGGAAAACGGTACAGTGCTTTAACAGTTGATTATGGGTATTTTTATAGTACAACGATTCGAGAATCAGATAGATACTATAATTTTGCAAATATAAAGCCGAGAATGTTTTTGCTTGGTTATGAGGCATATTATTATGAACTGCGGAATGTTTACGAGAATAAGCTCAAAGAGATAGGCGGTTTTGACAGCCCAAAGGAATTTAAAAAAGAGTTGACACATTACGTTCAACACAAAGATAAAAAAGATGTTTCAGCAAAAGAGTTTATAAGATATATGAAGCATTTTGAAAAAGAAGACGGTCATAGAGTTTCTTATTTCGGAACGCTACGAGCCATTGCAAAGAAAATTAATCCGTTGCTACGTTTAGATACGTTTACTGACAAAATGATCGAAAATAATGTTGGTTCCTTTGAGTTAAGCGAATATTTCCCTCAAAAGAGGATTGGCGGAGTGTGCAGTATGCTCGCAGCAGGTCAAGGCTGGAATGTTACCACGGTTCGTGCTGTTATGGTTATGGCAGTAGCATTTGCTGGTATTGGTGTTCTTGCATATCTTGCTTTAGCGATTGCCAAGAAAGCAGGCTTTTATTTTGGGGTTAATGTTCAAAAACCATAACCCATAAAATTATTTATAGGTCTTAACGAGAATTAGGTTTTTCGACCGGTTCCATTTTGAGTGTCGGTCCCAAAGCATTCAAACCCGAACCTTTTACCAATCGGTGAAACGTTCGGGTTTGTTGTTTTCTTAAAAGATGTTAAATAGCCTTTGTTTGTGGCAGTACAGGGTTAGTCGCTCTGTACTGTCACTTCTTCGTTTCAAAGAATTTTCGTATATAAAGGAGATTTGAAATGAAGACTAACACAAAATCAAGAATCATTTTCTTCGCTATCTATTGGTTTTCTTGCATCTTCAAGCAGATAAATTGATTCCGCGTGACAGTTTCAAATTTTCCACATCCTCTGTAACCGGTTGGGGTGTATTGTTGCAACCGACAAAGCACAACAGGGTAAGTACAACGCAGATAAATAATGATATAAGTCGTTTTAGCATATTCCTGCTCCTTAATCATATATATATTACAAGGTGATAGTATGAAAATAGGGGCAATAATAATATTAGTCGTCATGGCACTTGCTTTAATAATAACTTCTGTAAAACATCCCAACCGAAAAAAGCACTTTTGGATTTATCTTTTGTCAGGATTGCTGTCTTACATAATTTGCTTTGTGATAGGTCAGTTTTACGATGTTTTGAAATTAGAACTTAATATGTTTAATCTGTCTGTAAGCGCAGTAGGGGGAATCCCCGGTGTAGCATTCTTATATATGCTAAAATTCCTGCTTTAATCCTTAATAAAGGGGAACAGACCGATAATCTCAAACATACCCTCTCTCATCCAGATTGTAGGGGTAACTTGAATACAGTATCCTTTACCGCCAACACAGTCCCATTCAGATACAGTCCGTTGGGGAAAACCGTAGGTGGCAAGGATGGTGGATATAACGCCGCCGTGAGTGCAAATAACCGCCTCACGCTTGTTGTTAGACATCATATACTGCACGATTGAATTAAATGCCATACAGATTCTTGTTGTAAATTCCTCGGTGTTTTCGCCCTGTGGAGCGCTAACCTGCGCAGATTCGGGTGAAATCCACTTTTTATAGTCTTCATTGTCGGCAAGCTCTTTTGCGGTTTTTCCCTCAAATTCGCCAAAATTATACTCTGCAAGTTCAGGCACAACAATAGGCTCTGCCTCTGGATACAGTGCCGCCATAGTCTGCTTGCATCTCATAAGAGGGCTTGTAAAATACTCGTCAACCTCAGGATATACATACTGCTCTTTCATAGCATTAAGCATAGCCAATCCCTCAGGAATAAGCAAAGCGTCGGTTTTACCGATATATTTACCTGTAAGGTTGCCCTCAATAAGTCCGTGTTTAACAAAATAAATTTTATAAGTCTTCATTTTAATCACCAAGTAAATTATACCATATCCTTTAAAAATAATCAACAAGCATAAAATAAGTCCCCCAAGTATTACTTGGGGGACTGATATTTTAATGGAATCTTTATTTAAGAACATTTGAACGGTCAACATAGGTTGTATGAAGAACCTCATGTGCCTTATGACTGCCGGGCTTCTCAAAATACTCGTCGTAAATGAGCTTAATGGCAGTGTTCTTGTGAGACTTTCTCTGGGGCAAATTCTTGTCCTCTTCATAGATAGCGGCGGCACGAACAGCTTTGATATCTACGGTTTCGCGAACAGAATTGGGATGGATAGGCTGACCGCCGCCGTTTACACAACCGCCTGGGCAGCACATAACCTCGATAAAGTCATACTTCTTCTCGCCGCTCTTAACAGCTTCGAGAACCTTCTTGGTGTTGTCAAGACCGCTAACAACACAGATGTTGAGCTTAATGCCGTTAACATCATAGGTAGCCTCTTTAATGCCTTCGGTACCACGAACCTCGATAAAGTCGTAAGACTCGTTGTCCTTACCGGTAAGAACGTCAACAGCAGTACGGAGAGCAGCCTCCATAACACCGCCGGTAGCACCAAAGATAACTGCAGCACCGGTACCTTCACCAAGAGGATTGTCATACTCTTCGTCGGGAAGCTTGTTAAAGTCGATGCAAGCACGCTTAATCATGCTGCCAAGCTCACGAGTGGTGATAGCGTAATCAACGTCAGCAACACCTGCGGCAGCTTCGTCATCTCTGCCAATCTCAAACTTCTTGGCGGTGCAAGGCATAACAGAAACAGAAACGATGTCCTTGGGGTCAAGGCCGTTCTTTTCAGCATACCAAGTCTTGAGAACTGCGCCAAACATCTGCTGAGGAGATTTGCAGCTTGAAAGATTGGGGATGAATTCAGGGAAGAATGCCTCGCAATACTTAACCCAACCGGGTGAACAGCTGGTGATAAGGGGCAGAGTGCCACCGTTCTGATAACGGTCAAGGAACTCAGTAGCTTCTTCCATAATGGTAAGGTCAGCGGCAAAGTTGGTGTCGAAAACCTTATCAAAGCCAAGTCTGCGAAGTGCAGCAACCATCTTGCCCTTTGCCATAGTGCCGATGGGGTTGCCAAAGTACTCAGCAATAGCTACACGGGTAGCGGGAGCGGTCTGAACAATAACAGTCTTGGTGGGATCGTTAAGAGCCTCAAATACTTTTTCGGTATCGTCACGCTCTTGCAATGCGCCGGTGGGGCAAGCGGTAATACACTGACCGCAAGATACACAAGCAACATCTGCAAGGTCGGTTTCGAATGCGCAACCGATAACGGTATCAAAACCGCGGTTGTTAGCACCGATAACGCCTGTCTGAGTTGAACAGGCAGCAACACAGCGGCGGCAAAGTACGCACTTGCTGTTGTCACGGATGAAAGCAACATTGCTATCATCAAGTTTGGTCTCTGTCTTAGCGCCTACAAAAGCCTGTGCGCTTTCAATACCAAAGCTGCGAGCCATGGTCTGAAGTTCACAGTTACCGCTTCTGTTGCAAGAAAGACAAGAGCAGTTGTGGTTTGAAAGCAAAAGCTCAACAGTCATTTTGCGAGCCTTGATAACCTTTTCTGAGTTGGTCAAAACCTCCATACCCTCGCCAACGGGAGCTACGCAAGCAGCAACCAATGAGCGAGCGCCCTTAACTTCAACAACACAAATACGGCAGGCGCCGATTTCGTTGATACCCTTCATATGACAAAGAGTGGGAATTTCAATACCCATTTCTCTTGCAGCCTGAAGGATGGTGTAATCTTTAGGCACACTCAGGGGCATGCCGTTAATTTTCATATTTACTAATTCCATACCTGGCACACTCCTTTCTTATTCCTTAATAATAGCCTTGAAGGGACAGCTGTCAATACATGCGCCGCACTTGATACACTTAGCGGAGTCAATGATATGAGCTTCCTTAACCTTACCTGCAATTGCGTTAACAGGACAGTTACGTGCACACTTGGTGCATCCCTTACATTTGTCTTCAATAATCTTAAAGGTAACAAGGTTCTTACATACGCCTGCGGGGCACTTCTTATCCTTGATGTGAGCAATATACTCATCTCTGAAGAAGTGGAGGGTTGAAAGAACAGGGTTGGGAGCAGTCTGACCCAAACCGCAAAGAGAGTTATCTTTAATGTACTGAGAAAGCTCTTCAAGTTTGTCGATGTCTTCCATAGTACCGTTGCCTGAAGTAATCTTTTCAAGGATTTCAAGCAAACGGCGAGTGCCTACACGGCAAGGAGTACACTTACCGCAAGACTCGTCAACGGTAAACTCAAGGAAGAACTTAGCGATGTCAACCATACAAGTGTCTTCGTCCATAACGATAAGACCGCCGGAGCCCATCATAGAGCCGATAGCAAGCAGGTTGTCATAGTCAACCTCAACATCAATGTGGCTTGCAGGGATACAACCGCCTGAAGGACCACCGGTCTGAGCAGCCTTAAAGGTTTTGCCGTTAGGGATGCCGCCACCGATTTCTTCAACAATCTGACGGAGGGTAGTACCCATAGGAACTTCAACAAGACCGGTGTTCTTGATGTTACCGCCAAGAGCAAATACCTTGGTGCCTTTTGACTTTTCGGTACCCATAGAGGTGAACCAGTCAGCGCCCTTAAGGATAATCTGAGCAATGTTTGCGTAGGTCTCAACGTTGTTAAGAACGGTGGGCTTGCCAAACAAACCTTTAACTGCAGGGAAGGGAGGACGGGGACGGGGCTCGCCGCGGTGACCTTCAATAGAGGTCATAAGAGCAGTTTCCTCACCGCAAACGAATGCGCCTGCGCCAAGACGGATGTCAAGGTCGAAGTCAAAACCTGAACCAAAGATGTCCTTACCGAGAAGACCGTATTCACGAGCCTGGTCGATAGCAATCTGCAAACGCTTAACAGCGATAGGATACTCTGCGCGAACGTAAACGTAACCCTGATTTGCACCGATAGCATAACCGGCAATAGCCATTGCTTCGATAAGTGCATGGGGGTCACCCTCAAGGATTGAACGGTCCATAAATGCACCGGGGTCACCTTCGTCAGCGTTACAGCAAACATACTTCTGGTCTGCCTGGTTAGCAGCGGCAAATGACCACTTTCTGCCAGTGGGGAAGCCAGCGCCGCCACGGCCACGAAGTCCTGATGCAAGAACAACATCGATAACTTCTTGAGGAGTCATTTCGGTAAGAGCCTTACCAAGTGCCTGATAACCGTCCATTGCGATATACTCGTCAATGTTTTCGGGGTTGATAACACCGCAGTTACGCAGTGCAACACGCTTTTGTGAGCGATAGAAAGCAGTGTCGTTAAGAGAAACATTTTCTACGTCAAGCTCTACATCACCGGTGTCGGTGTACTCAAGACGCTTAACGATACGGCCCTTAAGCAGATGTTCCTCAACAATTTCGTGAACATCGCTTGCTTCAACACGGCTGTAGAATGTGCCTTCGGGATGAATGATAACAACAGGACCCAAAGCGCACAAACCGAAACAACCGGTCTCAACAATTTTTACCTCACCCTGAAGACCCATAGCCTCAATCTCTTTGGCAAATGTGTCCTGAATGAGCTTACTACCTGAGGAGGTACATCCGGTACCGCCACAGATAAGCACATGTGAACGAATCATGTTTGTAAACCTCCTAAATTATTTTTGATTGTTGCCCATAGTGAATTCTGCAACAACTTTTCCACCTTTAAGATGCTCTTCAACAACTCTTTGAGCCTTTTCAGCGGTCATCTTAACATAGGTAACCTTTTCCTTATCGGCCTCAAAGATTTCAACAACAGGCTCGTACTGGCAAATGCCGATACAACCGGTCTGTGAAACAGTAACCTTGTCCATAAGGTCAGCCTTGCTAACCTCTTCAACAAAGGCGTTGAGCACAGGACGGGCACCTGCTGCTATACCGCAAGTAGCCATACCTACTACAACTCTGATGTCACCGGAGCCTTCGCGGATAATAACCTTATCTTTCATACGGTCTCTGATTGCTGCAAGCTCAGCCAATGATTTCATATATTATCTTCCTTTCTGAAAATAATTTACTGATTTAATGCTTCGTACTCACTGTTAAGAGAGTCCGAAATCCACTGAATGATTTCAATACTGTTTAATGGGATGTCGCCACCAAGAACTTCCCGTATTTGACGGGTGTCAAGCGCAACTTCACCCTTTGGTAAGGTGTGGTGATAGAGAAAGTCTATATCGGGTGAGCCTTGAATCAAGGTTGTAACCGATGCAACAACATCACCAAGAGGAATGAAATCAATGTGGTTTTTATAGAAATTAGCGGTAACTACCGTGCCGTGAGTATCAGGATATTCATCCTTATGATAAGACTCAACGGTTAGTGAGCCACCTGTCATTTCTGCTTCCAACTTGAAAAGGGGTAGTCCCATACCAACCTTTCTTGTTGTGCGTGTGGTATAGAATGGATTTGTAACATTCTCTACCGTTTGAGCGGTCATACCGCATCCGTTATCTTTAATGCAAATGGTTAATTGCTCGTCAGTCTCATTTAGCAAGATTTCAATAATTGAAGCGCCTGCTTTAACAGAGTTTTTTGCAATGTCAAGTATATTCAGTGATAACTCTTTCATTTTACACTCCTAAGGGCTTCAAAAAGTCTTTTTCTTACCAAAGCAGAACTGTACGGCTCGTCATCCAACTCAAAATAGACCGATTTGTCCCTTATATCCCACAAGTAGTGAGCGTCTGAGCCGCACAGCAACATACAGTTACTCAGTATAGGAAAGCGGCTTAAATACTCATCCTTTTTGCCGAAATCGTGAAACTCAGCGTGAGAGTAGGGGGGCGAATCGGGAAATACACCAAGAGTGGCAACAATTCCGTTTGATTCGCGGTCTATGTGAGCGGGATAGCAAATACCGCCGCAACTATTAACAAGCCGGTAGGCATCATCAATAGTAAGCATTGTTGCATTCGATAACAGATATTGCTCGGTTCCGATTACGTTATCATCACCGTCAGTGATTAACTGGTCACCAAAAATATCGGTACGGTTTTCGATAAAAATTCTTTGCTCATTTACCTTTTTGTCAAACTCCATAGCCTGTTCTAAGTGCTCAAACAGGCACACAACGTGTATATCCTCACAGGTGGTAAGTTCCATACCTGCAACGGGTATGATTCCGTTTGCCTTTGCCGCCTCAAAAAAAGCGGGGCAATTTTTTGTTGTGTTATGGTCAGTCAGCGCTACGATATTAAGCCCTGCCAAAGTTGCCATACCGGCAATGTTGTTGGGAGTCATATCGTTTTCGGCGCAAGGGGATAAGCAAGAATGAATGTGAAAATCGTAATAATATCGATTCATCGTTCAATCAACTCCGAAATGGCAAGCGCAATTTCATAGGCTGTTTTTTCGGTTGTCAAAAGATTTATGTCTTTGGCTTTTGCTGTGTCAATAACATTTTGCTCGGGCACAACACCCTCTGCAAGAATGATGCAAGAGGTATCGGCAAGGGCGGCAACTGCAACGATGTTTATGTTAGACATAATGGTAATCCAAGCATCGTTTTGCTTTGCGCGACCCATAACCCAGCTAAGCAGGTCACCTATGTATAATCCTTCGATTTCGCGAGACTGGTCGGTAACCGAAAGAGGTTTTACAGGTAAAGAGTTTATAAGCTTTTCAACTGTCATAAGTTACACCTGCAATCAATTGGTTTCTTTTGCCTTATAGACGGCAAGGATGGGGCACTGGTCAACAGTGGATTCACCCTTAACACAGTCCTCTGCAAATGCCCTGCAACTTGGAGCACCGCAAGAGCCACAGTCAATACCCGGTAAATCTTCTTTTAAGGATTGAATTTGTGCCATCATTTTCATTGATTCGCTCAAACTGCCGCTTAAACGGCTGATTGGCTTGTAATCAGGAAAACTGTCAAAGAAAAATTCAGGTGGCACATAATTTTCCTCGTCGTCATTGAGAAAGTTTTGTGATACGGGCAAATATCTGCGAAGTGTTTGAAGTCTGGCTTTGGCAATGAAAGGGTTTTCAACTGCCATCACACCGCCAACACAACCGCCGGGGCAAGCATTGAGTTCAATAAACTCAAGTGCGGGAAAACTGCCTGTCTCAATCTGGTCAAGTACGCGAATAACGTTTTCAATTCCGTCAGCGGCAAGATACTTGTCGTTGAATATTGCGGAGGATTCACCGCCGGAAGCAGCCCAACTGATGCCAATCATACCTGATTTTGAAAGAGGTGTATTGACAGTACCTCTTTTCATAACCGAAATCAGTTCAAAATAGATGTCGTTAATAGATATAACTTCATCCACTTGGCTTTTATAACTGCCGAATCCGTTTTTCACATAACTAACTTTTGAGGGGCAGGGCGAAATGAAGCAGACGCAAATATCGTCATCCTTCAAATCAGGATTGTTTCTTTTAGCCCTTTCACGTGCGTTCATAGCCGCAATTTCCATAGGAGGAAGCATAGGCATAATGTTGTCGCGTAAAGAGGGGAAACGAAGTGAAATAAGTCTTGTCACTACAGGGCACGCCGAACTTATAACAGGTTTTTTGACCTGTTCAAGCCTTAAATATCGTCTTGTGTAAGCCGATACCAACTCAGCAGCCTGAGAAACCTCGTAAACATCGTCAAAGCCGATGCCTTTAAGACCGTTGAGTACATAGTCAACATCGTCAAGTTCTTCAAACTGACCGTAAAGAGTGGGTGCAGGCAGTGCGATTTTCCACTTCTTGTTTTTAATCTTCTCTAATTTGCTGTAATTGGCTTTTTTCGCCTTGTGCGGACATACTCTGATACACTCGCCGCAATCTATGCATCTGTCTGAATTGATAACCGAAACCTTATCGCGAACGCGAATAGCTTGGGTTGGACAGTGACGGATGCAGGTTGTACAACCGGTGCACTTTGCCGCATCTAATGACACAGAATGTTTGTATGTATTCATTTTTTCACCTAACAGCTTAATTGAAATTAAAGATTTACAACCATAGTGATTTTGGTGCCTGTGCCAACAACCGACTCGATTTTCATATCGTCAGTGTAGCGCTTCATATTGGGCAATCCCATACCTGCACCAAATCCTAAGTTTCTAACACTTTCAGGCGCTGTGGAATAACCTTCTTGCATAGCAAGTTTAATGTCGGGTATACCGGGGCCTGTATCGTCAAGTATGATAACAATGCGGTCTTCACTGATAATCACGTCGGCACTACCGCCGCCTGCGTGGATGACCATATTGATTTCACCCTCATACATTGCAATAGATACACGCCTGATAGTTTCAGGAGAAATTCCTAACTGTCGCAGGTCTTTTTTTACCTGAACAGATGCTTGACCTGCTGAAGTGAAATCATCTCCGTCAACAGTAAAGTGCAAGCGAATTTCTTCACCCATTGGTTTCACTCCCTACAAGACCGTTTTTATACAGAATTCCGCAAGCCTCATATAAACGCTTGTTGCAAGCCATAACAACCAAACCGCTTTCGTTGGCAAGTTCCAACATTTCTTCGGTAGGCTTTTTTGAACGGACAAAAACAATGCAGTTCATATCCATCATTACAGCGGTGCGAATTACCTGAGGGTTAACAAGACCTGTAAGCAAAACCGCCTGGTCTTTAACATATGCAAGCACATCGCTCATCATATCGCTTCCGCAAGCGGAATAGACATGCTTACCAAGGTTTTCTTCACAGCAAAGGACATCAGCTTCAAGAAGTTCTTTAATGGTTGAAATTTTCATTTTAATTTCCTCAAGATTAAAGTTTGATTAGTTCTGATACTTTGCGATAATATCAGGAACATCGTCTGCAGTAAGACGGCCGTAAACTTCGTCATTTACGGTGAAAACGGGTGCAAGACCGCAAGCACCGATGCAACGGCAAGCCTCAATTGAGAATTTACCGTCAGCAGTGCACTCATCAGGACCGATGCCGATGATTTCGCAAATCTTGTCAAGCACAGCCTGAGCGCCCTTAACATAGCAGGCAGTACCCAAGCATACGCTGATTTTGTACTCACCCTTAGGTGCAAGACTGAACATTGAGTAGAAGGTGGATACGCCGTAAACTTCTTCTACTGAAATGCCAAGCTCTTTTGCAATTATGGTCTGAACCTCAAGAGGCAAATAACCATAAATGTCCTGAGCTTTCTGCATAATAGGCATAAGACAACCTTTTTCGTCTTTGTGCTGCTCAATAACTTTGAGCAACTCTGCCTCTTGTGCAGGGGTGCCGTTAAACGGCAAGTTGCTGATTGATTTTTTCATACTATCATGCCTTTCCGGTCGTGTTGGTGTATTGCTCACGACCAATTTTTTCTTTTTTTGACACATTCGGTTAATTAAAAAATAAAGATTCCAACTTATTTTGTTAATGCCGTATCAAAAGTTTTTGCACCGATTTTGACGGCACAAAATACACCTAGAATATTATATCAAAAAACAATCTGATTGTCTATACCAATTTGCGAAAAATTTGACAAATTATGCACAAAAAAACAACCCACCAAGAAGGAATCTTGGTAGGTTTAATCATTTATGATATTTTGTGCCCTTATTTATGGATAAAGCGCGGTAAATTTGCTCAAGCAACATAACCCTTGCAAGCATATGGGGAAAGGTCATTTTTGACATTGAAAGTCGCAATTTGCCTCTTCCTTTTACCTTGTCATCAAGACCAAACGAACCGCCTATAACAAAACAAATTGTACTTACTCCGTCAATCGAAACAGCATCAATTTTTTCTGCCAACTCAGTGGAAGATAACTCTTTACCCTCAATACACATAGGTATGATAAATGCGCCGTCGGGAATGGCATCCAAAATCCGCTCTCCCTCTTTTTTCAAAACTGTCTGAATTTCTGCGGCAGAGGGGTTGTCAGAACATTTGTACTCCTGAATTTCGGCAACCGAAACCGAGCAAAAAGCACCAAGCCGCTTAATATACTCGTTGCAGGCATCGGTGTAAAATTTTTCTTTAATTTTGCCAACTGCAATAATTTTTACTTTAAGCATTATATCACCAATATTGAGCCGTTACTTTCGGGAGCAATATGCAAATAATAATCCCGATTAGGCAGATAATCTTTTAGTTTCAAAAAGGATGTTGCACAGTCTAAAGCAATACTCGGTCGGTTATTCTCTTTGCTCAAGTGACCAAGCACAATTTGAGTAGTGCCCGATTCAATAAGCTCGGGCAAAAAATCGGCGCAACAACTGTTGGAAAGATGCCCGCAGTCAGAAGCAATTCTTTGCTTTAAAGAAAATGGGTAAGGACCATTTCTTAGCATAGATGGGTCGTGATTGGATTCAAGCATAACCAAATTGCTGCCAAGCAAAGCGGTTTTGACTTCTTCCGTAATGCAACCAAGGTCGGTGCAGACCGATGCAATTTTTCCGTCAGGACATGTTACTTTGTATCCGCTGCTGCCAACACAGTCGTGACTGGTGGCAAAACGCTCAACGGAGAAACCGCCAAAATTTAAAACAGATGCAAAAGTCTTTATATCCACAGAAGAAATCAATTTTTCGTCAGCAGAAAGTGCGTCAAAAGTACCCTCAGAACAAAATACAGGGATTTTATACTTTGATGCAAAAACTCGCAGTCCTGAAATGTGGTCGCTGTGCTCGTGAGTGACAAATATACCAAGAATTCCGTTAATATCAATGCTATTGGATTCAAGTGCGGCAGTTAGTCTTTTCGCACTTACACCTGCATCGATAAGAATACCCTCACCGTTATATCCTATGTATTCGCAGTTGCCACTGCTACCGCTGAAAAGCGGGTAAAAAACAGACATTTTATGCTCCTTTAACAACAAAGGCTACCCAAAGGTAGCCTTTGTTTTAATTATACATTTTGATTAAAAGGTTGTTGATTGTTGATAGAAACGCGCTTTATATCGGCGCCTAAAGACGACATCTTTTCAACAACACATTCATAACCGCGCTCGATATACTGAATTTCACCCAATTCGGTAGTGCCTTTTGCAACAAGACCTGCAATAAGCAATGCTGCACCTGCGCGCAGGTCGGTAGCGGCAACAGGACAGCCTGTAAGGGATTCAACACCCTCAATAATAGCCGATTTGCCGTCAACCTCAATCTGAGCACCCATAAGGGTAAGTTGGTCAACATATCTGAATCGGTTATCCCAAATTCCCTCGGTAACCACACTTCTGCCGTTTGACAAAGCAAGGCAAACAACCGCTTGGGGTTGCATATCGGTGGGGAAGCCGGGGTGTGGCATAGTCTTAATGTTGCAACGCTTGATTTTGCCGTCACTTCTTATGCGAATTGCATCGTCAAGGTCGTCAACGGTTGCACCCATTTCTTCCATTTTTGCAGTAATGGATTCAAGATGCTTGGGAATAACATTTTCAAGTATAACATCGCCACCCGCAACAGTTACTGCAGCCATATATGTGCCTGCTTCAATCTGGTCGGGAATGATGCAATAATCGGTAGCGTGCAAATAATCAACACCACGGATTTTAATAACCTCTGTACCTGCACCGCGTATATCTGCACCCATAGAAATCAGGAAGTTGGCAAGGTCAACTATATGGGGCTCTTTAGCGGCGTTTTCAATAACAGTCAAACCGCGAGCCTTAACGGCGGCAAGCATAATGTTGACTGTTGCACCCACAGAAACCTGGTCAAGATAAACATTGTTTCCGATAAGTTTATCTGCCTTGCAGTCAACCATACCGGATGTAAACTTAACCTCTGCACCTAAAGCCTCAAAGCCTTTAATGTGCAGGTCAATAGGTCTTACACCAAAATCGCATCCACCCGGGGGAGCAACACACGCCTTAGAAAAGCGACCGAGCATAGCACCCAAGAAATAACTGCTTGCTCTTAATCTTTTAGTCTTTTCAAAAGGAACAACATAAGATGTTATGTTGGTTGAATCAATCTCAATAGTTGATTTATCGATGGTTTTGATTTTGGCGCCTAATTCGTAGAGAATATTTATAAGTTCACTAACATCGCTGATGTCGGGAACGTTTTCAATTATGCAAGGTTCATCGCACAAAATAGCGGCAGGCAATATGGCAACTGCGGCGTTTTTAGCACCGCTTATGCGCACCTTACCGTTAAGGCGATTCCCCCCTGTAATAATGTATTTTTCCACAATCGACACTCCAAAAAGCGTAATTTGATTATACCAAATAAAGAATATGATGTGCTTATTTTAATCATTATAACACAATATATAATAAAAATAAAGCAAAATTTTCAAAAACAGAATTTTTTATTCTTTATTGCTTTTTAGCCCAAGAATCTTTAAGGGGAACAGTGCGATTAAACACCGGATGTTCGGGGGTAGAATCACTGTCTGCACAGAAGTAACCCTGACGCATAAACTGATAGGCAACAGTAGGCTCTGCGTTGGCAAGATACTTGTTGATTTTGCAGTTTTTAAGCACAACAAGTGAGTTGGGATTAAGATTATCAGAGAACTCTGCAACGCCTTCTTCGTCAGAGGGATTTTCAACAGTGAACAGACGGTCGTAAAGACGGATTTCTGCATCAACTGCGTCGTCGGCGCATACCCAGTGGATAGTGCCTTTAACCTTTCTGCCGTCAGGTGAATCGCCGCCTTTTGTTGCTGGGTCATAGGTGCAATGAACCTTGGTTACATTGCCATTTTCGTCCTTTTCACAGCTGACATATTTAACAAAATATGCGCCTTTAAGTCTGACTTCACGCTCAGGGCAAAGTCTGAAATATCCCTTAGGAGGATTTTCGCAGAAGTCATCAGCCTCAATGAAAATATTCTTTGAGAAGGGAATCTCGCGCTTTCCGAGTTCGGGCTTGTTGGGATTAATTTCAACCTCAAGCATTTCAGTTTTGCCGTCGGGATAGTTGTCTATAACAACCTCAATAGGATTAAGAACAGTCATTGCTCTGTCTGCAGACTGGTTAAGTTCGTCTCTCACACAAGACTCAAGCAGAGCGTAGTCAATAACGCTAAATGCCTTTGAAACACCGATTTTGTTGCAGAATTCACGAAGTGCTGCAGCAGGATAACCGCGGCGGCGCATTCCGCAAAGGGTAGCCATACGGGGATCATCCCAACCTGAAACCAAGCCGTCTTTTACAAGTTTTAAACACTTGCGCTTACTTGTAAGAGTATAGTTTACATTCATTCTTGCAAACTCAATCTGACGGGGAGGCATAGGCAGATTTAACTCTTCCAAAAACCAGTTGTAAAGAGGTCTGTGATTCTCAAATTCAAGTGAGCAAAGTGAGTGGGTAACACCCTCTTTAAAGTCGGAAAGAGGATGAGCCATATCATACATAGGATAAACAACCCACTTGTCACCTGCGCGGTGATGAGGCACCTTCATAATGCGGTAAATAACGGGGTCGCGCATATTAAGGTTGGGGGATGCCATATCAATTTTTGCACGAAGTACGTGTGCACCCTCGTCAAATTCGCCTGCAGTCATACGCTTAAATAAGTCAAGGTTTTCTTCAACAGAACGGTCGCGGTAAGGACTGTTTTTACCGGGCTCGGTAAGAGTGCCTCTGTACTCTCTGATTTGGTCTGCAGTTAAATCGCAAACATATGCTTTGCCCATTTCGATAAGTTTAATGGCGCAATCATAGATAAAATCAAAGTAGTCACTGGCGTAATAAACATTGTCCCACTGAAAACCAAGCCACTTAATATCTTCCATGATAGCATCAACATACTCGGTGTCTTCTTTTGTGGGATTGGTGTCGTCAAGACGCAGATTACAGGTGCCGCCAAAACGGTCTGAAATGCCGAAGTCAATGCAAATTGCTTTTGCGTGACCGATGTGCAAGTAGCCGTTAGGCTCAGGCGGAAAACGGGTTTGCACCTTGTTATAAACACCTTTTTCAAGGTCTTCAATTACAAATTCTTCAATAAAATTATTATTTACTTTAATATCATCCATTGTTTACACCTCGCTAAAATACTTGATTGCACTGTCAAGTCGTTCCATAACCTTTTCATATCCCAAAACCTTCATAATACTGCACAGGTCGGGGCTGTTTGTTCTGCCTGTTATGGCAACTCTTATGATGGTTGCGGCATCACCTGAGTGACCCTTGTAATCGTCGGGATTTGCCTTGTAAAGTTTAACATCGGGACAGAAATCAACCTGAGGACAAATCTCTTTGATTTTTGCAAACCACTGACTGTTATCGTCCTCGGTAGAGTATGCCGATTTGTAAATCTCAAGCAGTTTTGCGGCATCCTTTTTTGAAAGATGCTGGGGCAACTCGTAAGAATTCTCAAAAAGGTTATCATAAAAATATGATACAAAAGCCTTAACATCGCTCCATTTTGCAATATCTTTACGAGGCTTGGGAACATCACGGTCAATTGCAAAGATTTGTTTTGCAAAATCAGGATTTGCCGTCAGCATATCATAAAATTCGCCGTCAAATTCTTTTGCCCATTCTGTTACAAGGTCGTAAACCTTCTCAGAATTCATTTTTGAGATTACATTTTTGCTTACGTCGTTAAGTTTTGCAGTATCAAACAGCGCACCCGAAACACTCATTTTCTTCATATTGAGCTTGAAATCACTGTTAGGTGCGGCTGGGTTTGCTCTGCGCCAATCCTCAAAGTCAGAGTTGGCAATGGTAAGCATATACTCTGTAACCGCCTCAACAGGATAGCCTTGCTCTGCATAGAATTTAACTGCTGCTTCAGGGTCTTTACGCTTTGAAAGTTTACGCTTTGAGCCGTTTTCCTCTTTCATAATGGGGGAAACGTGAGCAAACTTCGGTACCTTAAAGCCTAAGAGTTTAAACAACTGAATATGCTTTGGAACAGATGAAATCCACTCATCACCACGGATAACGTGGGTGGTACGCATAAAGTGGTCGTCTACCGCATGAGCAAAGTGATATGTGGGGATGCCGTCTGACTTGAGAAGTACAAAATCTTCATCGTTTTCAGGCATTTCTATTTTACCCTTAATCATATCGTCAAATACTATGCGATGCTCTTCACTGCCGGGTGAACGCAAACGAACAACATATTTTTCGCCATTTTCAATTTTTTCTTTGATTTGCTCGTAGGTAAGACTGCGGCAAGAGGCATACTCACCATAATAACCGGTGCGATGCTTTGCTTTTTCTTGAGTTTCTCGGGTTGCGGCAAGTGACTCCTCAGAACAAAAACAGGGATAAGCTAATCCTTGTTCCATAAGCACTTTTGCAAAGCAGTGATACACATCAGCACGCTGACTTTGCTTGTAGGGAGCGTAGATGCCATCCTCTTTATTAGCGGCAACAAAGCCTTCGTCAATATTTATGCCAAAGCGGATAAGACCGTTGATAATGTCTTCCATACCGCCCTCAACCTCACGCTTGGCATCGGTATCCTCAATTCTAAGAAAGAAAATGCCATCAGAAGCGTCGGCTACACGGCGGTTAATAAGGCAGGTGAATAAAACGCCAAAATGCAAATAACCCGTAGGGCTTGGAGCAAGACGGGTAACACGCTGACCTTCTTTTAATTCTCTTTCGGGATAAATAGATTCGTAATATTCGGGTGTTTTATCAACATCTTTAAATATTAACTGCGCAATTTTTTCATATTCAGTCATAGGGGGTATACTCCTCATAATTCAATAAAATACATTATCTCATATTATAGCAAAACTATCAAGACTAATTTTAAACATTTTTGGATTTTAATTAAAAACCGAATTTGTAGATTCAAACAAATGAACGACTTGGTTTTTTAACTTTAAGTTTTCGGGGTTGGACAAATTAGGGTCATCTTCACATATCTGCTTTGCAATTTGCTGAGCAAATGCCACCGCCTTATAGTCACCGATAAAGTTGGCAAGTTTCAATGCGGGCAGACCGTGTTGTCTGCGGCCGAAAAAGTCACCCGGCCCTCTTGATTTTAGGTCGTATTCTGCAATTTTAAATCCGTCAGAGGTTTCGCACATAATGTTAAGTCTGCCTGTAGAGACTGCATTTTGTGCATCCGAAATAAGCACACAGTAAGATTTTGTACTACCTCTGCCAACGCGACCTCTCAACTGATGAAGCTGCGATAATCCAAATCTTTCGGCGTTTTCAACAATCATCATTGTAGCATTGGGCACATCTACACCAACCTCAATAACAGTGGTGGAAACAAGCACGTCAATATTGCCGGCAGAAAAATCTTGCATAACACTTTCTTTTTCTTGAGATTTCATTTTGCCGTGAAGCAAGCCAACCTTAAAATCTTTAAGATACCCCTTTCTCAACTGCTCAAAGTATTCGGTAGCAGGGGTCAAATCTGACTCATTTTCTTCAACAAGTGGGCAAACAATATATGCCTGCTTGCCTTTTTGAAGAAGTTTCTTAAGAAAATCAAACACCTGAGGTTTGATGTCACTTTTAACCCATCTTGTTTGTATGGGTTGTCTGCCGGGAGGCAACTCATCAAGCACAGAAATGTCAAGGTCACCGTAAATCATAAGTGCAAGTGTGCGAGGAATAGGTGTTGCCGACATAACAAGTGTGTTGGGCGAACTGCTTTTTTGCATCAGCTTTTTTCGTTGTTCAACACCAAATCGGTGTTGTTCATCGGTTATAACAAGTTGTAAATTATCAAACTCAACATCGCTTTGAATAAGCGCGTGGGTGCCAATTACAAGGTCAATTTCACCTGATTTTAGAGACTCATAAAGTTTGTCCTTGCCTTTGGTTGAGCTGGTTATAAGAGCGACGTTTATGCCTGTTTTGGCAAACATTTTATTAAAAGAATTAAAATGTTGCTCTGCAAGAATTTCGGTTGGTGCCATAAGTGCCGCTTGAAATCCGCTTTTTACAGTATTATAGCACAGTGCGGCGGCAACTGCAGTTTTGCCCGAGCCAACATCACCTTGAAGGAGTCTGTTCATAGGTTTGCCCGATTTCATATCATCCATAGCTTCAAAAATACTGCGCTTTTGAGCACCTGTTAATTCATACGGAAGCAGCACTTCAAACTCTGCAGTTCTGTCGTCAATAGGGCAGGCTTTTGCAGAACTGTCTTTGCCGTTCATATAGCAAATACCACACTGTAACAGCAAAAGTTCCTGAAACATAAGACGTCTGCGAGCGGCATTCAGTAACTCGTTATTTTTTGGGAAATGAATATTGAACAGTGCCTCTTTTAAAGAAATTAAATTATATTTTTCACTGATCCAAGCGGGAATAGGGTCGTCAGGACAATATCCTGTCAAGAATGCATTGCGCACAGTGTTCTCAATTGCGCTTGAAGGCAACCCT
>JAZORF010000020.1:0-10388 GCA_045656545.1 Acutalibacteraceae bacterium | reverse complement strand
TCTATTTTTACATTGTCATAATACTTTTCAACATTCATCAATTCATCTTCCGCTATTTTTCCTATTTCGGTTAATTGATTTTTCGGGATGTCGTAAACGCCATCCCCTACAACATCACATAAAATTTTCTCTTTATTGTGGTTACATACCGTAATAAAATATGCGCCATTTTGACTGTAATCGTAATCCTTTAACCGCGTGGGTTTGCGGGTGGGGAAATTTTCGGTCATAATTTCACAATACAAATTCAGGGAGGGCATCACTGCCCTCCCTTACAATTTTACTTATTCAACCGGATTTTCCTCGGCGTTTTCCAAAACTGCGTTCAGTGCTTCCTCGGCAGTGAGATTTTCCTCTGTCTCTACCTCGGGGGCATTATCTGCCATATCCTCGGCGGAGGGAGCCTCTGCCATTTCGGCATCCTCTGAATGCTCGGTTATCTCCATTGTATAGAGGAAGTCGCCCTCGTCAGCGCGCATTACCCTTACACCCTTTGCGGTTCGAGAGAAGAGGCTGACTGAGTCGGCATAAATTCTGATAATTACGCCGTTTGACGAAATAAGGATTGCATCCTCATCCTCGCCAACCGTTTTGACGGACGCGACCTTGCCATACTTGGCGGTCTTGTAGTTGGTCATACCCTTACCGCCACGGGACTGACGGCGATAATCACTAAAGGGACTGCGGCGGCCGTAGCCCGTTTCACTTGCGGTGAACAGAGTGCGGCTATCGTCAACCACAACCATACCTGCAACCTCGTCACCCTCGGTAAGAGAGATGGCGCGCACACCTCTTGCAGTTCTGCCAAGAGGACGTGCATCGGTTTCGGCAAAGCGGATTGCAAGACCGTTGCGGGTGGCAACAAGAATATCCTTGGTGCCGTCGGTAATCTGTGCCCAACGGAGTTCGTCACCCTCGTCAAGTTCAATAGCGTTAATACCGCCCTTACGGTTGGTATCGTAAACCGACAGTCTTGAGCGCTTGATAACACCCTGCTTGGTAACCATACAGATGTAATTTTCCTGGTCATCCGCCTCGGTAACCTTAAGCATAACGGTGATTTTTTCCTCAGGTTGCAGAGGAAGAACGTTAATAATATTAAGTCCCTTACTGTTGCGGGTGCCCTCAGGAATTTCGTATGCTTTGAGGCGGTAAACTCTGCCAAAATTACTGAAGAACATAACTTTGTCGTGGCTTGAGCAGACAAACATATTGTCCACCATATCTTCCTCGCGGGTGGTCATACCCTTCTTACCACGTCCGCCACGGTTCTGAATCTGATATTCGTCGGAAGAAATACGCTTAACGTAACCCATTTTTGTAAGGGTGATAACGCTATTCTCCTCAGGAATCAGGTCTTCAATATCAACCTCGCCTGTAACTGCGGTGATTTCGGTACGGCGGTCATCGGCGTACTTGTCGCGCAGGTTAAGGGCTTCGGTCTTGACAATATCAAGCACACGGCTGTGATTGCTCAAAATATCGGTATAATCGGCAATTTTTACCTTCAAATCAGCAATTTCATCGTCGATTTTCTGTCTTTCAAGGCCTGTAAGCTGACCAAGTCGCATTTGCACAATAGCGGTCGCCTGAATTTCGTCAAACTCAAAGCGCTCCATAAGGGCAACCTTACCGTCATTGACCGATTTGCTGTTGCGAAGAATTGCAATAACCTCGTCAATAAAGTCAAGAGCGGTAGAAAGGGCATCCAAAATGTGCAGTCTTTCCTGAGCCTTGCGCAAGAAATAGCGGGTGCGGTTTTCAATAATTTCGCACTGATGGTCAATGTAGTGCTGAAGCATCTCTTTAAGGGTAAGCACCTTAGGCTCGCCGTTAACGAGGGCAAGGTTGATTACGCCGAAAGAGGACTGCAACTGGGTATATGCAAAGAGTTTGTTAAGCACAACCTGAGGATTTGCATCCTTTTTAAGTGAAACAACAATACGGATACCGCCGTCACGCTTTGAGGAGTGGTCAACAACGTCGTCAATACCCTCTACACGCTTTTCGTTTGCCAAATCGCAGATAGATTTAACAAGCATCTTTTTATTTACGCCGTAAGGAATTTCGGTGATGATAATTCTGAATCTGCCGTTTGAAGTTTCTTCAATTTCTGTCTTACCGCGAAGAACGATTTTACCGCGGCCTGTGGCATAGGCGGCACGGATGCCACTCATACCCATAATTATGCCTGCAGTTGGGAAGTCGGGACCTTTGATATGCTCGCAAAGGTCAGAAAGTTCGGCATCGGGATTGTCAATCAGGCAGCACATTCCGTCAATAACCTCGCCAAGATTGTGAGGGGGAATGTTGGTAGCCATACCAACCGCAATACCTGATGAGCCGTTAACAAGCAGACTTGGAAAACGGCTAGGCAAAACGGTGGGCTCTTTAAGACGGTCGTCATAGTTAGGTGCAAACTTGACCGTTTCCTTATCAATATCGTCAAGCATATGCACTGCAAGTTTTGCAAGGCGGCTTTCGGTGTATCGGTAAGCAGCGGCAGGATAGCCGTCGATTGAACCGAAGTTACCGTGACCGTCAACCATAGGATAGCGCAAAGAGAAATCCTGCGCCATACGAACCATGGCGTCGTAAACGGAGGCGTCACCGTGGGGATGGTAACGACCGAGCACTGAACCGACTGTGTCGGCGCACTTGCGGTGAGCCTTGTCGGGAGTAAGACCGTTTTCGTACATTGTGTAAAGAATGCGGCGGTGAACAGGTTTAAGTCCATCGCGAACATCGGGCAGAGCACGGCTTACGATAACGCTCATTGAGTAGTCAAGAAAACTGCTTGATACCTCGTCACATATTTCAACCGGCACGATTTTGGTTTCTTCATCCTTTGGCCAATTTACTGTTTCTTTAACTGCCATTTCTCTGCACCTCCTTAAACATCAAGATTGCTTACATTGAGGGCGTTATCCTCAATGAACTTACGGCGTGGCTCAACCTCTTCACCCATAAGCAGAGTAAAGACCTCGTCCGCCTTTTCGGCATCTGCCATTTCAACTTTAAGCATTGTGCGCTGTTCAGGGTCCATAGTAGTCTCCCACAACTGTTCGGGGTCCATTTCACCAAGACCTTTGTAGCGCTGAATATCAACACTACCGCTACCGCCAAACTGTTCAATCTGCATATCGCGCTCTTCATCACTGAAGGCATACATATGCTGCTTGCCCTTTGACACCTTGTAAAGAGGTGGCTGAGCAAGATAAATATGACCTGTTTCAATAAGGGGTCACATATAGCGGTAGAAAAAGGTAAGAAGCAGGGTGCGGATGTGAGCACCGTCAACGTCAGCATCGGCCATAATTATAATTTTGTCATAACGAAGTTTTTCAATATTAAACTCCTCACCGATACCTGTGCCCAACGCCACAATAACAGGGGTCAACTTTTCGTTGCTGAAAACCTTGTCTGCTCTTGCCTTTTCAACGTTAAGCATTTTACCCCAAAGTGGGAGAATTGCCTGATAGGTTGAGTTACGTCCGTCACAAGCAGAGCCGCCCGCAGAATCTCCCTCAACGATGAAAATTTCGTTTTTGGTGTTGTCGTCACTGATACAGTCGGTCAGTTTTTCAGGCATACGTGCCTTTGACAAACTGGTGCGGTTACGGCTTGCCTCGCGAGCCTTTTGTGCGGCTTCACGAGCGGCAGAGGCTGCCATTGACTTGTTAACAATGGTGCGTGCCTGATTGGGATTATTTTCAAGATAGTCCATCAGTTTTTCTTTAAGCATCTGATGAACAAGGGTGCGCATTGAGGTGTTGCCAAGTTTTGCCTTGGTCTGGGACTCAAACTGTGCGTCCTTTAGTTTTACTGAAACAACAGCAATCATACCCTCTTGAATGTCATCGTCCTTAAGGTCGGGGTTAGCATCTTTAAGCAAACCGAACTTGCGGGCATAGGCATTGATGGTGGCACGGAGTGAGGCTCTAAAGCCAATTTCGTGCTGACCGCCGTCGATGGTGTGCATATTGTTTGCGAAACTTACAATCTGAGTGTCATAGCCGTTGTTAAACTGAAGTGCAACCTCGGCGGCACTGTCGTCATTTGCAGTTGACATATAAATAACGTCGTCGTGCAAGGCGTTAAGAGTATCTTTGCGCTCTTTTTTCTTATTGAGCATATATTCGCAGTAAGATTTAATACCGCCTTCGTAATGGAAGGTCTCGCATCTGCCGTTTTCTTCGCGGCGGTCGGTCAAAGTGACCTTAATACCTGCGTTAAGGAAGGCTTGCTCCTGCAAACGCTTGGCAAGACGGTCAAAATCGTAAACGGTGGTATCTGTAAAGAGGGTGGGGTCAGGCTTAAAGGTAACCTGTGTGCCGGTGTGGTCGGTTTCACCCACAACAACAAGTCCTGTTGCCGCTTTGCCGCACTCGTAACGCTGACGGTGAATCTTGCCGTCGGCGTGTACCTCTACCTCAAGATATTCACTCAGCGCGTTAACTACCGATGCACCAACACCGTGCAGACCGCCTGCTACCTTATAACCGCCGTCGCCGAATTTACCGCCGGCGTGGAGGATGGTAAATACAACCTCAACGGTAGGAATACCCATTTTTGGGTGGACACCAACGGGGATACCACGGCCGTTGTCGGTAACTCTGATGATGTTTTCGGGCAGAATATCCACCTCAATATGAGAGCAGAAGCCTGCCAACGCCTCGTCAATAGAGTTGTCAACAATTTCATATACAAGATGGTGCAAGCCCAATTCACCGGTTGAACCGATGTACATACCGGGGCGTTTACGCACCGCTTCAAGACCTTCGAGAACCTGTATTGAGGATTCGTCGTAGGCTTCGGTAACGGTAGCATTTAAAATGTTTACGCTATTGTTTTCGTTACTCACTTTTTATCTCCTATCCGCCGAGTGTGGCTTTGTTTGATGAGTTTTTATATGTTATCCTCTTGCCGTTCAAAGCGGGGCATATGTCCCGCTCTTTTAAGCAGAGTGGCTGACGAAATTTGGGAAAGATAGATTATTTTGCCGCTTTTTCGCGTGGAGCATCGGCACACTATAAAGGTTTTAGGCAACTCGTTGGTGATGGTTACCACGTCCCCTTTTAATTCTGCCTCAGCAAGATAATCCCTTGTCCTTTTTGAGTTGGTGGAGGTGTCAAGGTCAAATATTCCGATTATATCTTTGCGAAGCACCGCAATATCCTGACCTAAGTGGATAAACATTACTTTTCCTCCTTAACCTCACCGCCAATTACTTTGAAAGCAGTTCCCTCTTTCAGCAATTTTACGGAATTTCGGTCGCAACAGGTGATAAACACCTGCCAATCTTTTATATGGTTTAAAATATAATCCTGTCTGCCCTCGTCAAGTTCGCTCATAACGTCGTCAAGAAGGGCTACCGGTTGCTCACCTGTGATTTGGTTTATTACTGCCGCCTCACTAAGTTTTAGTGCTATTACCGCTGAGCGCTGCTGACCTTGTGAGCCAAAGGAGCGCGCCGCCATATCATTGATTTTTACCGAAAGTTCATCCCTATGGGGTCCCACAGAGGTAGTTGCCGTAGAAATATCACTGCTTTGACTGGACTTTAGGGCATTTAGCAGACTGTCAACGTCACATCCGCCTGTTGCCTCGTATTCAACAGTCAATATTTCTTTTCCACCTGAAATTCCGCTGTAAATATCACCCACAAATTCATTTAGTCGGTCAATATATCGGTTGCGGTAGGCGGCAATTTTACTGCCTAAATCGGCAAGTTGACTGTCATAAACAGAAAGCATATCGTAAAGTTGGGTGGAATAGCGCACATCTTTAAGCAGAGCGTTGCGCTGTGCAAGCAGGTGGGTGTAATTTTTTAAAATTCCTATGTATTTAGGCCAAATCTGACCAATAGCGGTGTCGATAAACCGCCGTCTGACCGAAGGCCCGTCTTTAATGAGTGACAAGTGGGTGGGTGAGAAAACCACCGCTTTAAAATTGCCTGCCAACTCCCCTGCAGTTTTAAGGGATACGCCGTCAAGTATGGCACTGCGCTTATTTGAAATGTCAAGCCCTGCAGTGTGATTTCTGCCCAGTGACTCAAATTCAAGGGATAGTCGGGCTAACTCACTGCCGTGAGAGATGCACTCGCTATCTTTGGCTCCTCTGAATGACCTTGCGCCCGAAAAGAGCCAAATTGCCTCAAGCAAATTTGTTTTTCCCTGAGCGTTGTCGCCGTAAATTACATTAACTGAGGGGTGGCACTGAATTTTTGCACTTTTAAGGTTGCGAAAGTTTTGAAATTCAATACTTTTTGCTCGCAAGGATTATTCCCCCTTGACCACAATTGCCGTTTGTCCTTCAAATTCTACCTTTTCACCGCCAAAAAGTTTTTTTCCGCGCATAAGGCAAACTTGCCCGTTTACCTTAACTTCACCCTCGCTAATCAGTATTTTTGCCTGACCGCCTGTTGAAACAAGGCCTGCAAGTTTTAAAAATGAGTCAAGGCGTATAAAAGGTGTGTTGATTGTAATTTTTTCTATCATCTTATTTTCACCGGAAGTACAACAAAGATAAAACTGTCACCCTCTGTGGGTACGATGGTTATTGGTGAAAGAGCACTGCCAATATTGATTTTAACCACATCGGTTTCGGCGGCGCGCAAAGCCTCAATCAAATATTTACTGTTGAAGCCCATATTTACATTTTCACCTGTCATTTCAACGTTAATTTCGTCCTTTGCATTACCGATTTCGGTCATACAACTTGCACAGAATACTCCGTCCTCAAAATTGCAGATAATAGGAGTCTTAAGACGCTCGATAATAACCTGACTGATACGCTCAATAGTGCTTGTAAGTTCACTTGTATTACCTGTAACAGTGGTTGTAAAAACAGTAGGCACTGCGCGGTTGTAATCAAAATATTCGCCGTCAAGCAGACGGGAAATTACCTTATAACCGTCAACATCAAATATAATATGACGGGTTGAGGCGTTGATTGTGATGTCGTTGCCGTCGGTAATAAGTTTTAATACCTCACCAAGTGCTTTTGCAGGTACGGTAAACTGCATTTCTTCATCGCTGTCAATCTTTTCAGAGCGAATTGCTATACGGTAGCCGTCCATACCAACCATTTTAAGTTCGCCGTCGGCAATTTTAAAATTGATGCCTGTAAGTATAGGCTTTGATGAGCCAACATCAGCAACTGCAAATGAGGTTTGACGTACCATTGACTGCAAAACATCGGTAGGCAAAGTGATGCTTTTGCCGTTATCAACGGTGGGAAGTTCGGGATACTCGTCAGGATTTATTGAAAGCAGACTGAACTCACTTCTGCCGCTTGTAATTTTGCACATATTGCGCTCGTCAACTGTGATGGTTACTCCATCTTCAGGCAAACGGCGCACAATATCGCAAAAAAGTTTTGCTTCAACAACTGCAACACCCTCTTTTTCAATGGAAGCAGGTATTTCGGTTGTCATTCCAAGTTCAAGGTCATAACCGAAAAGGCTGAGTTTATTGCCCTTTGCAGTCATAAGAATACCAGAAAGAACAGGCAAAGGAGATTTTACAGATACAACGCGTGAAATATGGTTTGCAGCTGTGCTTAATTCCTGTTTAAGACATGTGAGCTTCATAATTAAATTTCGTCCTTTCATAACCCAAATAGGTTATATAAATAAATAATAGATAGTAGAGATTAGTAGACAGGTTAAAAGTGTTAATAATAATAAAATATTGTGTGGACAAGCCATTTTAATTTTAAAAGACTCTTTTTAAATTATTTTAAAACTTGTGGGTCATAAATGGGTTATTAAAAAGTCTGTTTAAAATTCAACTGTTAATGTTGAGAAAATTGTTGAAAACTATTTTAAACCATTAAGGCTTAAGATTTTTGATTATATCTTCAATTGTTTCTTTTTCTTTTGGATTTTTATCCATCAAAATTTTAACTTTATTAACCGAATAGTGAACGGTTGAATGGTCTTTGCCAAAAAATGCGCCGATTTCTTCAAGAGGAAGATTTGTAACTTCACGAATTATATACATAGAGATATGGCGGCATTTTGCAATAATTGCATTTTGCTTTTTAGAAAGCACTGTTTCAGAGTCGGTTTGATAGGTGCGCGCAACCTCTTCAATAATTTTAGAGGGAGAAACAGGCTCAGGCAATTGACCGACTTTTATATCACGAATAACGCCTGTTACAGTGCCGCGAGAGATACCGCCCTGGTCAAACTGAGAAAGCGCGCTTAATTTTTTAATAGCGCCCTCTAACTGACGGGCATTTTGAGTGATTTGCTCGGCAATATAATAAACAGTGTCGTCATCAATTTTAAGACTGTTTTCGGTCAGATTGCGGCGAAGAATACCAACTCTTGTTTCAAAGTCGGGTTGCTGAATGTCGCAAGCCAGACCGGCAATAAGGCGGGTTTTAATTCTATCCTCAAGAGTTTTGATTTCGTTAAGAGGACGGTCGCAAGTGACAATAATTTGCTTATTAGATTGGAAAAGTGCATTAAATGTGTTGAAAAATTCCTCTTGAACAGAGTTTTTGCCTGCAATGAAGTGAATGTCGTCAATAACAAGAACGTCAACTGTGCGAAGTTTTTCTCTTATTTCAGCCATATTATTGTTGTGAATGCCTGTAATAACATCGTTTGTGAATTCTTCTGCACGAACGTATAAAAGTTTTTTTTCGGGAAATTTTGCTTTTATGTAATTAAAAATTGCAAGTGCAAGGTGAGTTTTACCAACTCCTGACTGACCGTAAAGAAGAAGTGGGTTAAAGGTGATTGCAGGAAACTTTTCTGCAATTGAACGGGCGGCGGCAAAAGCAAAACTGTTTGAGTCACCTACAACATAATTTGCAAAGGTGTAGGTTGAAAGAATATCAACCGGTTCTTCATCAGCCTTTTCACCGTAATCCTCGTTTTCAAGAATGAAAGAAAAAACAGGCTCAATTCCGATTGTTTCTTTAAAAACGTTCATAATAATTGGAAGATAGTTTTGACTGATAACATCGCGGTACATTTCGGTAGGAACACTGACTGTAAAAGTAGCGCCGTCAAAACTGATTGGGGTCATATATTGAATCCAGGTATTATATGAAACAACAGAAATATGTTTTTTGCAATTTTCAACTATCATTGACCATAAATCTTTAAAATTTTGCACTTCTTTTTCTCCTTTAATTTTAATCATTTATATGCCTAAAATGATGATAAAATCTTATAAAAATTTACATTACAAATTACCCCTAAATTATAGCACAAAATCATATTAAATTCAAGGGATTTTACAAAAGTTTTCAACAAAAATAAGTATATTTTTTTAAAAAAATTAAGGTGTCAAAAAAACCTCTTTACAAAGGGAAAAAATAAGTGTATAATCAGCATGTAAACAGAGTAGACGGCTGTGCGTTAAGTGTCGTTTGGACGGGGAGTTGCCAATCGAACGAAAAGGGTTTTCCTTGCGGTACAGCGGTCGCATCCCGCTGACTGAAAATGAAGAAATAAAACCTCCGTTTTCATAAGCGCTATGCAAAGAAACGGAGGTTTTTTTATGTCAAAATTTAAAAGGTTAATGGGTATTGATTTTAAGAGTAATCGCGACAAGATTTTTTACATCGTTATGACTGCATTTTTAATTGCTCTTTATGTGGCAATTGATAAAGGTCTGACAGTAATTGTTTCACCTGTTTTGAAAACGGTCAGTCTTAATTTCGTGCCCATCATCGTGGCGGCTATGTTGCTTGGACCGGTGTCATCAGCGGCGGTATTTTGTCTTGGTGACGTGATTGGCTCCACTGTCTTTCCTACAGGGGGTGCGCCTTTTTATCTGCTTTGGGTAACCTATTTTGTGATGGGCTTTGTTTATGGACTGTTTATGTACTGTCCTTTTGTAAAAAGCGGTATTTATGAGGTAAAACTAATTAAAAATGAAAAATTAAATAAGTTGGCAAATATTGCATACTTTGTTTTGATGGTTTTTATTGCCCTTGTTATAGTAAAATTGGTTATTTCGCTTTTTGTAAACACCTATATTATCGGTTGGTATCTTGATAAGGCAACCGCTTTGCAGTATTTGAAGGCAAATTTGCTGCTCCGTTTACCAAAAAATCTGATTGATATTGCAATTATATTGGTAGTTGCTCCCTTGCTTGCACCTGTGGTGAAAAAAATAAAGAAGGTCAAATAATATGACCGAAAATTTACCCACCCGCAAACCGACGCGATCAAAGGTTTACGATTACAGTCAAAATGGCGCCTATTTTATCACGGTATGCACCCACAATAAAGAGAAAATTTTATGTGATGTTGTAGGGGATGGCGTTTACGACATCCCGAAAAATCAATTAACCGAAATAGGAAAAATAGCGGAAGATGAATTGATGAATGTTGAAAAGTATTATGACAATGTAAAAATAGA
>JAZORF010000019.1:0-15674 GCA_045656545.1 Acutalibacteraceae bacterium | reverse complement strand
TGGGAAGCGGTATGCTTTGATATCAATGAAAATATGATGCTTGAGTTTGCCGAAAATGCCAAGAAAACAGGTATGGATATGCTTGTTATGGACGATGGTTGGTTTGGTGAACGTTGTAACGACTGTGCAGGGCTTGGAGATTGGTTTGAAAATAAGAGCAAATTTCCCCACGGACTTAAAGCGTTTGTAGATAAAGTAAAAGCACACGGTATAAAGTTTGGAATTTGGGTTGAGCCTGAAATGGTAAATCCAGACAGCGATTTGTACCGCGAGCACCCAGATTGGTGCATACATTGTGTGGTCCGACCACGCCTTTTAGGTCGTAATCAGCTTGTTCTTGATATGAGTAATGATGATGTTATTAACTATTTAAAGGAAGCCTTTTTAAAAACCTTCGACGGTGTTGCATTAGACTACTTTAAGTGGGATTGCAACCGTCCACTCACGCAAACAGGCTCTGCCACCTTACCGCCTGAAAGGCAGGGAGAGGTAGCACACCGACATATTTTAGGCGTTTATAAGCTTCAAAAATGGTTTAAAGAAACCTACCCCAATTGTTTATTAGAAAACTGTGCAGGCGGTGGCGGGCGTTACGACCTGGGTATGATGAAGTTTAGCTCAAAGATTTGGACAAGTGATAACACCATACCTCAAAATCGTGTAAAAATCCAGTACGGCTCGCTTATGGGTTATCCTGCTACTACAATGAGCTGTCACGTGTCAAACCACGACGATATTTGTGAAGATGAAAAACAATTAAAATTCCGCTTCGATGTGGCATTGGCAGGCGCGCTTGGTTATGAGATGCATTTGCCTAAGGCAAGTGATAAAATAAAAAAAGGTATCACAAAGCAGATTACCGCTTATCGTAAGTATGAAAAGCTTATTTTAACAGGAGAATATTACCCTGTTATTAACCCGTTTTATAATAATTACAGTGCATATTATTATATGGATGAAGATAAAAACGAGATTTTATTGTCTTTTATTCAATTTGCGCCGAATAGTGGCAAAAGAGTTTTGGTGCCCGTGAACTATGCCGATGAAAATGCAGTTTACTTTGATGAAAACGGTAGGAAATATACGGGAAAAGAACTTATAAACGGAATAGAATTTATTTGTGATGATACCGACCATAATTCTAGTGTGTTGTATTTAAAAAAGAGTGCAGATAGCAACAACCTCTAATTGATTGACAGGGCGAACGAGGACTTTCAAAATTAATTGCGGAGGAATTCTTGTCTCTTTGCCGACCTAAAGAAATTACAAATGAGACGGTCTGTCTGCTTGAGCGCCGTCCTAACAACTAAATTTGTAAATAAAAAAAGACCGTTGGTGTCAGCGTGTAATCCTTAACTTAGAACGCGCTGACACTAACGGTTTTTTGTTTTGGAGACTTCTAACAAAAGACAAAATTATGCCCACTTAAATTAGTCGATAACCTTGATACTGTTGATGACAGGTTGATTCTCAAAAAGAACGGTACCGTTGCCGTCTACAACAGGAGTTTCGGTAGCAAGGCGGTCAACAACCTCCATACCATTGGTAACATAGCCGAATGCGGCATAGTTGCCGTCAAGAAAATCAGAATCCTTATGAACAATAAAGAACTGACTGCTTGCACTGTTTGGATCATTTGCGCGTGCCATAGAGATTACGCCGCGCTTGTGGGATATGTTATTTTCGATGCCGTTTGCAGCAAATTCGCCCTTGATTTCATTGTCAGAACCGCCTGTGCCGTTGTGGTCTGGGTCGCCACCCTGAACCATAAAGCCGTTAATTATGCGGTGAAAGGTAAGTCCGTCATAAAAGCCGTTTTCGGCAAGGGTGCAGAAATTTTCAACAGTGATGGGGGCTGTGTCGGCATCTAATTCAAGTTCGATTTTGCCGTAGTCCTTAACATCAATTACAACGTGATGGGTGCCCTTTGAATAATCGTTTTTGTCGGTTTTGTTGGGGTTGGCAATTGAGCCCTCTTCACCGCAAGCGGCAAGACAAAAAGCCATAATAATGCAAAGAGTCAGTGCTAAAAATCTTTTCATAATAAAAGTCCTTTCGATCAGTTTGTATTGTTGAATGTATTTTAGCACATTGTGGGGGCAAAATCAACAAAAAGCAAAAAATAACAATTTGGTTGATTTTTTACGTCGCCTACCACAATTTTAATTGCACCTTCATTTTAATAAGTTATTCTAAATATATTTTATCCTTATAGGCTTATTGAATTTTTTAGCAAAATCTATCATAGACTTTGTCCCTTTGCTTTTTCCATCCCAAAAGCAAATAATATAATCAGCTACCTTTGCCATAGTTTCATTTCTTTTAGGCCCTGCACTTTTTCCAAACCGTTCCCAATCTGCAGGATGTTTTTCAACATTATAATCATTTTCAAACGCAAATTGTTCGCCCAATTTGTCAGCACCCCTACAATCGCCTGAAACAAAAACCAACTCATACTCTTTTTCTATCCTGTTAATACATTTTTGTATAAATGCTTTTGCTTCTTCGTAATCATTATAATTTCTGCTACCTGCAACCAGCACTTTTTTAATCATAACACTCACCTCAACAATATTTTACTATCACACGATAGTAAAATCAATACTATTTTTTGATAGTACATATACTTAATTTAGAGGTGAAAAGGTATGTACTATTCAAGATTAAAAGACTTGCGTGAAGATAATGATTTGGTTCAAAAACAAATTGCCGATATTCTTGGAATTGACCAAAGGGTATACAGCAATTACGAAACAGGAAAAAGAGAAATACCCACGCGCCTCGTTGTAATGCTTGCTAAATATTACAAAACCTCAACCGATTATATTCTTGGGTTAACCGATAAGCCCTGATTCCTATACAATTTTAATTGTCCCAACGGGACATACCGACATTTTTCATCATTCATCATTCATTATTCATTAAATTAAAAAAGGTGCGACCAAGCGGTCACACCTTTTTTAATTTTGTGCTTTATCTGTTATTATCCATTGCGTCTACATGCTCGTTGCGGTCGCGGAAGAGCAACGAAATGCACCATACTCCTGCAAGAGCAACAAGAGTATATACGATTCGGCTAAGCAGTGCGGTTTGTCCGCCAAAAAGCCACGCTACAAGGTCAAATCTGAAAAGTCCGATACTGCCCCAGTTAAGAGCACCAATAATAGTAAGCACCAATGCGGTTCTGTCAAGCATCTGTTTCAACTCCTTTTGGTAGAATGAATAATCCAAATGCCATTTTAATGGCGGATTGTTCCCTCTGTTTTTGGCTCAAAAGTAGTTTTAACAGAAAGCCTTTATTTTATTCAGATTTTTTCAATTAAATAATCTAAGGGTGAAAGTTTCCACTGCTTGCCCTCAAACTCAAAAACCTGCTGATTTTCGGTGCGGTTGACTGCCACTAGTATGCGCGACTTGTCCTTTTCGCGAAGATAGGCTATCACTCCGCCTTCGGCATAAAGGGTAGCAAATGAGCCGCCTGAAAAGGCTTCATTTTGCCGTATTTTGCCAAGATTTTTATAAAACTGAAGCAAATTCTTATCTTCCCTGCCCCAAGGATAGCCCATTCGGTTAAAGGGGTCACGAAGTCCTTCACATCCCGCCTCGTCGCCGTAATAAAGTGAGGGAATTCCGGGCAAGGTGTACTGAAGCACTGCCGCCAATTTAAGCAAGGCTTTGCCCTGTTTTATCTGCTCACAGCCAAGCTGAACATAAGACTGTCCCTCGCGGTTAAGGCTTAAGGGTGCGCCCCCAAGCACTGACAAAATACGTTCTGTATCGTGGGTACCAATGTGATTCATCATAGAATTAAGAGCAGGTGGCGGATAGTTGCAAATTATAGTTTCAATTACATCTTTAAGCCGCTTAGCATCGCCACCAAGCAAAAAGTCGATAATGCCGTTTCTAAAAGGATAATTCATTACCGAATCAAGTTGTTTGCCAAGTAGAAAGCGCCGTCTTCCGCCGTAACTGATTTTGTTGGATGCATCCTCCCACACCTCGCCAAGAAGCAGTGCATCAGGCTTTTCGGTTTTGATTGCGGTGCGCACCTTGTCCAAAAAGCAGTCGGGCAGTTCATCGGCAACATCAAGGCGCCAGCCCGATGCACCAAGGCGCAACCAATAGCGCAAAACGCCATTCTCACCGCAGATAAATTCGGTAAAAGATTCATCCTCCTCTACCGTTTCGGGAAGTGAGGGCACGCCCCACCAACAACTGCATTTGTCGGGCCAACGGTCAAATTTAAACCAACTTGACCACTTGGAATTCTGAGAGTTATAGGCGCCGTCCTCTTCGTATCGGCGGTATTTGTTGTAGTATCGGCTATCGTCACCAGTGTGAGAAAAAACGCCATCTAAAACTATGGCAATGCCATGTTTTTTAGCCTCACTGCAAAGGCGCACAAAATCCGCCTCGGTACCCAATGAAGCATCAATTTTCATATAATCTGCCGTGTTGTATCGGTGATTAGAGTGTGCCTCAAAAATAGGATTAAGATAAATTATGCTTACACCCAACTCGGCAATATAGGGCAGTTTTTCGATTACACCCTGCAAATCTCCGCCGTAATAATCGTTACAAAGGGAGTTAACTCCGTTATTCTGCCGCCAGGCAGGTTGGCTGTACCAATCTTCAACTATATAGCGGTCGGTTGGCACATTTTCTTTGGGTGTGCCCGAATTGTAAAAGCGGTCGGGAAAAATCTGATAAATAAGTCCACCGAAATATTTTTCGTTTACCTCAAAATTGGGGTCATAAACGGTAAGTTGCCACTCTTTACCCTTGTTGGTTATATCACCCTTGCCGTCACCCACTTGGGTGATAACATTGCGGTGCCAGTTGCCCTCAAACTCAAAACTGTACCAATATAAATCGGCTTTTGTAGGTGTAAAATCGGCAACCCATCGGTTAAATTCATCATTCACCTTTTCCTGCCACACCATTGGCACCCAAACATACTGCTCAGAATCGGAGCGTATTTTCAGCCACGCGTCGCAACAGCAACATCCGTCGTGAAGCAAAAGCGAAAAGCGCAGACCGTCACCCGCTTTAACGGGGACAGTCTGCGAAATATAAAACGTTGAACGGTTATCAAATACCTCGTTCATTATCTGTCAACCTTTTTCGTATTCCAAATGTCGCGGCTGTAATCCTCTATCAATCGGTCAATAGAAAATCTGCCTGCATTGGCTATATTTTTCAGTGACATCTGTGACCAACGGGTAGCGTCACTGTAAAGAGTGCTTGCTTTGTTTTGTGCATTGCAGTAGTCGGCAAAATCGGCAAGCACCATATAATGATCAGAGCCCATAAGATTGTCGGCTATTGAGCCAAAACTTACTCCACCGAAATCGCGGCGCAAGAAGTCAACGGCCTCACGAATTGTGGGGTTATTGGCATAATAGTCACCGGGACGGTAACCCTGTGCGCGCAGGCGGTCAACCTCGTGAGCAAGCATACCGAAGATGATAATATTATCGTCACCCACTGCTTCGTGGATTTCAACGTTTGCGCCATCCTCGGTGCCCAAGGTAACTGCGCCGTTAAGCATAAGTTTCATATTACCTGTGCCTGATGCCTCGGTTCCCGCAAGGGAAATCTGCTCGCTTATATCAGCGGCAGGCATAAGTAATTCTGCCATAGTTACGCGATAATCCTCAACATAAATTACACGAAGTTTTTCGCGTACTTGTGGGTCAGCATCTATCATTTTGCCCAACTTGCAGATAAACTGAATAATCTGCTTTGCAAGATAGTATCCCGATGCTGCCTTTGCACCGAAAATGTAGGTTTTGGGAGTAAATGGTGCATTGGGATTGTTCTTTATAAACAGATAGTCACTGACAATGTGCAAAGCGTTAAGGTGTTGACGCTTATACTCGTGCAGACGCTTAACCTGAATATCAAAGATACTGTCAAGATTTACATTGCCGTAGCCTGCGCCTTTAAGATAATCGGCAAAGCGCTTTTTGTTGTTGCGCTTAATAGCTGCCAACTTTTCAAGAACTGCACTGTCATCGGCAAAATCATTAAGTTTTGCAATCTGTGGCAGGTCAAGCACAAAACCGTCACCGATAAGTTCTTTAAGGAACTTGGTCAGTTCAGGGTTTGCCTGACAAA
The DNA here is from genome assembly GCA_045656545.1 of Acutalibacteraceae bacterium. Classification (GTDB taxonomy): domain Bacteria; phylum Bacillota; class Clostridia; order Oscillospirales; family Acutalibacteraceae; genus RGIG2206. Next base: position 9,554 of record JAZORF010000019.1, on the reverse strand, counting down.
GCCAACGGCGATGTGCGATACCGTTTGTTACATTGGTGAATTTTTCGGGCATCAATGAGTAAAAATCGCTAAAAACAGTATCCTTAAGAATGTCACTGTGCAAACGGGATACGCCATTAACCTTATGACCTGCGGCAACCGAAAGATTTGCCATTTTAATCACGCCCGACTCAACAACTGCGGTGCGTGATGCAAGACCCCAATCCCCTGTTTGCTCAATAACTTTGTCACGGAAACGGCGGTCAATCTCTTTAGTAATCTGATAAATTCTGGGCAAGCGGTGACGGAACATATCCTCACCCCAACACTCAAGTGCCTCTTTCATAACGGTGTGATTAGTATAGGCAAGAGTGCGAGACACAATGTTCCATGCATCATCCCATGTGTAGCCGCACTCATCAAGCATAAGACGCATAAGTTCAGGCACACAAAGTGCAGGGTGGGTGTCGTTAATATGAATTGCCACCTTATCAGGCAGATTGTCAAGGGTGCCGTACTTTTCAAGGTGACGGCGAACAATATCCTGCACTGAAGCACTGACAAGGAAGTACTGCTGACGCAAACGCAAAGATTTGCCTTCAGCGTGGTTGTCGGCAGGATAAAGCACCTTGCTTATAACCTCTGCCATTGCATTTTGCTCAACAGCACGCAGATAACTGCCCTCGTTGAACAGTTGCATATCAAAACCGGGGGCACTTGCCTTCCACAGTCTGAGCACGCTGACGGCGTTGCCGTCCTTACCTGCAATCATCATATCGCAAGGAATTGCAAGCACCTCAGATGCGTTACGGTGCTCGATATGATGGAAACCGTGTTCGTCCCACCACTCGTCAACGTGGCCGTCAAACTGCACTTTTACAGCAAGTTCGGAGCGAGTTTCAAACCAAACCTCACCGCCGGGAAGCCAAAAATCAGGCATTTCGGTCTGCCAACCGTCAACCAGTTTTTGACGGAAGATACCAAATTCGTACTTGATTGAATAGCCCATTGCGGAATATTCACCTGTTGCAAGGCCGTCCATAATACAGGCGGCAAGACGACCAAGACCGCCGTTGCCAAGACCTGCGACAGGTTCTAAATCATAAAGCTTTTCAAGTTTTACGCCCATTCCCTTTAATGCAGAGGCAAAAGTAGACTCTAAATTAAGATTGTAAAGAGTGTTTTTAAGGGAGCGACCAAGCAAAAACTCCATACACATATAGCAAACCTGCTTTTGCTCTTGCTTGTCGGCACGGTCCTCGAACTTGGCACGTATGCCGTTCATAATATCAACCAAAGCCATAACGGTGGCTTTGTAGAAGATTTCGTCAGATGCATTTTCGGGCAACACACCGAAATTGTGAGAAAGCTTGTTTTTTATAAGCGCTGATGCATCGGCAATTTTCATTTTATTCATAACACATTCCCTTTCAATAGTTATTATCTTAAAAATTCTTTTTATGTATAGTTAAATAATACTACATTTGCATATAAATATCAAGCCCTATTATATATCTATTTTTTACATATTTTTGGTTATATTTCCTTTTTTATGGTATATTTTTTTGATTTTGTTTCTTGTTTTTGTGTGTTTTTCACATAAAACAGTCATTTTTTGAAGCGTAACAAAAAGGATTTATGTAAAAAATGCATTTTTTGTACGTATTTGTTATTGAATTAGCGTCAAATTTGTGTTACAATGTATGATGTATAGTTTTATAAAAACGGAGGATGCAAATCTTATGAGCAAAAAGGTTATCATCAGCTGTGACAGTACAGTTGACCTTACCCCTGAACTTATTGAAAAATATCAAATCGTTATAAATCCTATGCCCGTTGTTTTGGGAGATAAAACTTTGCGCGACGGTGTGGAAGTTACTCCTGCCGATTTGTTCCAGTACACAAAAACAACCGGCAAACTTGCCACCACCTCTGCACCTAATACAGAGGATTACACTCAGCTTTTCACCCGTCTTGCTGCTGACGGCAGTGAAGTTATCCACTTCCCCATCAGCTCAAGTCTTTCGGGCTCTTACAATTTTGCCCGCATAGCCGCAAGTGAAATTGACGGCGTTTATGTGGTTGACAGTCAAAACCTTTCAACCGGCATTGCATTATTGGCACTTAAAGCCGCCGAAATGGCACAAAATGGTGCCGATGCCAATTCCATTGTGGCAGAAATCGAAAAAACTGCCCCCTATGTTGACGCTTCCTTTGTTATTGACAACCTTGAGTTTTTGCACAAAGGCGGCAGATGCTCATCAGTTGCTATGCTTGGCGCAAATGTGCTTAAGTTAAAGCCTTGTATTGAGGTTGCTAACGGTGCTATGGGTGTTGGCAAAAAATACCGTGGCAAATACAGTGATGTTTTGCTCACCTATGCTAAAGAGCGTCTTGCAGATATTGACGATATTGACACATCCCGTATTTTTGTAACCCACACTTGTGAAGATGAGTCTACTGCTCTTGCCGTTTATGATTTGGTTAAAGCCACCGGCAAATTTGACGAGGTGCTCTTTACCACCGCAGGTTGCACCATTTCCGCTCACTGCGGTCCCAACACTTTGGGCGTGCTTTATATCCGCAAAACTCCTAAAGCATAAATATGAAAATTTTGTGTGTAGGCGATGTTGTAGGCAGTGCAGGTTGCAATATGCTTAAAGCCAAACTGCCTATGATAAAGCGTAATTTTGGAATCGATGCCGTTATTGTTAACGGTGAAAATTCTGCCGACGGCAACGGTATCACTCCACAGTCTGCCGACGAAATATTTACTGCAGGCGCCGACGTTATAACAGGCGGCAACCACAGTTTGCGGCAAGGCAACGCCTGGCATTTGTATGAGGACAATCAATTTGTACTGCGCCCTGCTAATTTTACCGATGCCGCCCCCGGCAGTGGCTACTGCCTTGTTGATTTCGGGTTTACCAAAATGGCGGTTATAAATCTTATCGGCACTGTGTATATGGAGCCATACCACTGTCCTTTTGAAACTGCCGACCGTTTGATTGAGCAGGCTAAAAAAGACGGCGCATCCATCATAGCGGTGGATATTCACGCTGAGGCTACGGCAGAAAAAAAGGCTCTTGCATTCTATCTTGACGGCAAGGTAAGTTTTGTTTTTGGCACCCATACTCACGTGCAAACTGCCGATACTCAGATTTTGCCCGACGGCACAGGTTTTATTACCGACTTGGGTATGACAGGTCCATATTTATCGGTGCTTGGTGTTAAGGCAGAGTTATCTATCCGCAAGATTAAGGATAAGGTGCCTGTCCGCTTTGCAAATGCAGAGGGTGAATGTATCCTTGAGGGGTGCATATTCACTGTCACCCGTGAGGGCAAATGCGAAAAAGCAGAGGCTTTAAGGATATTTTGAAAATTGTCAATTATGCATATCTATGCTATGATTATATACAATCGCACATTACATAAACGGAGGTATTATTTGTGAACAGAGAAATTACCTTGATGGATTTCTTTCGTTTTGTTTTAAGCAAACTTAAGCTTATCCTGATTTTTGGTTGTATTGCAGCTATTATCGCGGCAGGGTTTGTCTTTTTGACCGCCGATGAACAGTACAACTATAACGGTTCTTTTATCGTTGACCCCTTTGGAAATGTTGATGAAAACTTTAACTCAAACAACATTTACAACGAGCTTACAATTTCTCGCACCCTGATTCCATCTTTTGTTGAACTTATGAAAAAGAAAGATTTTGCAGAAATGATTGCAAAGTCGGTTAATGAGGAATTGGGCAAAGACCTTAAATACACCCACATAATCAATATGATTCGTTACACAACTAATGAAGACACTTTGATTATCGACTTCAGATGCACGTCGTCAGACAAAGCGGTCGCTTTTACTGTTGCAAGAACCATTTCAGAAAAAGCACCCGCTTATGTTGAGGGTAAGTTTAACCGAATCAACCTTAATGCTGTTGACACTATCCACAAAGACGTGTACGGTACCAGCAAAACAAACTTTAAGGTAGTGGGTGTTGTTGCCTTTGTTGCTGCAACTGTTCTTACCGTTCTTGTTACATTGGTTATAGAATTGCTTGACAACCGCATTAAGACTCCTGAAGATATTACAGAACATTTCGAGTATCCTATACTCGGTTCTATCCCCGATTTTTACACTCACACAAAGAAGGAGGGTTATTATGGCAAACAGAAAGTCCAGCAAAACACAAAGGCATAGCAGAAGATCATATATTCTTAATGAAAACTCAAAGTTTTACATTAAAGAAGCTTACCGTGCCACCCGTGCCAATATCAACTTCTCTTTAGCCAATATTGAAGGTTGTAAAATCATTGCTGTTACAAGTGCCGTTGCAGGCGACGGTAAAACCACCACTGCTGTTAATCTTGCACAGGTTATTTCTCAGGCTAACAACCGCGTTTTGCTTATAGATGCCGATATGCGTAAGGGTTCTGCCAGACGTCACCTTGGCTTGCAAAAAGCCAATGGCCTTTCAAGCGTTTTAAGCGGTATGTCACAAATGGTTGACGAGGTTATTATCAAAACCCAGCACGGCTTTGACTGTATGACTGCAGGCCCCACTCCTCCTAACCCTGCTGAACTTTTGGCTTCAAATGTTATGAGTGAACTTTTAAACCTGCTTTCTGAGCATTATGACGTTATTATCATCGACACTCCTCCTATCGCCGTTGTTAGTGACGCTCTTGCCCTTTCTAAATTGGTTTCAGGATTTATTGTTACCGTAAGCCAAAACGAATCTACTATTGATGAGGTTTACGGTGCTATCGACTCTCTTGAATTCTCTGAAGCCAAAATTTTAGGTTTTATTCTTAACAAGGCCGAGCTTGGCGGTGAAGGCAGATATTCCCGTTATAGCCGTTACAGTAAGTACGGCAACAGATACGGAAGATATAATCGCTCTGCCTACAAGTATAAGTATTACAACTATAACTATGGCGGTTATAACGAAGATAACAAAAACTAATTAAAAAGGGGTGTTAGTATGACTGACACACATACTCACATTCTCCCCGCCATGGACGACGGCGCTGCTACTGTTGAAGATTCTATCAATATGTTAAAAGCACTTGCTTCGCAAGGAGTTAAACAAGTGGCAACTACTCCCCACTTTAAGCCCTCCACTAATGAAAGTATTGACAGTTTTCTTGCCCGCAGAGACAAATCTGAGGCGATACTACGCAAAGCCATGCAAGAGCACCCTGATTTGCCCCAGCTTTTTATCGGCACCGAGGTTACACTGAGCGTTGAGTTGGCTCAGTTTGACAATTTGGAAAAGTTGTGCTATAAAAAGGGCAAATTCTTGCTTATTGAACTTGACCCCTACACTATCGGGCCCTGGATTCCGCACGTTATGTACGAAATCAGCAATCGGCTTCTGCTCACCCCTGTAATAGCACATATTGACCGTTACTTAGGCAATATTTCTCCAAAATTACTTGAAGAAATTATGAAATTAAACTGTCCTATTCAGTTTAATGGGTATGCTTTGGCTAATTTTAGAAAACGCCGTCAACTTATTAAATTTATGAACCGTCACCCAGACACAATTTTTGTTGTTGGCTCTGACTGTCATAACATGCATCTTCGTCCACCTGTAATGGATGTTTTTAAGGGAAAAGCTATAAAACATCTGGGTGAGGAGTTTTTTGAAGAGATTTGCGAAAATTCCCGTCTTTTGCTTACGGGGGATTTGATTACCTGATTTTAACAACAGATTTTACACGGATGACCCCATCTCGTAAAATCTGTTGTTTTTTGTTGTAAAAAGAAATAAAAAATTGATTTTTATTGTTTATTTTTTCTACTACATATGATATAATAAATTCGATATTATATCTATATATTGGAAGAAAGAGTTTATAAACAGTTATGGAACATAATAAAAAACCGTTTTCTGCCAACGAAAATGCAGTTGCAGGCCGCAACGCCGTTATGGAACTACTTCGTTCGGGCAGACCTATCGACCGCATTTTAATAGAAAAAGGCAAGCGTGAGGGCAGTCTTTCGGTTATTGTTGCTAAAGCCGCTGAAAAAGGCATTCCCATAAAGGATGCCGCTCGGGAAAAGCTTGATGCAATGTGCCCTGCCACTAATCACCAAGGTGTAGTTGCAGTTGCCGCTATGACCGAATATTGCTCGGTGGACGATTTGCTTCGCGCCGCTGAAGAAAAGAACGAAAAGCCTTTCATTATAATTTGTGACGGAATTGAAGACCCACATAATTTGGGCGCAATTATCCGTACTGCCGAATGTTGCGGTGCTCACGGCGTAGTTATATCCAAAAACCGTTGTTGCGGCGTTAACTTTGCCGTTTCAAAAGCCGCTTGCGGTGCTATTGAATATATGCCTATTGCAAGGGTAAGCAACATATCCTCTGCCATTGACCAACTTAAAGAGGCGGGCGTTTGGGTATATGCCGCTGATATGGACGGCACCGATTATCGCAAGCAGGATTTTTCGGGAGCCGCTGCTTTGGTAGTTGGCTCTGAAGGAAACGGCGTAAGCCGCCTTGTTAAAGAAAAGTGCGATATTACCGTTTCTTTGCCAATGAAGGGGCATATTACTTCGCTTAACGCATCGGTTGCCGCAGGTATACTGATGTATGCCATATCGGCAAACAGATAATTCAGAATGGGAGTGTTTGATTTGAAAAATAACCAATTAAATTTTGATTTTGACAACGCACCAATTCAGTCCCCCCCACAGTCCAAACCTGTTGACCGCACTGCTAACAATGTAAACAAACGTCAACCAAGCGGCCTTTTAACTGCGGAAGAGGTTAAGAATATGGGTGCGGACAATGGTAAAAAAAGTCAAGCAGCCCCAGCACCCGTTGTTGATTTGCCAAAACAAGAGCCTGTGTCTACTCCCGTTATTAAGAGCGAGCCTGCTCAGTCGTCAGGTTATTCAAACGCCGCAATGGAAATTTTGCGTCGCATGCAGGTTTCTGAGGCTAAGGCACCCGAAACTGTTACATATATATCTGATTCTGAGCCAAGTGATATGGGTGATTTTCTTAACCGACGCCAGAGTATATCTGCAGAGGTAAAAGAAGGTGCTAAGCATGTTGTTGCAACTGATGACACTGCCGTTGCAGATATGCGCCGCGAAAAAGCCGACGCGTTTCAACTTGACACTGCCGCTATGGCAGCAGGTTTTGAAAGCATTGACGACGACAGTGATATTGAGCAATCCGCGTCTCTTGACAGTACAAGTGTTTTTCAGTTACCTGAAGAAGAGGCCGGTACCCGTATGTTTGATGCCGTTGCGCCCACCGACAACACCTTAGTGGATGGCGGCAACACCATCTTTATCCCTGACGATTTTGTTGCAGAGGAAGATGAAGCAGACGAAGAAGAAATTATTGACGATTACACCACTATTGAGGATGCTCAGTCAATCACAGATGATTTGACCTTCCGCAAGCGTAAGTTGGGACTTAAATTTATCGCTACCGCTTTTGCGGCACTTTTGCTTATTGTTGTTACCCTGTCAGACAGTCTTTTCCCATTCGGTCACATTTCATATTATATTGCGGTTGGTGTTTTGCTTTTAGCCGCAACTGTTGTTAACCTGTCTTCTTTCCAGTCACTTGTTTCGGTGTTTAAACTCAAGCCCGATGTAGATTTTGCTCCCTCATTGGCAGTGGTAGCGGCTTTCATTCAGTTGGGCGTGTGCGCATTTTTCGGAACAACGGGGCTTGTTTCCACAGGTATGCTTGCCGCCGCCGCGGTGGTGTCTCTTGCCTTTAACACCCTATCAAAGCGTATTACCGTAAGTCGTACGTTGGCAAACTTTGACCTTATTGCCAACGAAGAAGACAAGGAAGCCGCCGCATTTATCGGTGCTCCCGCTTCTGCATCTATCCTTAACCCAAAAAAGCACGGTGAAACCCTGATTTTAGGTCGCCGCACTACTGTGGATATGGCAGGATTTATTTCATACTCACTCTCTCCCGACCTTTATGAGAAATTAAGTGGAAAAATGTCGGTTATAACTCTTGCAGCCGCTGTATTTGCCACAGTTGCATCTTTGATTATGGGTGACTCTGCAGCGGTTGTGGCTACCGCCTTTGCAAGTGTATGTTGCCTTGGCGCACAAATTGCCGCATCTTATCCCTCTGCTGTTTTGCTTAACCGCATTTGCAGAAAACTTCGCAACAACAAGGTTATGTTTAGCGGATTTAAAGCGGCAGAAGAACTTGGCGACGCCAATGTGGTTGTCCTTGACTCCGACGAAATATTTAACGACGAATGTATAAGCCTGTTTAAGTTCCGCACTTTTGGCGGTCTATCACCTGATGTTGCATTTATGACTGCCGCCGCTCTTACTACCGAGGGGCACTCTCCCTTGGCAGGTATGTTTAACCAGATTGCCGCTACCACCGGCGCAGGTATGCTTGCCGCCGACTCGGTTATTTACGAAAACTCCATGGGGCTTACCGGCTGGGTTGACGAAAAGAAAACCTTGCTTGGCAACCGTATGATTATGGAATCTCACTCCATCCCTGTTCCCTCAATGGAGGTTGACCGCAAGATTTTAAAAAGCGGCAAATTCCCCCTCTACCTTGCCATTGACGACAAAATTGCCGCAATGTTTATTATTGGCTATTCTGCCGACCGCCGTATGCTTCATAGTCTGCGCCGTCTTAACAACACAGGTGCGACCTTGCTTGTGCGCACCGTTGACCCAAATGTGACCGCCGACCTTGTTTGCACTGCCTACGGACTGCCTACCGGTGCCGTTGAAGTTATGGCCAGTGATGCCTCAAGATATTACTGCGACCGTATGTCACCCACCGATAACGAGCCTGCGCTCCTTTGTGCCGATAATGCTAAAGGCTTTGTTGATGCTTTTGTGTCATCCATCAGTTTGAACAGAAGTGCCACCGCCGCATCCATTACCGTTGTGGTGCTTACCTGCTTGATTATGGCGCTCAACATTACACTGTCGGTTTTGGGCGTGGCAAGTTTCTTTAATACAGTTATGGTTTTGGCGTCTTACATTGGTGTTACCGCTATTACCGCCGTTGTTTCTCTGCTTCACAGTTAAATAGTCAAAATATTCATAAATTTACATAATTTGTTAAAAAAGTCTTGACTTTTACAGAATTTGACATTATAATCAAGTTACCATAATAAATTCGGAGGTAATTTATGAAGTCAACAGGTATTGTTAGAAAGATGGACCGCTTAGGTCGCATTGTTATTCCAAAAGAGCTTCGTCGCGTTATGAATATCGAAGAAGATGTTGACGCTATGGAGATTTTTACAGAAGGCAACACCGTTATACTTAAAAAATACGAGCCATCTTGTTTGTTCTGTAACGAGACCGATTTTGATATGGTTTCATACAAAGGTCACAGCATTTGTCGTAAATGCGTTGCCGAACTTGAAAAATCAAGCAATGATTAAACGAAATCCCATCACAAAATGAAGTGATGGGATTTTAATTATATAATATCAAAAAAGACACTTTCAAAATGAAAGTGTCTTTTTTCGCGTTAGCTGTAGCAAACATATCGCGTGCACTGCACATATCGCAGTTTAAAACTATATCGCAAATCC